>JAEYTJ010000348.1 GCA_023434095.1 Pseudomonadota bacterium | reverse complement strand
GGAAGGGAATCGAACCCCTGACCCCAGGTTTAGGAAACCTGTGCTCTATCCTGCTGAGCTACCGGGAGTGACCGCGCGTACATGACCCGAATTGGGCGCTCCGATCAAGAGGGTGGCGCGGTTTCGGCAGGGCGCTTCGCGCGCGGCGAAGCGCAGGGCGGGTGGGCGAAAGCCGGCATTTGAGCTAGGCTTTGGCACCCGGCCGAAAGCCGGCATGGCATCGCTCCCGCAAGGGGGATGATCCGGGCCAGCGTGCGACCGGGTCGGCCTTTACGTAGGCGACCTCAAGCGCGTGCGGCCCGAGGAACGTGGCCCGAGGAATGTCATGGCGGAGCGCCCGATCACATCGCTTCACCTGCCGCTCAGGCGTCCGTCCGCCGGAGCGGGGCTTGCCGCGCTGGCCGCGGCGCTGGTCCTGCCGCCGGCGGCCGGAGCTTCGGCTGCGCCCCCTGCCATCTCCGCCCCCTGCCTGAATGCACCGCTCGCGCAGGGCCATGTGGTCGATGTGCGCGCGTCCGGCGACCTCGTGCTCGCCGATGGCACGGTGCTGCGCCTCGCCGGGCTGGCGGGCGGCGGCGCGGGTGCCGCCGTGAGCTGGCGCGACGATCTCGCCGCCCGGGTCCTGGGGCGCAACATCTCCTTCGCGGTCAAGGGCGCGCGTGACCGTTACGGCCGCCGCGCGGCCCTCGTCGGCGCTCCGGGGGCTTCCGTGGCGCCCGCTTCGGCCGAGGTGCCGACGCTGCAGCAGGCGCTGCTGCGCGAGGGGTTGGCGCTGGCGCGCCCGGAAGATGGCGTTTTCGGCTGCTTCCCGTCCTGGCTCGAGGCGGAGGCGAATGCCCACCGCGAGAGGCGCGGCCTGTGGCGCCACCTGCCGCTCGCCGCCGACGATATCGACGCCCTTCGGGCCCGGCAGGGCCGGTTCACAATCGTGGCAGGCCGCATTCTTGACGTTGGAAACACCAGCCGTGTGGATTACCTCAATTTTGGCCGGGTTTGGCGTCAGGATATGACCGGCAGAGTCGAGGCCGAGGGACGGGCGGCGCTGGCGGCGCGCGAACTTACGGCGAAAGACCTCGTCGGCAGGTGGGTGCGGCTGCGCGGCACGGTGTTCGAGGCCGGCGGTCCGGCGATCACGTTGCGGCGGGCGGAGCAGATCGAAATCGCCCGCGCAGGCGTGCAGGAATCGCCCGTCGTCGGGACGGGAAGCGGGGCGGAAGGCCATATGCGGCCGACGGGGGACGAGTGAGGACGGTGAGGGCCAGGAGCGGGACGGAGCGGGCGACGCCCTTCGGGCGGGCGCTGGTGCGCGCGCTGCTGCTCGGCGGCGGCCTGCTCCTTGGCGCCTGTGCCGCCGTCGACGACAAGCAGGCTTCCGCCCCAGCCGCGATCAGCCGTGAGGAAGCGCTCAGTCCGGCCCAGCGCAAGGAGCATGAGCGGCTCGTCGCTTCCTATGGTGGCGCCTATAGCGACCCGAAGCTGCAGAAGCAGATCGAGGGGGTGGTCACCCGCCTCGTCGCCGCCTCGGAACGGCCGGACCTGCATTACCGCGTGACCATCCTCAATTCCCCGGCGGTCAACGCCTTCGCCCTTCCCAATGGCTCGCTCTATGTGACGCGCGGCCTGCTCGCCCTGTCGTCCGACAATGCCGAGCTGGCCTCGGTGCTGGCGCATGAAATGGCGCATGTCATCGCCAATCACGCCGCCACGCGCGAGGACCAGATGAAGCAGGCGGTGCTGGTCAGCCGCGTTATCTCCGATGTGGTGAACGATTCCGATCTCGGCGCGCTGGCGCTGGCGCGCAGCCGGGTGTCGCTTGCCAGCTTCTCGCGCGGGCAGGAGCTGGAGGCGGACGCGATCGGCGTCGGCATCAGCGCCCGTGCCGGCTTCGACCCCTATGGGGCCGAGCGCTTCCTCACCACCATGGGCCGGCAGGCCGGCATGCGCTCCATGTCGATGAACCAGAGCGCCGGCACGGATTCGCCGGATTTCCTCGCCAGCCACCCGGCGACGCCGGAGCGCATTTCCATCGTCATGGCCAATGCGCGCGAATACGCCTCGCCGGACAAGCCGGGCGAGCGCGACCGCAAGCAGTATCTGGCGGCGATCGACGGGCTGGTCTATGGCGACGATCCCAAGGAAGGCTTCGTGCGCGGCCGCCGCTTCTTCCACCCCAAGCTCGGCTTCACCTTCACGGCGCCGGCCGGCTTCACGCTGGAAAACACCTCGCAGGCCGTGCTCGGTGCCAGCGCCTCCGGGCGCGAGGCGCTGCGGCTCGACGCGGTGCGGGTCGCCGGCGACCAGTCCCTGGCGCAGTACCTGTCCTCGGGCTGGATCGAGGGCGTGGAGATTTCCACCGTGGAGAGCCTCGTGCTCAACGGCTTCCCCGCCGCCACGGCGGTGGCGCGCGGCGACCAATGGTCGTTCCGCATGTTCGCCATACGCTTCGGCAGCGATGTCTACCGGCTCATCTTCGCCGCCCGCGAGCTGACGCCGGAGCTCGACCGCGCCTTCCGCGAGGCGGCGGAGACCTTCCGCCGGGTGTCGATCGAGGAGGCGGAGAACGTCAAGCCGCTGCGCCTGCGCATCGTCACGGCGGGGCTGACCGATACGCCCGAGCGGATGGCGGGCAAGATGGACGTGCAGGACAAGGCGCTAGAGCGCTTCCTCATCCTCAACGGCCTGAACCGGGGCGACAAGCTCGGCTATGGCGAGCCCTACAAGATTATCGCGGAATAGCGGCGCAGCGCGCTGACGGCGGTCCCGCCGGCGCGTTGTCTCACGCGGTGAAGGCGCCGCGCGGCACGTCGGGCCCGTTGGTCAGCGCAAAGCGCAGCTTCTCGATGGCGCGGCTCTCGATCTGCCGGACCCGCTCCTTCGAGATGCCGAGCCGCGCGCCGAGCACCTCCAGCGTCTCGCTCTCGTCGTTCAGCCGCCGGGCCTTGATGATGCGGAACTCCCGGTCGTTGAGGCCGCGCAGGGCGCCGATCAGCCAGCGACGCTGGCGCTCGCCGTCGATCTCGCGGCTGACCTGCTCGTCGGGAAGCGGATCGGAGGCGACGAGCTGGTCGAGCCGCTCGGCTCCGTCCTCCTCGCCGGCGGCGAGGGGCGCGTTGAGCGACAGGTCGGGAATGTTCAGCCGCGCATCCATCCGGGCGACTTCGGTGGAGCTGACGCCCAGCTTCTCAGCGATGGAGCGGTGAAGTTCCTCGCGGCTCGGCGGGGCGCCGCCCTCATTGGCCCGTTCCAGCCGGGCCCGCACACGGCGAAGATTGAAGAACAGCGCCTTCTGGCCGGAGGACGTGCCGCCGCGCACGATGGACCAGTTTCGCAGCACATAGTCCTGGATCGCGGCACGGATCCACCAGGTCGCATAGGTGGAGAAACGCACCTCACGGGTGGTCTCGAAACGGGCGGCGGCCTCCATCAGGCCGATATGGCCTTCCTGGACGAGGTCGGGCATGGGCAGCCCGTAATTGCGGAAACGGCGGGCGATGGCGAGGGCGAGGCGCATATGGGCGTGGATCAGCGCGTGCAGCGCCTTCTCGTCGCGCTGCTCGTTCCAGCGCTTGGCGAGGTCGTACTCTTCCTCGCGTTCGAGCAGCGGCGTCGCCATGGCGGTGCGCGCCATCTGGGTGCTGCGGCTGGCCTGTTCGCTCATGCGCCTCTCCCCAAACCTGCCGGGCGTGGATGGGAGCGTACGAGCGGGCCTCGACCCGCCGGACGCGCAGCGCACAGGCCCGGACGGGGCATCAACGCCTCGCGGGCCCGGAAGTTCCGTCGGCGCGCGCGGGGATGCGATTTAGGGTGGCAGGGCCGAATGTCAACGAAAAGGCCCGGCGCGTGCCGGGCCTTCGAAGGGAACTGGACCCGCGGGTCCGGCAGGTCCGGCGCGGCTCAGGCCGCGGCTTCCTCGGTGTCCGCCTCGTCATCGGCTTCCGCCACGTCGGCTTCCGCCTCGCCCTTGCCGGCGCGGCGCGGGCCCTTGAGCAGGTTCTGCTCGATGACCTTGATCGCCTCGGTCTCGGTCAGGTTGTCGACGGCGGCGAGCTCGCGCGCCATGCGGTCGAGCGCGGCCTCGTAGAGCTGGCGCTCGGAATAGGACTGCTCGGGCTGCGCCTCGGAGCGGTAGAGGTCGCGCACCACCTCGGAGATGGCGACGAGATCGCCGGAGTTGATCTTGGCCTCGTATTCCTGCGCGCGGCGGCTCCACATGGTGCGCTTCACGCGGGCGCGGCCCTTGAGGGTTTCCAGCGCCTTCTTCATCACCGTCGGCTCGGAGAGCTTGCGCATGCCGACCGACGCGATCTTCGGCACCGGCACGCGGAGCGTCATCTTGTCCTTTTCGAAGTGGATGACGAACAGCTCAAGCTTGAAGCCCGCAACTTCCTGGTCCTCGATCGCCACAATGCGTCCGACGCCGTGGGACGGATAGACGATGTGCTCGCCCGTCTTGAAACCCTGGCGGATGTTGCTGGACGGCTTCTTGGTCGACGTCATTCTGTGCCTGCTCCTGGGTCTCGGTTCATCCGGCGCCGCGTCGCCCTCGGCGCGCTGCCGCCTGCGGCCCGGCCGCAGGGAAAAGAAACACCCCGGCGCCCCGCGGATGCGGGAGCCGTACTTCAGCCGTCGACGGAAAATTCAGGGATGCCCTTCCCGCGGCAAGCGCCGCACGAGGAGCGAAGACCCGACATTGGTTCCGGGAGGGGCGCTCCGGTACGGGAGCGTTGCGCCATGGCAAACCCAATCGACTGCACGAAGGGCTATATAGCACAAATCTGGGGAGAATCAAAATACTGCCGCATTGCAGCGCATAGCAGCCCGCGGCCGCGGGCGGAAGCCGCAGCCGGGAATGACGCCGTTGGCGGGGTGCCGCTAGGTCCGTCGCTCAGTCCTGCTTACCCGGTTCGGGCGAGAGATACTGTAGCTTGTCGGGCACACCGTCCCACTCCTTTGCTTCCGGGAGCGGGTCCTTGCGGTCGGTGATGTTCGGCCAGACCTTGGCGTAGTCGGCGTTGAGCGTCAGCCATTTGTCGAGGCCCGGCTCGGTGTCCGGCTTGATCGCCTCGGCCGGGCATTCGGGTTCGCACACGCCGCAGTCGATGCATTCGTCGGGGTGGATGACGAGGAAATTCTCGCCCTCGTAGAAGCAGTCCACCGGACACACGGAGACGCAGTCGGTGTATTTGCACTTGATGCAATTATCCGTGACTACGTAGGTCATTGGTCCAGTCTCCGTGCAGGGCATGTGAATTAGGCGCGCCAGACGGCCCCGCAACGGCTCCCCTAGCGCACCTGCCGGAACGGCGCAACAGCATCCAGAGCCGAAGCTTCACGGCCGGGACGCATGGCTGGCCCTTCGAACGCGTATGGATCGCGGCGCTACGGGTCGCCGGGCGTGGGGGCCGGCGCCTCCGCCGACGTCACCTCCACATAGGTGGTGAGGGCGGTTGGCGCATCCCCCCGTCTTTCCAGGAAGCCGATCACGCGCCACAGCCGGACGCGGGAATCGAGCGCGAGGGTCAGCACATCGCCGAGGCGGACGCTGTGGCCGGGGGCGGTGACGCGCGCGCCATTCAGCCGCACCCGCCCCGCCTTCACCAGATCGGCGGCATGGGTGCGGGTGCGCACGCAGCGGGCGTGGAACAGCCAGACGTCGAGGCGCTGCCGGACGGACTCCGCCCCGGCCTCGGCCGATGGCGGGCCGGAACGGGAGCGGGAGCCGCGCACGGGTCAGCCGCCCTTCTTCTCCGCCTCCATCCGCGCCTTGAGGGCGAGCAGGGCGGCAAAGGGCGAATCCGGGTCTACCGGCTTGTCGCGGCGCGGTTCGCTGCGCTGGTCGTTGCGGAACTCCGCCCGTCCCTGGCCGGCGCGGTGGTCGGGCCGCTCGCCTCGCTCGGGGCGCGGCGGACGCGGACCGGACTCGCGGCGCTGGTCGTCGCGCCGGTTGTCGTCGCGGCGTGCCTCGCGCTCGCCTTCCGTCCGCTCGGGACGGCGCTCGCGCCGGT
>JAEYTJ010000260.1 GCA_023434095.1 Pseudomonadota bacterium | reverse complement strand
GATCAGCGCCGCGACGGCGAACACCAACGGCAGGGCGTAGAGCAGGGCGGCGTCGGAGCCCTGCACCAGCCCGGCGAGCAGGATGCCGGAAAGGCCGATGGTCCACGGCACCGAGAGGTCGAGCCCGCCGGTGAGGATCACCGCGCCTTGGCCGAGCGCGAGGATGACGAGGAAGGTGGAGAGCACGAGGAGGGCGTTCCAGAACCCCCAATTGGCCAGCGTGTTGCCGAGCACGAACTGCGTCGCGATCAGAACCAGCACGAGGCACACATAGGCTGGCAGGGCGAAGCGCAGCTCACGGCCATGGCGTTGCAGGAAGCTAGGCGCAACGCTGCGTGCCGGCGTCGCCGCGCCGGTGACGAAGGCAAGGCGCCGGTCGCCGGCGGGGCGCTGGCTCACATGCGTGCCGGCGCGCCGCGCCGCGATCGCCCCGCCCAGCCGCCGCAACTGGTCGCTCAGCACGGAATCGCGGCTCAGCGAGCCGATCAGCACGGCGGCGAGCAGCACGCCGCCTTCGGCGATGGTGGCGAAATAGGCGGAGACGTTCAGCACCAAGAGGATGTTGACGACCACCATCAGCACCAGCGCGCCGAAGATGGTGCCGACCAGCCCGCCCTTGCCGCCGCCGAGCCGCGTGCCGCCGATCACCACCGCCGCGAACATCGACAGCAGCAGCGAATTGCCGACCAGCGGGTCGCCGGAGCCGGTCTGGGCGCTGACGAAGACGCCGGACAGGCCATAGAAGCCGCCGGCCAGTACATAGGTGCCGAAGCGCACGGCGGTGACGCGCAGGCCCGTCGCCGCCGCCGAGGCGGGATCGCTGCCCACGGCGTAGAGCGCGACGCCGAAGCCGGTCTTGCGCAGCCAGGTCCAGAACAGCGCGGCGAGGCCGAGCACCACCAGCGCCATCGGCACCAGCCCCTCCACCGCATCGCCCATGTAGAAGCTGCCGAGCGTGGGCGCGATGAAGCCGCCGGGCTGGTCCATCACCAGCAGCGTCGCGCCCTGGACGATGAACATGGTCGACAGCGTCACCACGATCGGCTGCAGGCGGACGACTGCGACGAAGAAGCCGTTGAAGGCGCCGACCATCATGCCGATGCCGATGCCGGCCAGCGTCCACACCAGCACGGAGGCCTCGGCCGCCGCCGGGTCCATGGAGCGCGCCAGCACCGCATTGACCAGCGAGATCACCGCACCGGCGGAGAGGTCGAAGCCGCCGGAGAGCACCACCAGCGTCTGCCCCATCGCCGCCAGCGCCAGCGGAGTCGCGCCGGAAATCTGGAACGACACGTCGAAATAGGAGAGCGGCCCGGGGCTGAGCGCATCGACGAGCAGGAACAGGCCGAGAAACACCGCCAGCGCCACCAGCGGCGCGCGGTTGCGCCCCAGCCAGCGGCGCGGGGCGGAAGGCGCGCGGGCCGGCGCACGCGGCCGGGCACGCGGGGCGGCGGAGGCGACGGGAGTGGCAAGGTCGAGGCTCATGCGGCGGCTCCGTCGGTGAGACGGGTGGCGCCATCGCCGAGCACGGCGCGCATGACCGTCCGCTCGTCAAGCTCCTCCAGCCCGAGCTGCGCCGTGACCCGGCCCTCATAGAGAACGATGGCGCGGTCGCTGAGATGGACGAGTTCGGGGATTTCGGTGGAATGGAACAGCACCGCGCCGCCGGCATCGGCGAAGGCGCGGATCAGTTCGTAAAGCTGGTGCTTGGTGCCGACATCGATGCCGCGCGTGGGGTCGAACAGCAGCAGGATGCGGCTCTGCGCCACCAGCCACTTGGCGAAGGCGATCTTCTGCTGGTTGCCGCCGGAAAAGGCGCCGGCGGTTTTGAAGGCGGCAACCGCCGCGACATCCACCGCCGCGAACACCCGGTCGGTCGCGGCACGCTCGGCGGCGCGGTCGATCAGGCCGTGGCGGCTGAAGCTGTCGATCACCGGCAGGCTGGCATTGGTGGTGCCGTCGAGATTGAGGAACAGCCCCTCGGTCTTGCGATCCTCCGGCACGAAGCCGATGCGCAGCGAGGGGTGCAGGGCGTCCGCCGGGCTCGACAGGTGCACGGGTCGCCCGTCGACGCGGATTTCGCCGCGCCGCACCGGCAGCGCGCCGAAGCAGGCGGAGAACAGCTCCTTCTGCCCCATGCCCTGCAGGCCGGCGACGCCGAGAATCTCGCCCGGCCGCAGCGCGAGGTCGACCTCCGTGAGCTTGGCGCCGGCGGTGAGACTGCGCGTTTCCAGCACCGGCGCCGGCCGCTCGGCGGCGGGCACGGCGCGGCGCGGGGGAAAGGTCTGGTCGAGCGAACGGCCGATGATCATCTCCACCACTTGCGCGTCGGTGAAATCGGCCACGGCGCCGCTCGCCACCCGCCGGCCGTTGCGCAGCACGGTCATGTCGTCGCAGAAGGCGCGCACTTCCGGCATGCGGTGGGAGATGAACAGCACGGTGATGCCGCGCGCCTTGGCGTCGGCGATCAACCCGCCGAGCCATTCCACATCGCTGCCGGCCAGCGCCGAGGTCGGTTCGTCGAGCAGCAGCAGGCGCGGCTGGCGGTAGAGCGCGCGGGCGATCTCGATCTTCTGGCGCAGGGCGAGGTCGAGCCGGCCGACCTCCGCGTTGAGATCGACCACGAGGCCGAGCCGGGCGAAATGCGCGGCGACGCTCTCGGCCACCGTTCGCCGCCGCAGCGTGCCGAGAAAGCTCACCGGCGCGGACGGGATCAGCATGTTGTCGAGTACGCTGAGGTCGCGCACCAAGGTCAGTTCCTGGAAGGCGGTCTGGATGCCGGCGCGGTGGGCGTCGCGCGGCGAGCGCAGCCGCACCGGGCGCCCGTCAATGGCGATGCTGCCTTCATCGGGCTCGATGAGGCCGGAGAGCAGCTTCATCGTCGTCGACTTGCCCGCGCCATTCTCGCCGAGCAGGGCGTGCACCGTGCCGGCGCGGACCGCGAAGCTGACATCGCTGACCGCCCGGGTCGCGCCGAAGGCCTTCGACACGCCGGCGAGCGCGACGGCGGGCGGGGTGTGGGGATGGGACATGCCATCTCTCCCTTGGCGCGCGAGAGGGGGCGCCGGCACGCGGGCCAGCGTCGGCAACGGAGCCGTGGGGCACGGGAGCGCGCGCGTCGGGCAGCGCGTCCCGGCCGTTGGCGGGGCTCAGTTCTCGGGCTGGCCGACGAGGGCGGCGTTCAGGCCGACTTCCGGGGTCTCTTCGGAGAAGATCGAGGCGAACCAGCCCGGATTGGGGATGATGGACGGCTTGAACACGTTGCAGCCGGCCCTCATCTCGTCCCAGCTGCCGGTCTCGCAGAGCTTGATCGTCTCATTGGTGACGATCGGCAGCGGTAGCGTCACGTTGTGCGGCACTTCCTTGCCGTCGAGAAGTTCCGCCGCCAGCTTCAGCGCATAGGCGCCGGAGTAAGGGGGCGAGGCGTAGGAAATGCGCGGCGCGCCCATCGGCTTGTAGGCGCCGTCGGCACCCTCCACTTCGGTGCCGGCCTTCAGCATCTGGATGCGCCCGCCATTCGAGCCCTCGCCCGCGCAGGGCTTGAGCTGTTCGGCGGTGTGGCCGGCTTCCAGCTGCATGGCATTGGCGGTGTAGCAGCCGACCTGCATCCACAGGCCGTCAATGTCGTTCCAGTTGCGGGTGGCCAGCAGCTTGGAAAGCTCGGTCCGCGCCACCGCCTGGCTCCACAGGCCGACCGCCTCGCCGACGATCTTGATGCCGGGATGCTTGGCGAAGACTTCCTTCGCCGCATTGGTGCGCCCACTGTCCACCGAGGTGCCAGGCACGCCGGTGACGAGCACGATGTTGCCCTTGCCGCCGAGCTTCTCGACCAGCCATTCCGCCGTGCGCCGGCCGGCTTCCGCCTGGTCGATGGTGACGTTGTAGGCGCAGGGCTCGGTGATCACCGAGTCATAGGCGACGATCTTCACGCCCTTGGCGCAGGCGCTCTTCACCACCTGGTTCAGCGCGGTGGGCGAGATCGGGTAGACCACGATCGCCTTGGCGCCGGCCTGCACCATGGCGTTGATCTGCTGGATCTGGCGCTGGGCATTGGGGCCGGCGACCTGGACCTCGAGGTCGATCTTGTCGCGCAGCGCCTTCGAGGCGGCCATGGCCTTGACCATGTTGGCGGCCTCGGCCTGCCAGTCATTGCCGATATAGCTCATGGACAGGAAAACCTTCTGCTTTTCCTGCGCCATAGCGGGGGGCACGGCACCGGCGAGCGCGCACAGCGCCGCCAGCCCGACACGGGCTGTTATCCTCATTCGTCGTCCTCCCAAGCGCGGCGCGTCTGTCGCGTGCCGTCGATTTTGATATTAGATCAAAAATCAAAATCGGCTTCAAGTCCCTCGCGCGGTGCGTTATGCTGGCGCCATCCGCAGCCGGGAGTCGCTGATGTCCGATCTTCGCGAACACGTCGTTCCGCTTCACAAGCAGACGTTGCAGGAAGGTGTGTTCCGCCGGCTATGCGAGCTGATCCTCGAAGGCGGCATCGCGCCGGGCCAGTCGATCACCGTGGCGCATCTGGCCGAGGCGTTCGGCGTCAGCCCGATGCCGGTGCGCGAGGCGCTGACCAAGCTCACTGGGGCGGGCGTGCTTACCGTGGTGTCGGGGCGTACCATCGGCATCCCCAAGCTGACGCTGGAACGGCTGGAAGATCTGCGGCGGGTGCGGCTGGAGGTGGAGAGCACGGCAGTCCGCTGGGCTACCGAGCGGCAGGACGGCGTGTTGATCGCCGCGCTGACACGGGCGTTCCAGCGGCTGGAGGAGGCGGAGAAGAACGCCGACGCGCAGCACTACATCCGCGCCAATTACGACTTCCACTTTCATCTCTACCGCCATGCGGGATCACCGATCCTGCTGACGATCATCGAGAATCTCTGGCTGCAGATCAGCCCGTATTTTCACCTGCTGCGCGGCTCGGGCAATTTCCGCATCTCGAACCATCAGCACCGGGCGATCTTCGACGCGGTGAGCGCCCGCGATCCCGAGAGGGCAGCGCGGGCGCTCGCCGCCGATATCGAGGGTGCCTATGAGGTGCTCGCCGCGCTGATCGGCGAGGGAGCGGCGGCGGGAAAAACCCGCGGCCGCGTGCTGGCACCCACCCCCTGACGGGGCCGGCGGCCGGGCCTTTAGTGCCCGAGCGACCAGCGCCGCTCGATCGGCGCCGGCTTGTTCTTGCGGGTGCCGCAGAGCGTGCAGCCGCAGCCGGCGAGATGTTCGCGCTTCACCACCTTGGGCTCGGAGGCGGTGCCTTCGGAGCGGGCGAGCGCCTTGCGCAGCGTGCCGTTCATGGTGCTGAGCCGGGGCATCGCCATGGCGCGCGGGGCCTCGCCGCTGCATTCCGGGCAGCAGGCCGGCTGTTCCGCCTCGCTCATAGTGGTCCAGCCCTCGAACGTGCCGCAATCGTCACAGGAATAGGAATAGAGGGGCATCCTCGGTCCTCCATAAAAAGGGGGCGGATGGCCCGTGGGCCATCCGATGCAAGGAAAGGCGGATGGCCGCAAAACCATCCGCCGGGATCAGGGGTTCAGCCAGCCCTGCAGCAGCGAGACGCCCGGCACCCAGCCGGTGACGATGCCGATGAGCACGGTGAAGGCGCCGGTGAAGCGCAGGATGGGTTGCTTCATGGTGAGCAGCAGGAAGTAGCAGAACCACAGAAGCGCCCAGCCGACCCAGTTCCAGCCCATCCAGAGGCTGATGGAGCTGTCCGCCCCGCGCAGCGACTGGATCGCCACCGGGACCACGGTGATGGCGACGAACAGGCTGAACCAGCCGAGCCCGCGCCCGTCCACCTTGGTGACGCGGTTATAGGCCACCCAGAAATAGGTGGCGGTGAACAGCAGGGTGAGCGCGGCGCCCTTGATGGAGCCGGCATCCGCCTCCGGGTTGAACGCCCAGAACATCGAGATGGCGAGCGTCACCACGCCGGAGATGACGTTCACCACGATGATTTCGCGGTCCTCGATCTTTCCCAACAGCCATAGGCCGTTGAGCACGAGGACGGCGCCGACATAGAGCAGGCCAAGTCCGAGCAGCATGATCGATCTCCTCGTCCCCGGCCGGCAGGCCGACCGGGGCACTCTGTGCCGGAGGGGTCAGCTGGCGCGGGCGACATCGACGCCCGACACCTGCTTTGTGGGCCCGGTGGAGTTGGGGTTGATGTCGAAATCGAAGATCTTGGTCGGGATCGCCACCGTGGCGCAGACATTGGGAATGTCGACGATGCCGGCAATGCGCCCTTCCACCGGCGCGGTGCCGAGGATGGAATAGGCCTGCTCGCCGGAATAACCGAACTTCTTCAGGTATTCGATGGCGTTGAGGCAGGCGCGTCGATAGGCGACATGGGCGTCGAGGTAGTATTGCTCGCCCGTGTGCTCGTCGACCGAGATGCCCTCGAAGATCAGGTAGTCGTCGAAATGCGGGTCGACCGGGCTCGGCTTGAAGATCGGGTTGACCACGCCGTATTTCGCCATGCCGCCCTTGATCAGGCCGACGCCGATGTCGATCCAGCCGGCCATCTCGATGGCGCCGCAGAAGGTGATCTCGCCATCGCCCTGCGAGAAGTGGATGTCGCCCATGGAAAGTCCGCCGCCCTTCACATAGACCGGGAAGTAGCAGCGCGAGCCACGCGACAGGTTCTTGATGTCGCAATTGCCGCCATGCTCGCGCGGCGGCACGGTGCGCCAGCCTTCGGCCGCCGCCTTGTCGCGCGCCGCGCCGCTCATCTGGCCCATCAGCGCGGTGTCGGAGAAGGGCAGGCAGGCCAGCGGCGGCACCCGGTTGGGATCGGTGGCGACCAGCGCCGCCTCGCGGCGGTTGGCCTCCGCCAGCAGCTTATGGTCGGGCAGGCAGCCGATCAGGCCGGGATGGACGAGGCCGGGATAGCGCACCCGCGGGATGTGGCGGGAGGTGGTGTAGATGCCGTGGAAATCCCAGCAGGACTTCACCGCGTCGGGATAGTGCTCGGTCAGGAAGCCTCCGCCATTGTTCTTGTCGAACAGGCCGTTGAAGCCCCATTCCGAGCCCTCGATCGGCCCGATGTCGAGAATGTCGACCACCATCAGGTCGCCCGGCTCGGCGCCCTCGACCCCGAAGGGGCCGCTGAGATAGTGCACCTTGGTCAGGTTCACGTCGCGCACGTCGTTGGCGCTGTCATTGTTGCCGATCTGCCCGCCGGTCCAGTCGTAGCACTCGACCCGGAATTCGTCGCCGGGCTTGAAGGTCTCGACCATGGGCAGGTCGGGGTGCCAGCGATTATGGGTCTTGATCGCCTGGTCTTCCGGCGCCTTGTTGAGATCGATCTTGAAGACGGTCTTGGCCATGAGCTTCCTCCTGCGAGGGTGCCGCGGCGTTGGCGCCGTTCCTGAAGGCGGGAGGCCGGAAAGCCACGCGCCCGCACCCTGCCGCAGCAGGCTAGGAAGCCGATGTAAGCGCTCTTCCCGCGCCGGGCGGGGCGAATGTAAATTTTTGTAATCGCCCCGCGGCATGGCTGCGCAGCCGGCAAGCGAGCGGCTATGCTCGCTCCCAGGGCGACGCGACGTGTCGTCTCGGTGCGCGAATGCACGGGGCGGGATGATGAACGAGGCGGTGCGCATGCCGCGCATCCTGATGGTCGACGACGACCGCCGGATGTGCGGGTTCGTGACCAAGTTTCTCGCCCGCGAGGGCTTCGCGGCGGAGTTCGCGCTCGACGGCGCAACCATGCGCGACGCGCTGGCGGTGACGCCCTTCGATCTCGTCATTCTCGACCTCACCTTTCCCTATGGCGAGGACGGGCTGACGCTGGCGCGCGGCCTGCGGGCGCGCTGGGACATGCCGCTGCTCATGCTGTCGGCCAAATGCGAGACGGTGGACAAGATCGTCTGCCTTGAAATCGGCGCCGACGACTATCTCACCAAGCCGTTCGAGCCGCGCGAGCTGCTCGCCCGCATCCGCGCCCTGCTGCGGCGCGCCCGCGGCATGGTCCGCGTGGCCGCCGCCGCGCCGGCCGCGTCGGCGAACCGCATCGCCTTCGGCCCGTGGCGGCTCGATCTCGACCGACGCGAACTCACCGGCCCGGACGGGGGGCGGGTGGACCTCACCGCGCATGAATTCCGGCTGCTCGCCGCGCTGGCGGAACGCCCCGGCCGGGTGATGAGCCGCGACCAGATGCTCGATCTGGTGGCGAGCCGGCAATGGGCGCCGTTCGACCGCAGCGTCGACGTGATGATCGGCAAGCTGCGCCGCAAGCTGGACGATGGCGGCGGTCACCTCATCAAGACGGTCCGCGGCGAGGGCTATGTGTTCACGCCGCCGGCAGCAGCAGGGTGACGCGGGTGCCGCAGCCGGGCGCGCTGTCGATGAGGAGAGTGCCGCCGGACTGGCGCGCGAAGCCGTAGACCATGGCGAGGCCGAGCCCGCTGCCGCTTTCCGCCGGCTTGGTGGAGAAGAAGGGGTTGAGCGCCCGCTCGAGAATCTCCGGCGCCATGCCGCAGCCTTCATCCTCCACCGTCACCGCCGCATAGGTGCCGGGCGGCATGTCCTCCAGCCGCCAGGGCGCGGCGGTATCGAGCGCCTGCCGCGCGACGGTGAGGCGGATCTTGCCGCTGCCGGCCAGGGCGTCACGGGCGTTGATGACGAGATTGAGCAGGCTCGCCTCGAACTGCCTCGGGTCCACCCTGGCGAAGCACGGCTCGTCCGGGCCCGCGAGTTCCAGCGCGACCGGGGGCCCCAGCGCCGCCCGCGCCGCCCCCGCCGCCTGTTCCACCGCTGCGGTGAGATCGACCACGCGTGGTAGCAGGGTCTGGGCACGGCCCACCGCGAGCAATTGCCGGTTGGCGGCGGTGCCTTCCTCAACGGCGGCGAGCGCGTCGGCGACCAGTTCGCGCATGACGGCGCCATCCGCCTGCACGCCGCGTTCCAGCTCTTCGCGCAGCAGCTTCAGATTGCCGCCGACGACGGCCAGCAAATTGTTGAAGTCATGCGCGATGCCCGCCGACAGCCGGCCGATGGCCTCCAGCCGGCGGGCGCGGCGCAGCAATTCCTCCGCCTGTTCCCGCTCGCGGGCGAGGCGGTGGCGGTCGAAGCAGCGCGCCAGGATCGCCAGCAGCTCGCCCGGCTCGAAGGGCTTGCAGACATAGTCGTAAATGCCCGCCTGCAGGGCGCGGATCGCGGTCGGCACGGAGGCATAGGCGGTGACCATCACCGCCAGCAGCTCCGGGCGCGCGGCGATCAGCTCGGTGGCGAGCGCCACGCCGTCCTCATGGCCGAGGCGGATATCGACCAGCGCCACCGCCGGCCCGGCCCACCCGCCGAGGGCGGTATGGGCGCCGGCGCCGTCATGGGCGACGGCGACGGCATAGCCTTCCATCTCCAGCAGCAGGGCGAGGCTGGCGGCGAAATCCGGGTCGTCGTCGACGATCAACACGCGCGACGGCGCGTGGGGGAGGGCCTCAAGCGACATGGCGGCTCTCCCCGGAGGCGGCGGGCAGCCTCAGTTCGACCCGCGTCCCCGCGCCCGGCGCGGAGTGCACGGCGACGCTGCCGCCATGGCTCTCGGTGATCCGCTGCACCAGCGCGAGGCCGAGCCCGAGGCCGAACGGCTTGGTGCTGAACAGGGGCTCGAACAGCCGGGCGCGCACCTCCTCGCTCATGCCGACGCCGTTGTCGGCGATGGTGAGCCGCACCGCTTCGCCCTCGCGCGCGGTGGATAGCGTCACCCGGCCGGGCGGGGCGCCGCCGGGGCGCTCCATCACCGCCTGCATGGCGTTCTGCACGAGGTTCACCAGCACCTGCCGCAGCCGCTCGCCATCGGCCTCGATCATCGCGCCG
>JAEYTJ010000204.1 GCA_023434095.1 Pseudomonadota bacterium | reverse complement strand
CGACGTGGTCGCCAGCAGATGCAGCGCGGCCCCGGCCAGGAACAGCGTGATCGAGCCCTCGATCGGCGCGGCCAGCAGGCCCTGCACGATGAAGAGGAGGGCGAAGGCGCAGGCCCCCAGCACGACCAGGGCCATCGACCAGATCTTGCTCGTCATAATCTCGAACGGCGTCACCGGCATCACCAGGAGATGCTCGATGGTGCCGTGCTCGCGCTCGCGGATCAGGGCAGCGCCGGTGAGCACGATCGAGAGCATGGTGACGTTGTTGATCACCTGCATCACCGCCGTGAACCAGGCGGAGGTGAGGTTCGGGTTGAATTTCGGCCGGATAACCACGTTCACCGGCGTGGAGGCGCTTCCCCCCATCGCCGCCGCCACTTCCTGCACCAGTATGTTCTGGATATAGGCAGCGCCATTGCCGGCCTGCGACATGGCGGTCGCGTCGATGTCGAGCTGCAGCGCGGGGTCGCGGCCGGCGATGAGGTCGTGCTCGAATTTCGGCGGGATGATCAGCACGAAGACATAGCGCCCGGAATCCATCGCCGCGTCAATCTCGCCCGAGGTGATGACCACCGGCTCCTTGAAGAAGGGCTGCAGCAGCGCGTCGCGCAGGCGGCGCGAGAGGGCGCTCTGGTCCTCGTCGACCACCGCCACCGCGGCGTTCTCGACCTCGAACTTGGCGCCGGCCGAGACGGTGTAGACCGCGACGGTGAAGGTGTAGAGGATCAGCCCGGCCAGAACCGGGTCGGCCTTGAGGCTGTAGAGTTCCTTGATGCCGAGGCGCCAGATGCGGGCGAGGCGGGCGAACATGCTCAGGCCCCCTGCTTGCGCAGCGCCAGCATGGCACCGGCGATGAAGACGAGCGCCAACACGAACACCATGGCGATGTCGTGCCACAGCGCGCAGAAGCCGAGCGCCTTGGTGAAGGTGCCGACGCTCACCTGCTGGTACCAGGCCGAGGGGAAGGCCAGCCCCATCAGCCGCGCCCCGCCCGACAGCGAGGACACCGGCGTCAGCAGGCCGGAGAAATTCACCGCCGGGATGATGGCGACGATGGCGGTGGCGAAGATCGCCGCCACCTGGCTCTTCACGAAGCTCGACACCAGAAGGCCGAAGGCGGTGGTGGCGAACACATAGACCAGCGAGCCGAAGGCCAGCGTGGCGAAGGACCCCTTCACCGGAACGTCGAACACCAGCCGCGCCGCCGCCACCATGGTGAGGAAGCTGACAAAGGCGATGGCGACATAGGGCAGCTGCTTGCCGAGCAGGAATTCGAGGCGTGTCACCGGCGTCGACTGGAAATTGGTGATGGAGCCGGTCTCCTTCTCCTTCACCACGCCGAGCGCGCTCATGATGGCGGGGATCAGAACCAGCATCAGCATGATGACGTTCGGCACCATCGCGTTCACGCTCTTGAACGCCTGATTGTAGCGGTAGCGCGGCTCCAGCGTGAACGGCGCCGCCGGGCTTGCCCGGCCGGTGGTGCGCTCCTCGGCATCCGCGAGGTAGCTCTGGGCGATGCCCTGGACATAGCCGCGCGTGGTCTCGGCGCGGAAGGGCATGGAGCCGTCGAGCCATACGCCGATTTCGGGCTGGCGCTCGCGCAGCAGGTCGCGGCCGAAATTGGGAGGAATCTCGATGGCGAGCTTCAGTTCGCCGCTCTTCAGCCGCGTCTCCAGCTCGTCGATGGAGGCGATGGGCGCGTGGGTCTCGAAGTAGCGCGAGCCCTCGAAGCTCTCCAGCACCTGACGGCTCTGGGCGCTGCGGTCCTGGTCGAAGGCGGCATAGGGCAGCTTCTCGACATCGAAGGAGATGCCGTAGCCGAAGGTGAACAGGAGCAGGATCGGCCCGATCAGCGCGAAGGCGAGGCGGGCGGGATCGCGGGCGATCTCCAGCGCCTCGCGCCGGGCATAGGCCCAGAGCCGGCCGGCGTCGAAGCGCTTCACCGGCTCCAGCGTCGCGGGGCGTTGCTTCAGCTCGACGCTTCCCTCCTCGCGCCCCATGCCGGCCTCTTCCAGCACGGCGATGAACACCTCTTCCAGCGTGTCCATGCCGCGCTCGCGCTTCAGCATCTCCGGCGTGCCCACGGCGAGCACCTTGCCGGCATGCATCAGCGAGATGCGGTCGCAGCGCTCGGCCTCGTTCATGAAATGGGTGGAGAGGAAGATCGTCACCCCATCCTGGCGCGAGAGTTCGATCAGCGTGCGCCAGAAGCCGTCACGCGCCACCGGGTCGACGCCGGAGGTCGGCTCGTCGAGGATGAGGATTTCCGGCCTGTGGATCACCGCAACGGCAAGCTGCAGCCGCTGGCGGATGCCGAGCGGCAGGCTTTCCGGCCGCACATCGGCGACATCGGCGAGGTCGAAGCGCCGCTCCATCTCGGCGACGCGCGCCTCCACCTCGGCGATCTCGAACAGCTGCGCGTGCAGCACGAGGTTCTGACGCACGGTGAGTTCGCCATAGAGCGAGAAGGCCTGCGACATGTAGCCGACGCGCTTGCGCGTTTCCATGTCGCCGCCGGCCAGCGGCGCGCCGAACAGCCTGGCCTCGCCCTCGCTGGCGGGCAGCAGGCCGGTGAGCATCTTCATCGTCGTCGACTTGCCCGAGCCATTGGAGCCCAGGAAGCCGAAAATCTCGCCGCGCTCGATGCGGAAATTCACATGGTCGACGGCGACGAAATCGCCGAAGCGGCGGGTGAGGCCGTTGGCCTCGATCGCCGGCTCGCCATCATGGATCACCCGGGGCAGGTCCGGCAGCGGGCCGTCCTGCGTGCGCTCGGCGGGAGGAAGCAGGGCGACGAAGGCGCGCTCCAGCGTCGCCTCCCCCACCTGCGCGCGGATCTCGGCCGGGCTGCCGGTGGCGAGCACCCGCCCGGCATTCATCGCCGCCAGCCAGTCGAAGCGCTCGGCCTCCTCCATATAGGCGGTGGCGACGATCACGCTCATCGACGGGCGGCGCTCGCGCAGCCGCGCCATCAGTTCCCAGAACTGCCGGCGCGACAGCGGGTCGATGCCGGTCGTCGGCTCGTCGAGAATGACGAGATCGGGGTCGTGGATCAGCGCGGCGCAGATGCCGAGCTTCTGCTTCATGCCGCCCGAGAGCTTGCCGGCCGGGCGTGCGGCGAAGGGGGCGAGGCCGGTGGCGGCGAGGAGTTCCGCGATGCGCTCTTGCCGTTCCGCCGCGCCCTGCCCGAACAGCCGGCCGAAGAAATCCAGGTTCTCGGCGATGGAGAGCGTGGGATAGAGGTTTCGTCCCAGACCCTGCGGCATATAGGCGATGCGCCCGCCCGCCTGCCGGCGCCAGTCGCGGTCCGCCATGTCGCCGCCGAGCACGGAGACGCGGCCCTCCTGAAGGCGGGTGACACCGGCGGCGAGGCCGAGCAGGGTCGATTTGCC
>JAEYTJ010000190.1 GCA_023434095.1 Pseudomonadota bacterium | reverse complement strand
TCGCCGGATGGGCGGTGGCGTTCGGCGCGCTCGCCCTGTTCCTCGGCGTGCTGCAGGTGATGCAGGGCCCGGCGAGCGCGCTGCGCTTCTTCGAGATCAGCAACCGGTCGGAATCGGTGGGCTTCTTTGCCAACCGCAATCATTTCGCGGCGCAGCTCTACGTCACCTTCCTGCTCGGCGTGGCGTGGTTCGTCGGGCGCGGGGAGCGGGTTCTCGGCTCCCGAGGCCCCGGCACGCCCAAGGTGATCTGGCTTGCGGCCGCCTTCAGCCTCGGCCTCTTGATCATGGCCGGAATCGCCCTGGCCCGCTCGCGGGCGGGCATCCTGCTGCTGCTGGCGGCGCTGGCGGGCGTCGTGATCATGGCGCCGCTGATCCTGGCCGTGCTGCGCGGGCGGGCCTCCGCCCCCCGCCGGGTGCGCAGCCTCGTGCTCGCCGTGCTCGTGGGACTGGTGCTGCTGGTCGGCCAGCTCGGCGCCGACCGCTTTCTCGGCCGCTTCGGCGGGGGGCTCGTCGACCAGCTGCGCGCGGTGCTCAACGAGACGACGTTCCGGGCCGCGCTGGAAGCGCTGCCCTTCGGTACCGGGCTCGCCACCTTCACCGCCGTGTTCCCGGTCTACGAGAACGCGTCGACGCTGGGCCCGCAATACATCAACCGCGCCCATGACGACTGGGTGGAGTTCTTCCTGGAGACCGGCCTTGCCGGCGCGCTGCTGGCGGCGCTGTTCCTGGCCTGGTTCGGCGAGCGTGTGTACCGGCTGTGGATCGCCGCGGAGGGCGCGGGGGAGATGCGGCTGCGGGTGCTGCAGCAGTGTGCCTCGCTGGCGGTGCTGCTGCTGATGCTGCATTCCTTCATCGACTATCCCCTGCGCACCGCCGCGATGTTCGCCTATTTCGCCGCGTGTTGCGCGCTGATCACGCCGTGCGCGGCGGCGCCGAGAAGGGCGAGGCAAGGGCAGGAGCCCGGCCGGCCCGGGGCGGCTTCATTGCCCGTGCGGCAGGCGCGCCGGCCGGCCCGGGCGCCGGAAGCGGGAGCACGGACATGATCGAACGTGGCCATGCGCTCCCGGCCGGCCCGCACGGTCGCCGCGCCGGGCGCCCTTTCCGGGTGCACGGGCCCTGCCGGAGGGGTGGCGCGGATGTCTGACCTCTATCGCAGGGGTGGAAAGCGCCTGCTCGACGTGGCGCTGGCCTTGGCGCTGGCGCTGCCGGCGGGCCTTGTCTGCCTCGCCTGCATGGCCGTCATCCGGCTCGAAAGCGGCGGGGCCGCGCTCTTCCGGCAGACGCGGGTGGGGCGGGGCCGCCGTCCCTTCGTTCTGTACAAGCTCCGCACCATGGCGGCCAATACCGGCAACCATCCCAGCCACGAGGTGCCGCCGGCGGCGATCACCCGCTTCGGCGCCTTCCTGCGCAAGACGAAGCTCGATGAACTGCCCCAACTGCTGAACGTGCTGCGTGGCGACATGAGTTTCGTCGGGCCGCGCCCCTGCCTGCCGAGCCAGACGCTGCTCATCGCCGAGCGCGAGCGGCGCGGCGCCTACGGCATGCGGCCGGGCATCACCGGTCCGGCGCAGATCGCCGGCATCGACATGTCGACGCCGGTCGAACTGGCCGAGGCGGATGGGCGTTACCTTTCGGAAATCAGCCTCGCCTCCGACCTTGCCTATCTCGTCAAGACAGCCGTCGGAAACGGACGTGGCGATGCGGCCATGCGCTGTTGAGGCCAATGGCCAGCGAGGCCGGTCGCCCCGGCCCTCCGGGCCGCGACAATGGGGAGGGGCGCGATGCGGGTTCTGGTGACAGGTGCGGGTGGCTTCGTCGGGCGCCATCTCGTGGCCAGGCTGACGGCGCAGGGCGACGAGGTGGTCGTCGTTCCCCGGCAGTGGTTTGCGGCCCCGGACGCCGAGGGCGGGGCGCGAGGCGCCGTGCCGGGGGAATGGTCGGGCTGCGATGCCCTGGTTCATCTTGCCGGGATCATCCCTCGCAAGAATGCCGCCGACGATGCCGAGATCGACAGGATCAACGTCGAGGGCACCCGGCGGATCGCGGCCGCCGCCGTCGACGCCGGCATTCCGCGGGTGATCTTTCTCAGTACCGCGAGCGTGCTGGGCGCGGGCGGCGAGCAACCGCTGACCGAGAGCGACCCTGTCGATCCGAAAAACAGCTACGCCCGGTCGAAAGCCCGTGCCGAGGACGCGTTCTGGCAGGCGCTGGGCGGCGGGCCCGTCGCGGGCGTGGTGCTGCGGCCGACGCCTATCTTCGGGCGCGGCGGGCATGGGCCCGTTGCGCTGCTTTCGAAGCTGGCGCGGCTGCCCGTTCCGCTTCCCCTCGCAATGGTCGGGCGCGCGCGGAGCATCGTCTCGATCGACAGCGTTCTCGACATTATCGGGCTGTGCCTTACCCGGGGCTCCGCCGGGACGTCCCTTCTCGCCGATGACGAACCCTTGCGGGCGGGCGATATCGTCGAGGCGGTGCGGCAGGGGCTGCAGCGTTCGCCGATGTTGTATCCCTTCCCGCACCGGCTACTGGCGATGGCGGCCGGAATGGCGGGCCGGGCCGCGCAATGGGAGGCCATGACGCGGCCATTCGTCGTGCGCACCGAGCGCATCAAGCGCGAGACCGGCTGGCAGCCCGGCCCGGGCAGTCGCCAGAGACTCCGCGAGATGAGTGCCGCCGGAGAGCTTTGAACTCTTTCCAGCGCGGGCGTGCCCCGCGCGACGGCTCCCCCGCGAAACGCCGAGTACCTCGCGCCATCGCAAGGGCGCGCTCCCGCCGGCCCCGAAGTGCCTTTGCTCAAGTCAGGTTCGTTGCACCCGTCATGTGGCTCATGTCGACATCATCCTTGCCGCCGCGGCCGTCGTCGCACCGCGCTCGCGGGGGCGAGGGCCGATGAAAATCGTCTTCATCACCCAGTATTTCTTTCCCGAGCAGTTCTCCAACAACGCCATGGCGCGGGAACTGGTGCGACGCGGGCACGACGTCCATGTCTTCTCGGCGGTCCCGAACTACCCCGCGGGGGTCTTCTTCGAGGGTTATTCGAATTCGGCCCGGCGCGAGGAGGTGTGGGAGGGGGTACGCATAAGCCGCGCCTATACTCTCCCCCGCGGCGCGCGGGCGGTCTCGCTGATCGTCAATTATCTCACCTATCCGGTGACGGTGTGCTGGACCCTGTACCGCCGTCTTCGGACGCCGGTCGATGTGACGTTCGTCTCCCAGACGTCCCCGGTGTTCCAGATCTTCGCCGGCATTTTTGTGCGCTGGCGAACCGGGGCGCCCTGCGTCTGCTGGGTGCAGGACATATGGCCGGAGAGCCTCACCTACACGCTCGGCCTGCGCAACCGGGCGGTGGTCGGGCTGTTGAACCGGATCTGCGGCTGGCTCTACCGCAGGGCCGATATCGTCATGATCCAGAGCGCGGCCTTTCACGACATGATCACGCGCTTCGGCGTCCCGCCGGAGCGCCTGAGGGTTCTGCCCAACACCGCGCCGGAAACCTATCGCCCGGTGGCACCGGACATGGCGGCCGACTACGCGCAGCTCGTGCCGCAGGATGGCTTTCGCCTCATGTTCGCGGGGAACATCGGCGAGAGCCAGGATTTCGACACGCTGATCGCCGCCGCCGACCTGCTGCGCGAGCGGCGCGAACTGCGGTGGGTCATCGTCGGCAGCGGCCGCGACCAGGAGCGGGCGCAGAAGCTCATCGACGATCGCGGCCTGGCCGACCGCTTCCACTTTCTCGGCCGCTTTCCGGAATCGGAGATGCCGAAGCTGTTCGCCCACGCGGACGCCATGCTGGTGAGCCTGAAGGACACGCAGATCTTCCGGCTGACCGTTCCCTACAAGATCCAGTGCTACCTCGCCTGCGGCAAGCCGATCGTGGCCTCGCTGTCCGGGGAGGGAGCGCGCATCATCGAGGAGGCCCAAGCGGGGCTCGCCGTCGAGGCCAGCCGGCCGGAAGCCCTCGCCGCCGCCATCAGGGAGATGATCGAGGCGGGCCCGGAGCAGCGCGCAGCCTATGCCTCGCGGGCGCGAAGGTATTTCGAAACCTATTTCTCAGCAGAGAAAGTCTACGGCATTCTGGAGGACACGCTCGTGGAGGTTGTGGCGAGCGGGTCGAGAAAACAGCGAAATCGAGGCTTCTCGGCTTCGACGAGATGATTGGATCAATATTGACGTCGATTTCCGCGTATAAAGGTCAGCCTGCGGCGCGGGCAGAGGTAATTTTGATTCGCGCCTGCAGGAACAATGCACAGGTGGGTCAACCACTGGTCTTGCAGGGGCAGTGAAATGACGCGCAAGCGACAGTGGCTTGGTGAGCGACCCCGTCCTGCCGGACGGCGCGGTTGCCATCGAGGGGCGATGCGATGACGGGCGTGCTCAATTTTCTCGTCGGCCTCAGCCGGGCCAGGAAGCGTGCCGTCCTCACCCTGGTGGACGCCGCGCTGCTCGCCGCCAGCTTCGGGCTGGCCATGGCGCTGCGGCTCGACGGCTTCACGCCCGCTTTGGCGCCGCAGAGTTGGCTCGCCTTCGTTATCGCGCTTCCGTTCACGCTCCTGCTGTTCCGGGCGATGGGGCTCTATCGCGCCGTGGTGCGCCATGTCGCCGGCCGCACGGTGCGGGTGCTGGCGTCCGGCCTCGCCTTTTCGGCGCTGCTTCTCCTCCTCGTGGCGCAGGGCGCGGGCCTTTTCCTGCCGCGCTCCGTTCCCGCCATCTACTGGCTGCTGGCGATGGGATTTCTGGGAGGGGCCCGGTTCGGTCTGCGCGCCCTTTATCGCCAGCGCCAGGCGCGCCAGAAGGCGCGGGTGATCATTTTCGGCGCCGGCTCCGCGGGCCGGCAGCTGCTCGCCACTCTGGAGCATGGCGGCGATTACCTCCCCGTGGCCTTCGTCGACGACGCGGCGGATCTGCAGGGCCGCGATATTGGCGGCCTGCGCGTCTATCCTCCCACGCGCCTGCCGAGGCTGGTGGCCGAGCACGGCATCGAATGCGTGCTGCTGGCGATTCCCAGCGCCACGCGCCGGCAGCGCCGGGACATACTGGAGCGGCTGGAGCCGCTCGGCCTGCGCGTCCAGACCATTCCCGGACTTTCCGACATCGTGTCGGGCCGTGCCGAGCTGAGCGAAATCAGGGAGGTGGCCATCGAGGATCTGCTCGGCCGCGATCTCGTGCCGCCGCAGCAGGACCTGCTCGACGCCAATATCCGCGGCAAGGTGGTGATGGTCACCGGGGCGGGAGGGTCCATCGGCAGCGAACTGTGCCGACAGATCCTGCGCCAGGGGCCGGCGAGCCTCGTGCTGCTCGACCTCTCGGAGTTCGGCCTGTACAGCATCGACGAGGAACTGCGCAGCCTTGCCGAAAGCGAAGCGCCGGACACGACGATCGTGCCGCTGCTCGGCTCCGTGCTCGACCGGCCGCGCGTCGAATGCGTCCTGCGCCGCTTCGCCGTCGACACCATCTTCCATGCCGCCGCCTACAAGCATGTGCCCGTTGTCGAGCGCAACGCCGTGGAAGGGGTGCGCAACAATGTGTTCGGCACGCGGGTGCTTGCGGAATCGGCGCGGGCCAGCGGGGTGAAGGCCTTCGTCCTGGTCTCGACCGACAAGGCGGTGCGGCCGACCAACGTCATGGGCGCGTCGAAACGCGTGGCCGAACTCATCTGCCAGGCGCTGAGCGGGATGCCGGGGGGCACCGTCTTCTCCATCGTGCGGTTCGGAAATGTCGTCGGCTCGTCCGGCTCGGTCATTCCGCTGTTCCGCAAGCAGATCGAGGCCAATGGCCCGGTGACCGTCACCCATCCCGACATCACCCGCTATTTCATGGCGATCCCGGAGGCGGCCCAGCTGGTGATCCAGGCCGGTGCCATGAGCCGCGGCGGCGACGTATACATCCTCGACATGGGCGAGCCGGTGCGGATCGTCGATCTCGCCATGCGCATGGTGCGGCTGAGCGGCTTCAACCCGGTGCTGGGCGAGGCGGGCAGCGACCCCGTCGTCCGGGGGAAGGGCGACATCGAGATCCGCTTCACCGAACTGAGGCCCGGTGAAAAGCTGTTCGAGGAGCTTTTGGTCGGCGACGGGGCCAGGCCGACGGCTCATCCCCGCATCATGACGGCGACCGAGGTCTCCATGGAGTGGCCGGCGCTCGAGGCGCTGCTGCACCGGCTCGCGGCCGCCTGCGACGCATATGATCTGCCGACCCTGCTCGCCCTTCTGCAGGAGGCTCCCACCGGCTATGAGCCGGCGGAAGCGATCGGCGATCTGCGCTGGCTGGCGATGCAGTCCCAGCCGCCCCTGCGCCAGCCGACGGGCCTCAGCGGGGCGGCCTGAGACGGCGCCGCCTCAGGCCGTGCGCAGCCAGGGCAGCGCTTCGTCCCAGCTCGCCAGCGGCAGTCGGGTGTAGTTTTCATAGTAATAAGGGAATTGCGGCCCGCTCAGCTGGCCGCCGAGGTCGGCCAGCTCGCTGCCCGGGTTCAGCACGCGGATCACGCCGACACCGTGGTCGATCTTCACGATCTTGAAGTCGACGCCTTGCGTCTGGAGCAGTTCGAAGGCCACCTTCCAGCCTCCACCCACCCAGGCCGCGATTTCGGGAAACGGCTCATGCTGTTCCATGGCATTGCTTGGCAGCATGTCGTGCATGGCGATCCAGCCCCCCGGGTTGATCGCCTTGAGAGCATTGGCGACATCGCGGTGCACCTGATCGTAGGTGTGCAGGCCATCGATGAAGATCAGGTCGAATTTCTGGGTATTGGTGGCGAAGAACGCATCGGAGGTCGCGCGCACGGTCCCGCCCTGGACGGGGTCGACGCCGACCTTGACCGGCAGGGGTATCGAATCGAACAGGTCGTTCTTGAAGCAGCCGATTTCGAGATAGGCGGCCGTCGGATTGCGGGCGGCCAGCACGTTCAGAAGCGCCACCCGATTGAAGTTGGTGCCTTTCCAGTTCCAGTCGATCTTTCCGCCCTGCCCCTGGCGTTCATATTCCAGTTCAGTTTTGCGAAACGCGGCCTCGCTGCGTAACTTGAGGTAGGCCCTGTTCACGAACTGCACGGCTCGGGAAGGAAGGTCGGTTGCGTTGCGACTGAACATACGAGCCATGCATCCTGTTTCGGGTAAGGGTGGCTGCCGCCCCAGGTAAAAGACGTCTGCGACCGGGTGCAGCAACGCACCAGGCGAGAATGAGGCGAAACGGTGGAATGGGCAATGTAGGCTGAAGCAAGTTGCGGCTTTTCCAGCGGTTTAACGGTGCCGCGGCGCGGAAGTTGCCTCGCGGCACCCGGCATGTCAGAAGGGCTCCCGGACGGCTGCCGAAGTGCGGCTGTCGGCTGGCGAATCACGTCTGCGACGCGCGCATGATCGCAAGCCTCTTGGGAATAAGGAGCAACTCGGCTTTGTGCTCCCGGTCGGCGTACCGAGATAGGACAGCGGCAAAGAGGGCTACATGTCTCCCGTGACGAAGCAGCGGCGAACCCAGGCGTGAATCGATCAACACCCGATAGGTCGCTGCTGCAGGCCGGCCGCGCGCTTTTCAGCGAGCTGAGCCCCGCAAGGCGCCGGGCGTTGCTGCCTTTGCTGGGTCTCATGCTGGTCGGTGCCTTCGCCGAGCTGTTCAACCTCGGCGCGGTCGTCGTCTTCCTCTCCATCATCGCGGCGCCCGAGTCGATCGGGCGCTTCCCGCTTCTGGCCACGATCCTGTCCTGGCTCGGCGCCGAGACGCCGGCAGGGTGGACCTACGTGGTCACCGCGCTGTTCTGCCTCTGCGTGCTCTTCGCGGCGACGATCCGGCTGCTGCTGCTGAAGAAGACGGTGAGCTTCGGCTTCGATGCCGCGTGCGAGCTGGGCTCGCGGCTGTTCTTCCTGACGCTCCATCAGGACTACATCGATCATACGCGGCAGAACTCCAGCGAAATCCTGGCGGCCGTGAACAAGGCGCAGCAGGTCACCGGCGAGGTTCTTCTGCCGGCCATGCAGGCGACCGTGGCGCTGATCCTCGCCTTGTTCATCGTGGCGGGTCTGGTGTGGATCGACCCGGTCGTTGCCCTCTCTTCCGGGGTGGCGCTGACCGGCATCTATATCGCCACGTCGATGGTCAGCCGGACGCAGCTTCGCCGCAATAGCATGATCGTGGCCCGTGCGCAGGGGATGCGGTTCAAGGTCATGCAGGAGGGGATCGGCGGCATTCGCGACATCCTGCTGGATCGCTCGCAATCGGTCTTCACCGAGGCGTATGACCGCGCGGAAGCGGATATTCGCGACGCGCGCACCACCACCGCGCTTGCGTCTCTGGCGCCGCGCTATGTCGTCGAAGCGCTGGGCATCGTCGTCGTCGCCGTCGTGGCCTGCGTCGCTTCGCTCGGCGCGGGCGGTCTGACGCAGATCCTGCCGGTGCTGGGGGCGCTGGCTCTCGGCGCGCAGCGCCTGCTGCCCCTGCTGCAGCAGATCTATTCGGGCTGGGCCACCACGATCGGCAGCCGGCAGGTGCTGTTCGACCTTACCGACCTTCTGCAGCGGCGCGTGCCGCCGGCGGCGGCCGCGGGCGTTTCCATCACCTTCGAGAACAGCCTGGCGATCGACCGGGTCGGCTATTGCTACAACGAGGGCGGGCGTCCGGCCCTGATCGATGTGAGCCTCACCATCCCGCGGGGCGCGCGGGTCGGCATCGCCGGCAAGACCGGCAGCGGCAAGTCGACGCTGATGGACATCATCATCGGCCTGCTGGAGCCGACGCAGGGCGCGATACGCGTCGACGGCGTGGCCCTCACCGCCGCCAACCGCCATGCCTGGCAGCGCCACATCGCCCATGTCCCGCAGGCGATCTTCCTGTCGGATGCGAGCATTTCGGAGAACATCGCCTTCGGTGTGCGCCCCGCCGATATCGACCTCGAGCGGGTGCGCCGCGCCGCCGAGCAGGCGGAACTGACGGACGTGATCGAGGCGCTGCCGTCCGGCTACGAGACCCGGGTGGGTGAGCGCGGCATCCAGCTCTCCGGCGGCCAGCGCCAGCGCATCGGCATAGCCCGCGCGCTCTACAAGCAGGCCTCGGTGCTGGTGTTCGACGAAGCCACCAGCGCGCTCGACAACGAGACCGAAGCGGCGGTGATGCGGGCCATCGAGCGGCTGGACCGGGAACTCACCATCCTCATCATCGCGCATCGGCTGTCGACGCTGGAAGGCTGCGACATGGTGGTGAGGCTGGAAGGCGGGCGCGCGATCGTGCAGGAGAAGGTGGCGCCATGAGCGCGGGCCGCGTGTGCGGCGCAGGCGCGGCCCTGACGGATGCCGACCCGGCCGAAGGCCCGGCGGGCCTCTCTTCCCCGGCTGGACGCGTCATGTTGATGACCCCGGTCGATCTCGCCAGCAACGGCGTGGGAGCCATTTTCCTCAACGAGATCCTGGACAGCCGGCCGACCGGCGAGGTCGTCGTGCGATGGGAGCCGCCATTCCTGATGGAGCGTGGGTTGCTGCGCGGCGCTGGCCGTTTCGGCCGCCTTGTTCGGGCCGCGTCGAGCCGCGCGCCCTATTTCCATTCCCTGCGCTTGCGCCATTTCAGGCGTTCGGCGCTGGACGCTCGCGTCTCCGCGCTCGGGGCGGCGGCGGACGCCGCGGGTGCGCGCGCGGTGTGGGTCACCGCATCCAGCCCGGAAGTGATACTGATCGCCGACAGGCTCGCCGCGATGGGGCGCGATCTCCGGGTCATGGTGTGGGACGACCCGTCATATTTCCTCGCAAACCTCGGTGTCGATCCTTCCTTCAAGGCCGATGTGATGCAGGCTTTCGGCCGTTTGCTCACGAATGCGGGTGCCGTTGCCGTCATCGGCAGAAATATGCAGAGCCTCTATGCCGAGACCTACGGCATAAGCTCGACGATCATTCGTCACGGAATCGATCCGAAGAACATTGGACCCAGGCCACCCGCGCCGCGAAATGATCTGTTCCGCCTGATCTTTGCAGGATCGCTTTATTCCAAGAAGGAGTGGAACGCGCTGGTGTCCGCCCTGGAGCGTGTGAATTTCAATGTCGGCGGCCGGAGGGTCGAGCTGAATTTCATGGGCCGCTTTCCCGTTACGGGAGCCCGGCGATCCCCGGGGGTGAACTACCTCGGCGAGCGCACGTTCCAGCAGGCCATGAGCATCATGTCCGACATGGATGCCGGGTATCTGCCCTACTGGTTCGATCCGCGCCACGAGCTGGTCGCTCGGACGTCGTTTCCCAGCAAGCTGTCCGCCTATGCCGCGGCGGGGCTGGCGGTCTTTCACCACGCCCCCGCCTATACGGAGGTGACGACCCTTCTGAGAGAGCTGCCTTTCGGGGTGTCGTGCCCCTCATTGGAGGAAGGGGTCGTCATCGACCATCTGAATACCTTGATGGAGCTGCAGGCGACAGATATATGTAATCAGGCGATAAGTGTATTGTTGAATAAAGAAATTTCGATTGAAACAATGCTGCATAATTTTGATGATTTTGTAGATAAAAATAAAAAGTTAGAAGCTGCGAATTTTATGTGATTGTGGCAGATTTGCGTGGTTGAACGGGTGCCGCATGAAGATTATCGTTGTATCGCAGCATGATCCGAATATTTTTCCGCATATGTACTATATTGCCCGTGATCTTGAGGGGGCGGGTCACGAGGTCGTATTCATTTCAAGAATTCCTCCCGGGGATGCCCGGCCGGCCCAGGGCGGCATCCGCTTCGTTCAGATGCCCGCAAGCGTGGGGTGGCGCGCGACAGTGCCGTTCGTGCGTTCGAACTATCACGCGCTGCTGGCGATCTTCCTGCGCGAAAGGCCCGACTGGATCATCGCTCAGCATGAATATGTCGTTGCCGCAGCCCTCTACCGCCTTCTTCCGGTAAAGCGCGCCCGGGTCGCCGCCTGCTTCGTGGATTTCCATGGGGGCCGCCGATATGTCCGGGCGCTGCGGCCGCTGGCGGGGGTGATCGACGCTTATCTCGACGTGTGCGAGATGAGGGTCGCGTGGCAGCGGGAAATATGGCCGCGCATGACGGCTCCCGCCTTCGTGTCGCGGAACACGGCTCTCCGCCAGCCGGCGCGGTCCCTGCCGGCCCACACGGGCAGGCCGAGGGTCGTGCTGACCGGCTCTGCCCTGCTTATGCTGGAGGTGTGCAGCCCGGCGCGCTTCGGCCGGTTCGTCGAGCGCTTATGCGGCCACGGCATTTCTCTCGACTGGTACATCCATGCGAGTCCCGGCAAGCTGTCCGATGCGCTTGCCGCCGCGCGGGGGCTCTGCTCGCATCCGCTCTACCGGGTGCACGAGCCGCGCCCCAAGGACGAATTGCTTGAGGTGATCGGCGAGTACGATGCGGGGCTGTTCTGGGCTCCCCTGGCCGATGCCGATCTGACCCTGGCGCGGGACCGGTCGGTTTTCGTGTCCGCGGCCTCCAACAAGATCAGCGAATACATCGCCGCCGGTCTCGTGGTGGCCCATACCGGCAATCCGGGGCTCGCCTATTTGCCGGCGGATGTCAGTGTTTCCTTCGATGCCACGGACCCCGAGGCCGGGGCTGACCAGCTGGCCGCCGCGCTGTCCGATCGCGCCAAGGTCGAGCGCATGCGTGAGGCGGCCTTGAAGTACCAGCAGACCGAGATGAATTTCGAAGCGCAGACCGCCCCCTTCGTGCGCTACGTGCATGAGGGGGGGCTTCAGGGGTGACGCCGCCGACCCGGTCGCGTCGATCGCCCGCTGGGTTTTCCGGGATGAAATCGTGGTATCAAGGATGACGAGACCCGTCCGGCCGCGGCGTTGCACGGCGACGGGGTGCGGGAGGTGCCGCCCCCGGGTGGCTGGTGTGGTGGTCAGTGGGAGCGTGAAGGCTTGAACCTCGGTCTGCCGCAGCATCGCATACCAGGGGCGCTGGCCGTGCAACGGGCAAGGCCGAAGGTCGATTACATCTACCTCGCGGTCCTGGTCATTTCGTTTCCGGGCTATCCGCTGGTCGCGGCGTTCGCCACGATGTTTGGCGTCCCTGACTCGTGCCTGCGGTGGCGATTTCGGCAGTATTGGTATACGAAGAGTAGAGATTGCGAAAATCTGGTTTAATCTACATAAGTATTGGGTCTGAGGCGTGAATTTCAATGTTAAATTTTTCAATTAAAAAACCATTTGACTTTCATTATATATATATTTTTCCTAGTATTTTATTTATTATTTTATCAGTATTAGTGCAATACATTGGAGAAAATGGGGCAGCAATTGTATTGCTTTTATTCGCAACAGTGTCTATTACGATGTTTGCAAATAGAAAAAACATATTTCATATATCATTACTTTCTGGCCATTATGCTTTTTGGGTAATGCCAATAGTTATTACATCATTTTCTGGATTGGAGATAAGTTATTACATAAGTTTTTGGTGCGTTTGTGGAGTATTTTATGCAATCGCTGCGACAAGATCGTGTCCAAATATAAATTGGAATAATAATTATATTTCTATTTCAAATTTTGTTTATATTTTATTTTATTTGTTCGCATTTGTGGGATTGTTCGCTACGGGGGACACACTTTCATTTATTGGATTGATTGGAGTTCTTGTCGTTGCTGCGGCTCTTCGCATGAGCGGAAGTAGCAAATTAATGGCGACAGTAATTTATGCATCTCTTTTGATTTATACAGCTGTATATTATTTAATATTCTGGGGAGGATATGGAAGGCTGATTGTCATTGGTATACTTATGAATGTAACTTTTATGTATTTAATGCGCATGGGTATGTTTTTTTTAGTAAAACCAATTATCGTTATTGTTATCCCATTTGGAGCAATTATTGGAACACTAATTAGATTCAGAGGTGATGGTATCAGTGATGCTATAGCGTCTTCGACTAATGACTCGGCAATAACTCCTATATTATTATCTACGGAAATATTCTATTCTCGTGGGTATTTAGGGGTAGTTGATTTTAGTGGGTGGGTTGATCAAATCGTATTGTTCTTTTTTCCCGTGGTTCCTCGAGCGATATGGCCCTCCAAGCCAAATGGATTCGGGTATCAATATACACTAGATAATTTGGATCCGTACTTGGCGAGTGCCGGGCATTCAGTCGCGGCGAATTTTTTGGGTGAGCATGTATATTATCTTGGTAGTGTCGGAGGTGTCGCTGGAGCATTTTTTGCCCTTACTGTAATTGTTGTACTTTATAGGTATTTATCTAATCCAAATATATTTGGTGGATATTGTTCATTTATTGTCGCTCTTTGGACTCCTACATATTATTGGGGTGGGATGCAGGCATTTTCATCGCGTTTCATGCTTAGTTTTATTCCTTTGATGATTATGATATATTTTTATAGAATTTATGTGAAATATAGAATTAGGAGGCGCGCGAAACCAAACATGATTACATATAGATCTAACCAAATCGTGAGGCGTGATATTAAGGGGGCTGCCGCAAATGATCGCATAGGGCGGAAGCAGAGGCCTTTTCGCGACAGTCCAAGGTGATTTAATGACATTGCGTGCGATTGTCTTCCAACCCACGCTGCCAAGCTACCGCGTCGACCTTTTCGAGCGAATCGCTGAAAGCCTCGATTGTCCGGTTGAGGTCTGGCATTCGTCGGCTGAACTCGGAGTGCTGACGCAGCGCGACACCCGCTTCTCCTGGGAGCGGCGGCTGCCGGCCATGCGCGCCCTGCTGCCGGGGCTCGACTGGCAACCGGGCGTGCTGGCGACGCGCGTCGGGCGGGGGGACGTCGTCGTCCTGTCGGGGGCGCCGCGCAATGTGTCGAACATGCTCATGCTGGTCTGGGCGCGTGTGCGCGGCGCGCGCACCGTGTGGTGGGGGCAGTACTGGAGCAGCACCAGCCGCACCCATCGCTTCCTGCTTCGTCTCCTGCTCATGAAGCTCAGCCACGCCGTCCTGTTCTATACCGACGATGAGGTGGACGCCTATCGCGAGGGTCTCGGGCGTCACGACCGACGGCCGATGGACGCGCTCAACAACGGCATCAACGTCGCGCCCATCCTTGCCGTGCGGGCGCCCTACACCCCGGGCGCGCGCGCGCGATCGCTGCTTTTTATCGGCCGCCTCACGAAGAAGGCCGAACTCGGCACCCTGCTCGACGCTCTTGCCCGGCCGGAACTGGCGGATGTCCGGCTCGAGATCGTCGGCGATGGCGAGGAAGCGGCGGCGCTCAAGGAACAGGCGCGCCGGCTGGGGCTCGAGGGCCGTATCGCATGGCATGGCGGAATGACCGACGAGCCCGCCATCGCCGCCGTCGCCAACCGCTGCCGCCTGTTCGTCTATCCCGGCGGGGTGGGTCTCAGCCTGCTGCATGCCATGGCCTATGGTCTCCCGGTCGTGGTGCACGACCAGCGCTGGCAGCACATGCCGGAGATCGCGGCGTTCCACCGTGCCAGCTGCGGCCTGTCGTTCCAGAGGGACAACCCGGTCGCGCTGGCGGGCGCGATTGCGGAGGCGCTGGCGGTGACCGAGGTGGACGATCGCTGGTCGCTGGCCGCGGCCCGCGTCGCCGAGCAGGAGTTCAACACGCAGGAAATGGCCAGGAGGTTCTGCCGCCTGCTGCAGCGGGTCGACGCACGCGAGGATGTGCATGCCGCCGCTTCCTGAGCCGCAGGGCCGATCACCGCAGCCCGGCACGCTCGCGCGCCGTCCGGTCATCCTCCTGACCACAGGCCACTATCTGCCCGGCTTTCGCGCCGGCGGCCTCATTCACAGCATCGCCCATCTGGTCGACCAGCTCTCGGACGAGTTCGACTTCCGCATCCTCTCCGCTGACCGCGACCTCGGGGATGAGCGCGCCTATCCCGGGGTGGAGACCGACCGCTGGGTGCCGGTGGGCCGGGCGCTCGTGCACTACCTCTCGCCGGCGCGGCAGGGGCCGTGGGCGATCACGCGCCTCATCGCGCAAACGCCGCACGACCTGCTGTACCTCAACAGCTTCTTCTCCCCGCGCTTCACCATCGTGCCGCTGCTGGCGCGCCGGCTCGGGCGGATTGCGCGCCGGCCGACCGTGCTGGCGCCGCGTGGCGAGTTTTCCGCCGGCGCGCTGGCGCTGAAGGCGTTCAAGAAGCGAAGCTATCTCGCCGTCGGCCGGGCGGCCGGCCTCTTCCGCGGCCTCCACTGGCAGGCTTCCTCGGATTTCGAGGCGCGCGACATCCGCGCGGTCATGGGGCCGCAGGCCGCGGTGAGGGTGGCGTGCGACCTGCCGGCCGCGCGCGTCGCACCCCCGCCTCTCCACCCTGCGCGCCAGGCGGGCGAGGCGTTGCGCCTCGTCTTCCTCGGCCGGATCTCGCCGATGAAGAACCTGGATTATGCGCTCGGGGTGCTCGGGCGCGTCCGGGTGCCGGTCCGGTTCACCGTCGCCGGTCCCCACGAGGATGCGGCGTATGTCCGGCATTGCCGCGAGCTGGCGGGGCGGCTGGGTCCGCATATCGACGTCGCGTGGGTCGGCCCGCTGCGCCCCGAGCAGGTCGCGGCGACCTTCGCCGGCCACGACCTGTTCTTCTTTCCCACCCGCGGCGAGAATTACGGCCACGTGATCGCCGAATCGCTGGCGGCGGGAACGCCGGTGCTGATCGCCGACACGACGCCGTGGCGGGGGCTCGCGCAGGCCGGCGTGGGCGACGAGCTGCCGCTCGACGATCCCGCCGCCTTCGCCGCCCGCATCGAGGCCCTCGCGGCGGAGCCGGCGGAGGCCGCGCTGGCGCGCCG
>JAEYTJ010000183.1 GCA_023434095.1 Pseudomonadota bacterium | reverse complement strand
GCGCCGGCATGGGTGTCGATGACGCGATAGGCGGCATCCTTGTGCCCGAGATAGGCAAGGATGCGGGCGAGCACGACGTGCTTGACGACATCGGCGAAATTGCCGGCATGGAAGGCGTGGCGGTAGTTCATTCGGTCCTCTGTGGTGCGCCTTGGCCCTCGCGCTGCGGGGGCATCACCACCCGGTCCGCCCGGCAGGCGCGCCGGTCCACTTCCGGACAGGGGGCGAAGTCCAGGGTGCGGCTGAGGCAGATGCGCACCTCGGTCAGCCGGCGGGCGTCGCAGGCGACGGCGATCATGTCCGCGGCGAGGCCGGGATTGGCGGCGCGGAAGGTGGCCTCGACCTCGCCGGGCGAGACCATGCGGTACTCGTCGAGCCGGCGGAAGGCCTCCGGGATGGTCACCCGCTCATAGGCGCGGCGCACGGTGGCGAAATAGGCAGCGGAATCGGTGCCGTCGCAGGTGCCGTGCTTGCGCCATTGGTGCAGCACCAGCCGCCGGCTGGGCATCACGTCGAGCATGGAGCGCAGCAGCGGCTCGGGGACGAAGGGGGCGGGCGCGACGCAGTTCTGCGGCCAGCCGCGCTCATATTGCGGCCACAGCCCGTGGACGACGAAGGCGAAGGGACGGGCGCCATTGCACTGCGCCGGCTCGGCGCGTTCGCCCATCGCCTCGCAATAGGAGGGCGACCAGGACAGGGCGAGCACGTAATGGTCGAAACGGCCCGGCTCGCCCTTGTTCTGGGCGCTGGCGGCGAGCGGTGCGAGCAGCAGCGCGGCGAGGACGAGCCCCGCCGCCCGCGCCCGCCTCACGGACGGGCCATGCGGCAATTCGGGGCGTAGGTCCAGGAGCGATCGAAGCCCTCGACGCAGAAGTCGACGCCCCAGGAGGCGCCGATGAAACCGCCATCCTCGATAATCGAGTACCACACGGTGCGGTAGCGCGGCAGGCCGGGCGCCTTGCCATAGGCCTTGCCCACCGGCTGGCCGACCGCCTTGCCGGTCATGTGACCGTCATAGGCACCGCTGCCATAGGCGCCCTCGGTGTCGAAGTTCGGTATGCCCTCGATGCCGGAGACGATGACGTCTGCGCGGCAATAGCGGCGCGGCATGTACTCCTCGCCCCACGGCCGGAAGGCGACCTCACGGACATGGTCGATGCGGTCGATGGTCAGCTTGGAATTCCAGAAGCGCGATTCGGTGGTGGCGAAGTCGCGCTGAATCTTGGAAAGGGCGCCGGGCGTGTCGCAGGCAGGAACGTTGCCGCTGTAGTTGGGGCCCGACAGCCAGAAGTTCTTTTCGAAGAAGTTCGCGGCCTGGGCGCTGCCGAGCGAGGCGGCGAGCATGAACAGGGCGGCGGCGCCGGTCGCGGTCCGCGCCATGGCCCGCTTCATCCGTCCCTTGGCGTCCTTCATCTCGGCCGGCATCGCACGTCTCCCACAGAGTCTGCCGCGAAGATGCGTCGCGCCCGCCACGCGGTCAATGACGGCAAGGCCACACCTCGCCGGATTTGCGCACCGCTCTCAGATGAGGCGGATCACATAATGCTTGCGGGTGGTCTCGACCACTTCCCACACGCCCTTGAAGCCCGGCCGCAGGGCGAAGGTGTCGCCCGCCTTCACCGTCACCGGCGCCTCGCCATCCTCGTGCAGGATGGAGACGCCTTCGAGGATGGAGCAGAACTCCCATTCCTCGTAGTCGACCCGCCAGGCGCCGGGGGAAGATTCCCAGATGCCGGCGAACAGCGCGCCGTCCGGCAGGGTCTCCGCGTTCCAGGTGAGGTGGCGGGGATCGCCGGAGACGATCCGCTCGGCGGGCGGCGCGGTTTCCTCCGGCGCGCCGAGGGTGGCCGGGTCCAGGGAAAGCAGGAACGACATGGGGACCTCACGGGCGGGCAGGGCATCGATAGGCGTTGTTTCCGGGTGGGCCCGGAAACAAGAGCGGCGCGGCCATCCTGCGGGATGTGCCGCGCCGTCTCAAGCTGCTTCGATACCCCCCAGCATCGAAGCAAAAGCCTATTCCGCCGGTGCCGGCTGCGGCGCCTCCACCGCATGGGTGGCGGGCGAATCCTCTAGCGCGGCGTATTTCGCGCAGGCGAAGAGGAAGCCGGCAACCAGAAGGTAAGCAATTGCTACCGTCGGTGTCACGCCAAATCCGACGCTTTCCCCGTGCATGAAGCCGAAAAAGGTGAGGACGGCGCCGGCGAGGGCGAAGGCGGCGGCGTTGACGAACTGCCGTTCGACCACGAACACGCCGATGGCGCCGAGCACGAGGCCGACCAGGATGGCGCCGCCGCCCATCACCTCCAGCCCGTGATAGAGCACCCCGACCGCGCCCAGCTTCTCCAGCCCGAGCGCGGCGGCGGAGGTGCCGGCGACCCCCAGCGTGTTGTCGATCAGCAGCTTGGCCCAGGCGGCGAGGTGAGGCGTCAGCGCCAGCACCACGGCCGGGGCGTGCTTGGACGGCGTGGTCTGGAACGCCTGCGCCCCGATGAGCATGCCGATGTAGAGCAGGATGGGGGAGATGGCGACGACCGGGATCAGCGCCAGCAGCAGGGCGATGATGCCGAACCAGGACAGCACGATGACCATCAGCCCGGTGGCGGCGGAATAGCCGATGCGCCCGCCCATCGACTTCCAGCCGGGGTGGCCGATGTAGACGGCGTTGATAAAGGGGTTGCCCATCAGGCAGCCAATGAGGCTGACCACGCCATCGGCGGTGAGCACGCGGGTGGTGGGGTAATGGTCGCCCGCCGCCTCGGCGCTCTCCACATTGTCCATCGCCTCGACGAGATCGTAGATGCCGAAGGGGATGGCGGTGACGAGGATGATGCCGAGATAGCTGAATCCGTGGAACACATGGTCGAAGGCCGGCAGCGGCACCGAGAAGCCGAAATTGGCGAAGGCGGCGCCGACATTGTCGAGGCTCATGCCGCCATAGTTCAGGCCGAACAGGGTGGAGCCCCAGGCGATGACCATGCCCACCGCGATGGCGACGAGGCCGGCGGGAATGCCGCGCGGGTATTTCACCCCGCCGAACCAGCTCACCATGATGATGGCGAAGCAGGTGAGGCCGATCACCGGCGTGGCGAAGATCTCGAAGGCGGGGCGCATCGAGATGAAGGCGATGGACACGCCCGCCAGCGTGCCGAGCAGCGCCGCGCGGGGCGTGATCCTGCGGATATAGGGCGCGACGAAGCCGCCGATCATCAGGATGAAGCTCTGGAAGAACACCCAGACGAGGCCGGCCTCCCAGCCCTGCACGGGATCGCCGGTGGCGGCGCCGATGGGGAGCATGATGACGAAGGTGACGACGAACATGTGCGGCACCGAGATGCCGGAGGGCAGGGCGCAGACATCGTCGCGGCCGGTCCGCTTGGCCAGCTGGTAGCCGAGCCAGGCGTAATAGGCGGTGGACAGGAACATCATCAGCCCGACCGCCGGGAGGATGCGGCCGAAGACGATGTCGGGCGGCATCTTCAGCACGAATTGCAGCAGGCCGGTCAGCACCAGCATGTTGACGAGGATGTTGGTGCCGAAGCCGAACAGGGCATTCCAGTCGCCGCGCGTCCACAGGGTCGGGCGCATGCCGACGCGGGCGGGTGAGATCGGGGTCATTTCAGTCGCGGACATGCTCGTTATCCCTCGAAGGACGAATGACGGGGACGCGGTGAAGGTGCGCCGGCTGGCTCAGGCGGCGCTGGCGGAGGCCGAGGCGGGCGAGGCGTGGAGCGCGGCGAGAAGGGCGGCCGAATCCGACACCCAGCCGAAGATGCCGCCCTGCGCCTTGATCATCTCCAGCCCGACGCGGTGGAATTCCGGGATGTAGGAGGCGCAGCAATCGGCCAGCGCCACACAGCGATAGCCCCGGTCATTGCCCTCGCGGATGGTGGTGTGGACGCAGACCTCGGTGGTGACGCCGGCCACCAGCAGCGTGTCGATGCCCCGGTTCTTCAGCATCAGTTCGAGGTCGGTCTGGTAGAAGGCGCCCTTGCCGGGCTTGTCGAGCACCGGCTCGCCGGGGGCGGGCGCCAG
>JAEYTJ010000147.1 GCA_023434095.1 Pseudomonadota bacterium | reverse complement strand
CCCGAAGCTGCTCCGGCCACGCAGCGCCAGGAAGCCCGCTTCCTCGGCGATCCAGATGTCGGGATCGGTGGTGTCGCTGAGGATGAAGACGTCGAAATGCGCCCCTGCGCCGGTGTCCTCCAGCGATTCGCAGGTCGCCTCCAGCCCCGCCAGCACACGGGCGGGCTCCTCATTATAGACGGGCAGCAGGAGGGCGTTGCGCGCCTTCAGAGCCGGCAGATGTCCCTCGGCTTCGATGCCGAGATGTCCGCCGGGCGGGCGCAGCAGGGTCGAGAGGCCCAGCAAGGCGTTGGTGAAGGCAAAGCCGATCCAGGCGAACAGCACGACGAACAGGCAGAGCACCAGATATTCCAGCAGCGTGACGCCGCCGACGTCGAGCACCCGGTACATTTCACGCCCGGCCAGCACGGTGAGCGCCAGAGCCCCGCCGAGCACAAAGGCGCGCCGCACCACGAGCCAACCCGGGCGCGGCCCCGGCGCCGGGGCGCGCGGAATCCTGCCGAGCGGCTGGATAGGCATCGCCAGCGGGGATTCCGGCGGCAGGGAGGGCCCGACGGCGATTTCGGCACCTGCGCCCGACAGGGGGTCCGAAGCGGCGGCCCGGCTCACGCCGTCCACCGATAGACCCAGCTCTCGGCCATGCGCTCCTCGCCCCGCAGAAGATCGGCGCGCAACTCGACCAGTCCGGCCCCGCGCGGCTCCAGCGTGAAGGAAATCCGCCAGCCGCCGATTTCGGGGTTCGGCTGCAGGACCACGTCGCGGACCTCGCCGGTGCTGACGTTCACCCGGGCCGCGAGGTTTTCCCTCGGCAGGTCCTTCACCTTGTCGCCCACCACGTCGAGCACGAAGAGCCGCCGGTCGCTGTTGCCGCCCACCCGCGTGGCGACGAAGCGGCCGACATCCGAGCGGTCCGGCCCGGACCAGCCCCAGTGCAGGCGATAGGTGGTGCTGTATTCACGCCCCTTGCGCAGCGGCTCGCGCGGGCGCCAGAAGGCGACGATGTTGTCGTGCACCTCTTCCGGAGTCGGGATTTCGACCAGCACCACCGAGCCGTCGCCCCAGTCGCCGATCGGCTCGACCCAGACGCTCGGCCGGCGCTCGTAGCGCGCCTCGAGGTCCTGATAGTCGAAGAAGGAGCGCTGGCGCTGCATCAGGCCGAATCCACGGAGGTCGGACACGGCGAAAGACGAGATCTGCAGGCGCTGAGGATTGGAGAGCGGGCGCCAAAGTCGCTCGCCCCTGCCGGTGACGATGGCGAGCCCGTTGGCATCGCACACCATCGGACGGAAATCGTCGATGCCGTCGCGGTCGTTGGGGCCGAACATGAACATGCTGGTGAGCGCGCCGATACCAACTTGGTCGATGTCGACGCGCGGATAGATCGTCATCTCCACCGACATCAGCGTCTCGTCGCCGGGACGGATGGTGAAGCGGTGCGCGGCCGTCGCGCTCGGACTGTCGAGCAGCGCGTGAACGACGACGGAATCGACGCCGGGGCGCGGCTTCTCCAGCCAGAAGGCCCGAAAGGCGGGAAATTCCTCGCCGCCGGCATCCCCGGTCTTCACCGCCAGCCCCCGCGCCGAGGAGCCGTAGACCTGCCCCTTGCCGACGGCGCGGAAATAGCTGGCGCCCTGAAAGGCGGCGATCTCGTCGAAATAGTCCGGCCGGTTGATCGGGCCATGCAGGCGGAAGCCGGAAAAGCCGAGGTCGGTCCGGTCCGGCGGCTGCGGCACGCCATGCTCGAAGCGGAACATGCCCGGATCATAGGCGATCTTGTGCGCCTTGCCGTCGGTCACCTGATACAGGTCGACCCGGTCGCGGAACAGGAAGCCACGATGGAAGAGCTGGGCCTGGAAGCCCGTGCCTTCGGTGCGCCACAGGGTCCGCTCGGCGTTGAAGCGGATGTTGCGATAGTCGTCATAGCCCAGATTGTCGAGCGCGCGCGGCATCCGGCCGTCGCCGGGCGCGTACGGCTTCGCCGCCAGGTCGCGCGCCAGCTGGCGGACAGTCTGTGCGTCGAAGGGCTGGATCTGGTCCTCTTCGTCGGACAACGCCTCGCTGATGCCGAGACGCGAAAACGGCACCGGCGCTATCGCCAGGAGCCCCAGTCCCAGCAACAGGTGTCGTCGATGCATGCTGACCTCGCGCGTTCGAGGGCTGCACGCCCTCCGTGGGGGTAAGCGCCCAAGTCGCCGAGGGTTCCGAACGAGGCGGTGCGGCACAGTTGCACGCTGCGACATAACGCACCGCGCCCGGCCAGCGGCCGTTGCAGGCCTCAGGAGCGTTGGTCGGGAGCGGAGGGCGTATCTTCGACCTCCACCTCGGGACGGTCGCCGCCCTGCGCGACCTCCTCGTGCCAGCGACCGCTCCTGTCCTGATAGGCGATCGGCCGGGTCTCGCCCGAAACCGACTGCCGCGCCGCCGCATCGCGCGCGGCGGCGAGCGCCGATTCATGGGTGGGATGGGTTTCGGAGAAGACGTCGCCGAGCTTGTAGGCCCAGCCACCGTCATGCTCGACGATCTCGTAGCGAATATGGCTCATCGGTAGTCCTCCCGCTGCCTAACCATGGAGCCGGCCGGGCGGTTCCGGCGCGGATC
>JAEYTJ010000122.1 GCA_023434095.1 Pseudomonadota bacterium | reverse complement strand
CCTCGCGGGGCCGGATCCGGGTGGCATAGAAAAGTCAGTCGGCTAAAGGGACGGCTGTGCAGCGCGGCTCGGGCGAGAGCCCGTGCGCGTCGGCAGGGGCAGGCATCGGGAGCCGAAGGCAGAAGCCTGGCCGCCGCGCGCGACGGCCCGGCTCCCTTACTCCGATGCGCCTCGCCCCTTATTCCGTGGCCAGAACTTCGTCCGACTTCGCCCGGCGGAAGCCGATCCGCCGGCACAGCACATAAAAGGCGGGTGTGAAGATGAGGCCGAAGAAAGTGACGCCGAGCATGCCGGCGAACACCGCGACGCCGAGCACCTGCCGGAGTTCGGCGCCCGCGCCCTCGGCGAGGACCAGCGGCAACGCGCCGAGAATGAAGGCCAGCGACGTCATGACGATGGGCCGAAGCCGCACCCGCGCCGCATCGGCGGCCGCCTCGGCCGGCGGTGCGCCGTCCTCCTCGCGCTGGCGGGCGAACTCCACGATGAGGATGGCGTTCTTCGCCGCGAGCCCGATCAGCACGACGAAGCCGATCTGCGCCAGAATGTTCATGTCCATCGACATGACCAGCAGCCCGCTCACCGCCGCCAGCAGGCACATCGGCACGATCAGCATGACGGCGAGCGGCAGGGTCCAGCTTTCATACTGCGCGGCGAGCAGCAGGAAGACGAACACGATGGACGCGGCGAAGACGATCAGCCCGGAACTGCCGGCGAGCCGTTCCTGCAGGGCGAGTTCGGTCCATTCGAAGCGGTAGCCGTCGGGCAGCTGTTCGGCCGCGATCTGCTCCATGCGGTCCAGCGCGGCGCCGGTCGACGTGCCCGGCGCGGCGGCGCCCTGCACTTCGGCGGCCGCCGCGAGATTGTAGCGCGGCACGCGGTAAGGGCCGGCGCGCTCCTCGAAGGTCGCGACCGCGCTCAGCGGCACCATGGCGCCGGAATCGCTGCGCGTCCTGAAGCTGGCGACGGCCGAAACGTCTTGGCGGAAGGCGCCGTCGGCCTGCGCGCGGACCTGGAAGGTGCGGCCGAGGAAGTTGAAATCGTTGATGTAGGACGAGCCGAGATAGATCTCCAGCGCCTCGAACACGCGGCTCGAAGGTACGCCGAGCATCTCCGCCTTCACCCGGTTGATGTCGGCGTAGAGCTTGGGCGTGGAAGTGTTGAAGGGCGTGAAGACGCGCGTCAACTCGGGATGGCGCGCCGCTTCCGCCACGATTGCGGCGATCGCCGCCTCGAGTTCCGCCGGGCTCCTGCCGTCCGGGTCCTGGACCATCATCTTGAAGCCGCCCGCATTGCCCATGCCGCGCACCGAGGGGGGCTTGATGGGAATGACGCGGGCCTCGGTGAGATCGGCGAGGCGCCGGGGAAGCCCTGCCATGATGGCGTCGATTCCCAGGCCGGGACCGGTGCGGTCGGCGAAGGGGGCGAGGATCACGAACCCGATGCCGCTGTTGGAGGCGTTGGTGAAGGTGGCGCCGTCGAGGCCGGCGATGGTGACGACATGGGCGACGCCGTCGGTTTCCAGCAGCCGGGTCGACAGTTCGCCCATCACCTCCTCGGTGCGCGCGAGCGAGGAGCCGGGCGGCAGCTGGACGGAGGTGATGAAGTAGCCCTGGTCGAGTTCCGGGATGAAGCCGCGCGGGGTGCGCTCCATCTGGAACGCGGTGAGGGCCAGCAGGCCGGCATAGGGCACCAGCACGAAGGCGCCGGCGCGCAGCACGCGCCGGGTCAGGGCGCCATAGCCGCCGGACAACCGGTCGAAGCCGGCGTTGAAGGCCGCGAGCGCCCGGGGCGCCCAGCCCAGCGGCCCGCGCCGGTGCGCGATCCGGTGCGTGTGCGGCTTCAGCAGAAGCGCGCCGAGCGCCGGGCTGAGGGTGAGCGAGACGAAGGCGGAGATGAGGGTCGAGACGGCGATGGTGACGGCGAACTGCCGGAAGAACTGGCCCGTGATGCCCGATACCAGCGCCGCGGGGATGAAGACCGCGGACAGCACCAGCGCGATGGCGACCAGCGCGCCGGAGATCTCGTCCATGGAGACATGGGCGGCCTCCTTCGCGGAGAGGCCGCGCGCCAGATGCCGCTCGATGTTCTCGACGACGACAATGGCGTCGTCGACCACGATGCCGATCGCCAGCACCATGCCGAGCAGCGACAGATTGTTGAGTGAGAATCCAAGTGCCGCCATCACCGCGAAGGTGCCGATCAGCGAGATCGGAATGGCCAGAATCGGGATCAGCGCGGCCCGCCAGCTCTGAAGGAACAGGATCACGACGACCACGACCAGCACCATCGCCTCGGCCAGGGTGACATAGACCGCGTCGACGGATTCCTGGATGAACAGCGTCGGGTTGAACGGAATGTCGTAGGCCACGCCCTCGGGCAGCCGCTCGCCGAGCCTGTCCATTTCCGCCGCGACGCGCCGGGCGGTGTCCAGCGCGTTGGAGCCGGGCTGCTGATAGACCAGGATGGGCTGCGAGGGGCGGCCGTCGAACCGGGCCCCGGCGCGGTAGGTCTGCGCGGTCAGCTCGACCCGGGCGATGTCGCGCACGCGGGTGACGCGGCCCTCCGCGTCGGTGCGCACGACGATGTCCTCGAACTGGGCCGGGTCAGAGAGGCGACCCAGCGCCTCGACATTGTGCTGGAACGCCCCCTGCGTCGGGGTTGGCGGCTGGTTCACGACGCCGGCGGCGACCTGGACGTTCTGGGCGCGAAGGGCCGCGACCACTTCGCCGGCCGTGAGATTGCGCGCCGCGACGCGGTCCGGATCGAGCCACACGACCATGGCGTAGTCGCGCGACGCCGCGAGGCGGACATCGCCGACGCCCGGGACGCGCAGCAGGGCGTCGCGGATCTGCAGCGTGGCGTAGTTGGCGAGGTAGAGCTGGGAGCGCGATCCGTCCGGCGACGAGAGCTGGATGCCCATCATCAGGTCGGGCGAGGTCTTGCGCACGGTGACGCCGAGACGGCGGACGTCCTCCGGCAGGCGCGGCTCGGCGACGGCGACGCGGTTCTGCACCAGCACCTGCGCCTCGTCGACATCGGTGCCGAGGGCAAAGGTGACGGTGATGGAAAGCTGCCCGTCGCCGGTGGCCTGCGAGGACATGTAGAGCATGTCCTCGACACCGTTGATCTCCTGCTCGATCGGCGCGGCCACGGTGTTGGCGACCACCTCCGCCGACGCGCCGGGATATTGGGCGTTCACCACGACAGTCGGGGGCGCGATCTCCGGATACTGCGCAACGGGCAGGGTGAGATAGCCCGCCAGCCCTATGAGCACGACGAGGATCGACATCACGCCCGCGAAGATCGGCCGCTCGATGCAGAAATGGGCAAGGCGCATGGGGGGCTCTCCTCAGCCGCCGGCCGGTGCGGCGAGGGCCGCCGCGCGGGGTTCGCCCTCGGCGGGCTTCGCCGTCACCTTCTGTCCGGGCCGCGCGCGCAGCAGGCCGCTGACGACGACGCGGTCCTCCGGACCCACGCCACCGCGCACGATGCGCATGCCGTCCGGCTGTCGCGCGCCGAGGTCGACCTTGGAAGAGCGGATCGTGCCGTCCGCCGCCACGGTGAACACCACCCGGTCGGCCTGGTCGGTCATCAAGGCGGTTTCCGGCACCATCGTCGCCGCATAGGTGCCGGAGAAGGGCAGCCGCACGCGGCCGAACTGGCCCGCTGTGATGAGCTGCCGCGCGTTGGGGATGACAGCACGGGCGCGGATCGTGCCGGCGCCGGCCTCCAGTCGGTTGTCGACGAAGTCGAGCGTGCCCGCGAGCGGCCAGCCCTCGTCGGACTGGGCGCGGGCCTCGACCGGAATCTGGCGGCCGTCCAGCAGCGGCACGTCGCCCCGCTGGGCGGCCGCCTGATAGGCCATCAGATCCTGCTCGCTGATGTCGAAGACGAAGTAGACCGGATCGAGCGCGACCAGCGTCGTCAACATCGCGCCGTCGGTCACCAGGGCGCCGGCGTCGACGCGGCGATTGGAGACGCGCCCGGCAAAGGGCGCGCGCACCTCGGTGAAGCCCAGCTCGATCTCCGCCCGGCTCACGGCGGCCGCCGCAAGCGCCAGGGCCGCGTCGGCGGCCTTCTTCTGCTGGCGGCGCTGGTCGAGGGTCGCCTGCGAGACGGCATTGCTGCTGACCAGCTGCTCGGCGCGCTGCAGTTCGAGGCTGGTGAGCTCAACCTGCGCCTGCGCGCTGGCGTGCTGGGCGCGCGCCTGGTCCAGCGCCGCGCGGTAGGGCCGGGGGTCGATGACGAACAGCATCTGCCCGGCCTCGACGACAGCGCCGTCGCGGAACGCGATCGCGTCGAGATGGCCGGAGACGCGCGCCCGGATCTCGACCGACGCGCTCGGCTCGAAGCGGCCGGAGAACTCGCGCCAGTCGACCGTGTCGCGCACCACCGGCGCCGACACCAGCACCGTCGGCGGCTGGGGCTGCTGCGCCTGGGCGAGCGCCTCGCGCGACGGGATCGCGAGATGCCAGGTCACGGTGGACGCGATGAGCGCCGCTGCGAGGGAAAGCGCGGCACCGGCAATGAGCCTGCGATCATGGGGCATGGGTGATGTCCATCGTCGCGGCATTGAAAATCTGCCGCCGAGTTGAGGGCGCCTTCGCGGTGGAGGAACTGGCGATGATGAAAGGCGGTGGGCGAGACCGGCAGGCTGTGCATCGGTGGTGCGACGGGTCACCTCTGCCGCTGCCGGTCTCGCTCCCGCCTACGCACCGTCCGGCGGGGGCTCCGACGGTGCGTGGACAGGTCTCGTCATCCCGGGCCGTCTTTCGGCCTCCAGAGGCCGCGCGCCGGTGGTGCTGTCACAATGCGCCTGCTCATGCGCTCAACCTCTGTCTGGCCGCCATTCGAACGACGGATGCGGCCATGCTAGGGAGCGAATGTCGCGGGCGTTTCCCATGCGGCGCGAATGTTGTCATGGCTTGTAACAGGCCCGGCGGCGGTGACGTTTTGATACATCTCGGCGCAGGTCCGGCGAGGCCGAGGTGGGGGCCAACCGAGTCGGTGAGAGCCGCCCGTGCTGCGCGGAACGCCAGGCACGAGGGCGGCCCTCACCGTCGTCAAAGCAGCTTGTCCAGCGTGATCGGCAGGTCGCGGACGCGCGTGCCGGTGGCGTTGAACACGGCGTTGGCGACGGCGGCGGCGACCCCCGTAATGCCGATCTCGCCGATGCCGCGGGCACCGAGCGGCGATCGCGGGTCGGGTATCCCCGTCCACATCACGTCGATCTCGGGCACGTCGAGGTGAACCGGGACGTGATAGTCGGCCAGGGTGGCGTTCATGATCCGGCCGCTGCGCGCGTCGAACAGCGTCTCCTCGGTCAGGGCGAGGCCGAGGCCCATGATCATCCCGCCCCGGAACTGGCTTGCCGCCGTCTTCGGGTTGAGGATCGTCCCGCAATCGAACGAACCCAGCAGCCGGTCGACGCGGATCTCCCCCGTGACCTCGCTCACCCGCACTTCGCAGAAGACGGCGGACGAGCTGTGCATGGCGAATTTCAGCATCTCCAGCGGCGGGCTGCCGGCGGCGACGACGCTCACCTCGTCCCGGCCCGCACGGGTCAGGAT
>JAEYTJ010000261.1 GCA_023434095.1 Pseudomonadota bacterium | reverse complement strand
ATCCCCGTGGCGCAGGAAATCGCCAAGCGCTTCGCCGATCTCGACCGGGCGCGCGGCGTCGGCCGGCTGCACATCAACATTTCCGGCTGCATCAATGCCTGTGGCCACCACCATGTCGGCCATATCGGCATTCTCGGCGTCGAGAAGAACGGCCAGGAATTCTACCAGATCACCCTTGGCGGGCGCGCCGACGAGCACGCCCAGCTCGGCACGCTGCTGGGGCCGGCCGTGTCCTACGAGCAGGTCCCGGGCTTGGTCGAGGATGTGGTCGACACCTATCTGGAGCTGCGCGCCGGCCCGCAGGAGCTGTTCATCGACACCGTCGCCCGCCTTGGCGTCGAGCCCTTCAAGGAGCGCGTCTATGCCTCTCATTGAAAAGGGTGAGATCGTCGCCGACACCTATGTTCGCGTGCCGGACGAGGAAGCGCTGCCCGAGGGCGCGGCCGTGCTGATCGGCATCGACCGCTTCCTTGCCGAGGCCGAGGCGCTGAAGGGCCGGCAGGCCCCCGTCGGCGTCATCTGGCCGAACAACCGGCCGATCGCCGAGCTGGCGCCCCATCTCGGCCAGCTCTCGCTCATCGCGCTGAACTTCCCGACCTTCCGCGACGGACGCGCCTACAGCCAGGCCCGGCTGCTGCGCGAGCGGCTGGGCTGGAAGGGTCCGCTGCGCGCCATCGGCAATGTGCTGCGCGACCAGTTCCTGCTGATGGAGCGCTCCGGCTTCGACCAGATCGAAGCGGTGAAGGAAGCCGACGCCGAGGCCTTCGACGAGGCGACCCACCGCTACACCGTGTTCTATCAACCGGCCACCGATGCGCGCCCGAGCCTGCTCCGGCAGCGCCTCGGCCGCACGGTCTCGGGAGTACGCTCATGACCTTTCAGCGTTCCGGTGCCGACTTCACCACCGCCACGCCGTGCACGGACGAGGTGGGCGGGCTCGCCTGCGCGCTGGCCGATGCCGGCCCAGTGGAGATCATCGACACCGCGCTGCGCACGCTCGGCCCCGGACGGCTGTGCCTCGTTTCCTCCTTTGGCACCGAATCCGCCGTGCTGCTGGCCTATGCGGCGGAGGTCGACCGCTCGATCCCGGTCGTCTTCCTCGACACCGGCTTCCTGTTCGAGGAGACGCTGGCCTATCGCGACACGCTCACCGCGCAGCTCGGCCTCACCGATGTGCGCAGCATCCAGCCGGACGCCGCGCGCGTGGCCGCGCTCGATGCCGACCGCGACCTGTGGTTCAGCGACCCCGACGCCTGCTGCCGCATCCGCAAGGTGGAGCCCCTCGCCCGCGCGCTTGCCGGTTTCGACGGCTGGCTGAACGGACGCAAGCGTTATCAGGGCGGCCTGCGCGCCACCATTCCGGCGGTGGAGCGCGACGGCACGCGGCTGAAATTCAACCCGCTCGTCAATCTCGACCGCGCCGCCGTGGAAGCCGCGCAGCGGAATTTCGCCCTGCCGGACCATCCGATGCTGGCCAAGGGCTTCACCTCCGTCGGCTGCATGCCCTGCACCAGCCGCGCGGCCGCTGGCGAGGATTCCCGCGCCGGCCGCTGGCGTGGCCAGGGCAAGACCGAATGCGGCATCCACACGCTGCTGAACACCGTCGGCGCCTGAACGCCCTGCCCGGCACGTACGCGTGCGACCTAGCTACCCGCTCATCCCCGGGCACCGCGCGCGCCGCTTTCATGCCCTCATCCCCGGGCTTGACCCGGGGACCCAGCCTTCCTGCGCAACCCGCCGCCTCGCGGAACCTCTCTCCCCGCCTATCCGCCGCGCCCAGTCTCTGGGTGCCCGGGTCAAGCCCGGGCATGAGGGAGGGTGGAACCCAGCGCAACGACCCGATGCAGCGGCCCCGCCATGCCCGGCCTAGGTGCCGGGTCAAGCCCGCGCATGAGGCCGCGAAGAGGCCATCGAGACGGGGTACGCAACCTTTGCGCCGCCGCCGGCCTCTCCTGCGCGAACGCTTCACCTGGGGGAACCCCATCGGCCCGGCGTAAATTTCCACTATTTCCTATTAATTCGGTAGAATTAATATTGACCCCGACGCGTGGCTGTGGAAACCTCCCTTCATCACATGCACCAGCGCCGACGCGCTGCCGGGGAGATTGCCCATGTCCTTCCATTTCAAGCCTGTGGCGGTCGCCGCGCTCGTGGCCGCGTTGGCAGCGCCGCTCGTCTACAGTCCGCCCGTCCGCGCCGCCGACGTGACCCTGCTCAACGTTTCCTACGATCCCACCCGCGAGCTTTACTCGCAGTTCAACAAGCTGTTCGCCGACCACTACAAGGCGGAGACCGGCAAGAGCGTCGAGATCAAGACCTCGCATGGCGGTTCCGGCAAGCAGGCCCGTTCCGTAATCGACGGGCTGGAGGCCGATGTCGTCACGCTGGCGCTGGCCTACGACATCGACGCCATCGCCGATAAGGGCTTCCTCGCGCAGGACTGGCAGAAGCGCCTGCCGGACAACGCCTCGCCCTACACCTCGACCATCGTGTTTCTGGTGCGCAAGGGCAACCCGAAGGGCATCAAGGACTGGAACGACCTGGTGAAGCCGGGCGTGCAGGTCATCACCCCCAACCCGAAGACCTCGGGCGGCGCGCGCTGGAACTACCTCGCCGCCTGGGCCTATGCGCTGAAGCAGAATGGCGGCGACGCGGAAAAGGCCAAGGCCTTTGTCGGCGAGATCTACAAGCACGTCCCGGTGCTGGACACCGGCGCGCGCGGCTCCACCGTCACCTTCACCGAGCGCGGCGTCGGCGACGTGCTGCTCGCCTGGGAGAACGAGGCCTTCCTGTCGAAGAAGGAATTCGGCGACGACAAGTTCGACATCGTCGTGCCCTCGCTGTCCATCCTCGCCGAGCCGCCGGTGGCGGTGGTCGACAAGAATGTCGAGCGCAAGGGCACCCGCGAAGTCGCCGAGGCCTATCTGAAGCTGCTCTACTCCAAGGAAGGCCAGAAGCTGGCGGCGGAGAATTTCTATCGCCCGCGCGACCCGGAGGTCGCCAAGGCCTATGCGAACGTGTTCCCCAAGGTGGAACTCGTGACCATTGACGACCCGGCCTTCGGCGGCTGGCGCAAGGCGCAGAAGACCCACTTCTCCGATGGCGGCGTGTTCGACCAGATCTATTCCAACTGAGGCGGGCCGGCGGGGCCGGTCGGCGTCGGGCTCATCGGTCCGATCGGTCCCATCGTCCACCTCATCGGCCTCATCGGCCACCGCTTTCGTTCCCCTCCGGGCCGTGCCGCAAGGCGCGGCCTTCGCCGTGACCACCCCTCCCGGAGCACCGCCTTGAGCGAGACGACGCTGGACCGAACCACCCTTGTCGGCACCGCCCCGCCCCCCGCCGCGCCACGGGCGCAGGGCGTCATCCCCGGCTTCGGCATCACCCTGGGGCTGACCCTGCTCTGGCTGTCGCTGGTGGTGCTCATCCCGCTGGCGGCGCTGTTCCTGAAGACGGCGGAACTGTCGCCGGACCGGATCCTCGCCATCCTAACCGCTCCTAGAACATTGAACGCGCTGAAGATTTCCTTCGGCCTCTCGCTCGCGGCGGCGAGCATCAACATCGTGCTGGGCGCGCTCATCGTCTGGGCGCTGGTGCGCTACGACTTCCCCGGACGGCGGGTGCTCGACGCGCTGATCGACATTCCCTTCGCCCTGCCCACCGCGGTGGCCGGCATCGCGCTGACCACGCTCTATGCCGAGAATGGCTGGGTCGGCGGCCTGCTGGTGCCCTTCGGCATCAAGGTCGCCTTCACGCCGCTCGGCATATTGATCGCATTGATTTTCATAGGCTTGCCCTTCGTGGTGCGCACGGTTCAGCCGGTGCTGGAAGACCTCGACCACGATCTGGAGGAAGCCGCCGCCACGCTCGGCGCCGGGCGCTGGACCACGATCCGCCGCGTCATCGCCCCGGCGGTGCTGCCGGCCTTCCTCACCGGCTTCGCCCTCGCCTTCGCCCGCGCGGTCGGCGAATATGGCTCGGTGATCTTCATCGCCGGCAACCTGCCCAATGTGTCGGAAATCGCGCCGCTGCTCATCGTCATCCGGCTGGAAGAATTCCGCTACGCCGACGCCACCGCCATCGCGGCGACCATGCTGGTGGCGTCCTTCCTTTTGCTGTTTGTGGTCAATGGCTTGCAACGCTGGTCGCAGAGCCGCACCGGGAGGCTCGCATGAGCGCATCCCCCGTCCGCGACGAACCCGCGTCGGTGAAGGCGCTGGTCATCGGCCTCGCCGTCTTCGCCGTCGGCCTGCTCATCGTGCTGCCGCTCATCGCCGTCTTCGCCCAGGCCTTCGTCAAGGGCTGGGACGCCTATCTCGCGGCACTGGTGGAGCCCGACGCGCTGGCGGCGGTGCGCCTCACGCTCCTGGTCACCGCGCTGTCGCTCACCGCCAACACCACCATGGGCCTCGTCATGGCCTGGGCGATCACCAAGTTCGAATTCCCAGGCAAGAGCCTGCTGATCTCACTGATCGACCTGCCTTTTTCGGTGTCGCCCGTGGTGGCGGGCCTCGTCTTCGTGCTGCTGTTCGGCGCGCAGGGCTATTTCGGCCCGTGGCTGATCGACAATGGCTGGAAGATCATCTTTTCCTGGCCGGGCATCACGCTGGCGACGATCTTCGTCACCTTCCCCTTCGTCGCGCGCGAGCTGATCCCGCTGATGCAGGAACAGGGCACGACGGAGGAGGAGGCGGCGGTCACCCTCGGCGCCGGCGGCTGGCGGGTGTTCTCGCGTGTCACCCTGCCCAACATCAAATGGGCGCTGCTCTACGGCGTGCTGCTGTGCAACGCGCGCGCCATGGGCGAATTCGGTGCGGTTTCGGTGGTCTCCGGCCATGTGCGCGGCGAGACCAACACCATCCCGCTGCAGGTCGAGATCCTCTACAACGAGTATCAGTTCCAGGCGTCCTTCGCCGTCGCCTCGCTGCTGGCCCTGCTCGCCATCGTCACCCTGCTGGCCAAGACGCTGCTGGAAGCACGCCTCGGCCGCAGCGGCGGCGGCCATTGAGGCGGCTCAGAACAGATACACCGCCGCCAGAAGCCCGCCCACGACCAGCACGGCGAATGCCGCCGTCACCAGCCCCAGCCGTTCCTCGATGAAGGTCCGCGCGCTCGGCCCGACCCAGTAGAGCAGCCCCGCGACCATGAAGAAGCGCAGGCCGCGCGTGACGACCGAGAGCACGATGAACCAGAACAGGCTGTAATGGGCGAAGCCCGAGGTGATCGTCACCACCTTGTAGGGGATCGGCGTCAGCCCCTTGATGAGGATGATCCAGTGGCCATAGTGCTGATAGGCCTCGGTGAATGCGTCGACCTTGGCGCCGTAACCGTAGAGCTGGATCAGGAACAGCCCAAGCGAATCGTAGAGCAGCGCCCCGATGGCGTAGCCGAACAGCCCGCCGACCACGGAGGCGAGCGTGCACACCGTCGCGTACCACCAGGCGCGGGAGGGGCGGGCCAGGCACATTGGCACCAGCATTACGTCCGGCGGCACGGGAAAGAACGAGCTTTCGGCGAAGGAGACCCCGGCCAGCGCCCAGGGAGCGGAGGGGCGCTCGGCGAGGTCGATCACCCATTGGTAGAGACGGCGCAGCATGGGAGGCCTGACGGAAGCGAGAAACGGGAGCGCGGCGGCTCAGGGGCGCACGGACTTCAGGGACGGCGGCGCGGCAGGTCGGGAAGCGGGACCGCGCCGGCACCGTCGGCGACATCCCACAGCAGCGGCCCTGCGGCCGGCCCGGCCCCGAATAGCGGCGAATCCTTGCCAGAAGCTGACCGGCGCTTGGGAATCTTCTCCGCCATGCCCAGCAGCTTCTCGCGCCGGCGCATCTCGGCCCACACATCGTCCGGCTCGATGCCGAGCTCGGCCCACAGCACGACGAGATTGTAGATCAGGTCGGCGCTCTCGCGCACCGTCGCGGCGCGGTCGCCGATGACACCGTCCAGCGCCACCTCGACCGCCTCCTCGGCGACCTTCTTGGCCATCGCCGCCCGGCCCTTGCGCAACAGCTTCGCCGTGCGCGGCGAAGGATTGTTGCCCTTCCGCGTCGCGATCACGGCGGTGTACAGGCGGCGGATCGAATCACTCATGCGTGGATTGTAGAGCCAATTCCATGAAGGCTTCGCGGCAGAAACACGCCCGGCTGGCGGCGCTGTGATCGGCCGGCCGGCTTTGCCTTTTGCGCCGCCGCGGGGATCGGGTTATTGAAGGAGCTGAATGCCTTTGCTGCCGGCCCTCTCTGCCGCGCGCACCGCCGCCCTTCATGTTGAAACGGATACTGGAAGCGTGCTGAACCTTTCCCTGTTCCGCCCCCCCCCC
>JAEYTJ010000241.1 GCA_023434095.1 Pseudomonadota bacterium | reverse complement strand
AAGGCCAAGGGCGAGAACGACCACAACCGCGCTCACCGCGACTGCCTGAAGCTGTTCGGCGCCCGCGTCACCGCCGCCGGGGTGGTGAGCGAGGCCGACCTCGCTCTGATCGATCGCGAAGTGGCGGCGCTTATCGACGATGCGGTGGAGAGCGCCAAGGGCGCCCCGCTGCCCGGCGCCCGCGACCTCACCACCGATGTCTATGTCGCCTACTGAGCACAACAACCAAGAACCGGAGGAAAACCCATGGCCCGCATGATCAGCTACAAGCAGGCGATCAACGAGGCGCTCGACCTCGAAATGCGCCGCGATCCCACCGTCATCGTGCTCGGCGAGGACATTGTCGGCGGCGCCGGCGCGCCCGGCGAGATGGACGCCTGGGGCGGCGTGCTCGGCGTCACCAAGGGGCTGCACGCCAAGCACGGCAACCGGCTGATGGACACCCCGCTGTCGGAAAGCGCCTATATCGGCGCCGCCATCGGCGCGGCGGCCTGCGGCATGCGCCCGGTGGCGGAACTCATGTTCCTCGACTTCATGGGCGTGTGCTTCGACCAGATCTTCAACCAGGCCGCCAAGTTCAAATACATGTTCGGCGGCAAGGCGAAGACCCCGGTGGTCATCCGCGCCATGGTCGGCGCCGGCTTCCGCGCCGCCGCCCAGCACTCGCAGATGCTCACCCCGCTCTTCACCCATATTCCGGGCCTGAAGGTGGTGTGCCCGTCCAACGCCTATGACGCCAAGGGCCTGCTGATCCAGGCGATCCGCGACGACGACCCGGTGATCTTCTGCGAGCACAAGGCGCTGTACGGCTCGGAGGCCGACGTGCCGGAGGAGAGCTACGCCATCCCCTTCGGCGAAGCCAACATTGTGCGCGACGGCAAGGATGTGACCCTGGTCGGCTACGGCCTCACCGTGCCGCGCGCACTCACTGCGGCCGACACGCTCGCCCGCTCCGGCGTCTCGGCGGAGGTGATCGACCTGCGCACCCTCTCGCCCATCGACTGGGACACGGTGATCGAGAGCGTGGAGAACACCGGCCGGCTGGTGGTCATCGACGAGGCCAATCCGCGCTGCTCCCTCGCCACCGATGTCGCCGCCTATGTCGCGCAGAACGCCTTCGGTGCGCTGAAGGCGGCGCCGCAGATGGTGACAGCACCGCACACGCCGGTGCCGTTCTCGCCGGTGCTGGAAGACCTCTACATCCCCTCGCCCGACGCCATCGTCGCGGCGGTCCACAAGACCACCGGCCCCGTGAAGTCGGCGGCGTAAGGAGCCTTCTCGATGAATGAACGCATCAAGCCGATCGTCATGCCCAAATGGGGGCTGTCGATGTCGGAAGGCAAGGTGACCGGCTGGCTCAAGCCCGCCGGTTCGCCGGTGGCGCCGGGCGACGAGATCGTCGAGGTGGAAACCGACAAGATCGCCGGCGTGGTCGAGGCGCATGAGACCGGCACGCTGCGCCGGGTGATCGGCGAACCGGATACGATCTACCCCGTCAAGGCGCTGATCGGCGTCATCGCCGATGACGAGGTGCCGGATGCCGAGATCGACGCCTATGTCGCGGAGTATGCGACGCAGGCGGCGGCCGAGGCGGCGGAGGAGGAGGCACCGCGCTATCACTTCGTCGACACCCCGGCCGGCCGCCTGCGCTACGCCAGGCGCGGCGAAGGGGCGACGAATGTAGTGCTGATCCACGGCTTCGGCGGCGATCTCGACAACTGGCTGTTCAACATCGACGCGCTGGCGGAATCCGCCACCGTCTACGCGCTCGACCTACCCGGCCATGGCCAGTCCGACAAGAAGCTCGCCGATCCGTCGCTCAAGGGGCTGTCCGCCGCGCTTGTCGGCTTCATGGACGCGCTCGACATCCCGCGCGCCCATCTCGTCGGTCATTCCATGGGCGGCGCCGTCGCCGCCCGCACCGCGCTCGACGCGCCCGCCCGCGTCGCCTCGGTGACGTTGATCGGCTCCGCCGGGCTCGGGGACGCGATCAATGCCGGCTACACCGACGGCTTCGTGCAGGCAACCTCGCGGCGCGACCTGAAACCCGTGCTGGAACAGCTGTTCCACGATCCCGACACCGTCACCCGTCAGCTGGTGGACGACCTGTTGAAGTACAAGCGGCTGGACGGCGTGGCAGAGGCACTTACCGCGCTCTCCGGCGCCCTGTTCGCCGGCGGCCGGCAATCTGAGCAGATGGCGGAGGCGCTCGCCGCTGCCGAGGTGCCGGCGCTGGTGATCTTCGGTGCCAGCGACCGGGTGATCCCCCCCGCCCATGCGCAGGCGCTGGGCGCGCGGGCGACGGTCCAGGTGATCGAAGACGCCGGCCACATGGTGCAGATGGAGAAGGCCGCACGGGTCAATGAACTGATCCTCGCCCACATCGCCTGACCCATCCCCCCAGACATCACAACGCCGTCGCGCGGTCGCGGACGGCGAAGGAGGATTCATGCCCAAACTCAGGGATAAGAGCATCGTTATCACAGGCGCCACCGGCGGCATCGGCGCTGCCATCGCCCGGGCGCTCGCCGCCGACGGCGCCGCCATCACTGTCGCCGATCTCGCGCAGGACGCCGCCGACAGGCTGGCGGGCGAGATCACGGGGGCCGGCGGCAAGGCCATCGGCGTGGCGGTGGATGTGCGCGAGCGGGCGCAGGTTCGCGCCATGCTGGACAAGGCGGCGGACGCCTTCGGCCGCGTCGATGTGCTGTTCAACAATGCCGGCATCGCCCAGACCCGCCCCTTCCTCGACATCACCGAGGAGGACTGGCGCTTCATTACCGACGTAAACGCGCTCGGGGTGCTCATCGGCATGCAGGAGGCGGTGAAGACGTTCCAGCGCCAGGGTGGCGGCGGCAAGATCGTCAACACCGCCTCCATCGCTGCCAAGCAGGGCTATGAGCCGCTCGCCCATTACTGCGCCTCGAAATTCGCCGTGGTGGCGATGACCCAGGCGGCGGCGCGCGCCTTCGGCAAGGAAGGCATCACCGCCAACTGCTTCTGCCCCGGCGTCGTCGCCACGCCGATGTGGGACGTGATCGACAAGGGCTTTCGCGACAACAAGTTGACCACGAAAGAGAACGAAGCCTTCGACACCTTCGCCGCCACAGCCGTGCTCGGCCGCGCCTCGCAGCCGGCCGACCTCGTGGGCGTCGCCCGCTATCTCGCTTCCTCCGATTCCGACTTCATGACCGGCCAGTCCCTGATGGTGGACGGCGGCATGGTCTTCATCTGAGGAGCGAACATGTCCACCAGCGACAGCATCCCCGACCAGCTCAAGGACATGAACCGGCGCTTCGGCGCGCTGGCCAAGGCGGCGCCCGGCCCGATGGGCGCCTTCCGCTCGCTGATGGGCGAGGCCTCCCGCCCCGGCGCGCTGAGCGCAGCGACCAAGGAGCTGATCGCCGTCGCCCTCGCCGTCCATCAGGGCTGCGCCGACTGCATCCTGTTCCACGTGGCCAATGCCGCCAGCCACGGCGCCCGCCGCGAGGAACTCGTCGAGGTGCTGGCGGTGGCGCTGGAGATGGGCGGCGGCCCTTCCGCCGTCTATGCCAGCCGGGCGCTGGAAGCCTTCGACGCCCTCGCCCCCGCCAAAGCCTGACGCCCCCTTTCCCGACCTTGAGGACCTTCCCATGAAAGCCGCCCGCTTCCACGGCACGCGCGATGTGCGCATTGAGGACGTGCCGGAGCCGGACCGCGCCCGGCTCGGCCCGCGCGACGTGCTGGTCAAGAACCGCTTCTGCGGCATCTGCGGCACGGACCTGCACGAATATGCCGCCGGCCCGATCTTCATCCCCACCGCGCCGCATCCCTACACCGGCGCCCAGCTGCCGCAGACGCTCGGCCACGAATATGGCGGCACCGTCGTCGCCATCGGCACCGAGGTGACGCATGTGAAGCCCGGCGACCGCGTCTCCATCCAGCCGCTGATCTCCCCGCGCGACGATCATTACGGCAAGCGCGGCCTCTACCAGCTCTCCGACAAGCTCGGCATTGTCGGCCTCATGTGGCCCTGGGGCGGGATGGCGGAATACTCGATCGTCAATGATTACAACGTCTTCGCTATGCCGGACAATGTGACGGACGAGCAGGCGGCGCTGATCGAGCCCACCGCCGTCGTCGTCTATGCCGCCGAGCGCGGCGGGGTGAGGCCCGGCTCCTCGGTGCTCGTCACCGGCGCCGGGCCCATCGGCCAGTTGCAGATCCTCGCGGCGCGGGCGGCGGGCGCCACGACGATCTTCCTGTCCGACACCAACGACAACCGGCTCAAAATGGCCCGCGCGGTGCTGCCGGACGTGATCACGCTCAACCCCAAGACCGACAATGTGCTCGAGGCGATCCGCGACCAGACCGAAGGCCATGTCGGGGTGGATGTGGCGCTGGAATGCGTCGGCGCCGAAGCCGCCACCGCCACCTGCATCGAGGCGGTGCGCCGGCAGGGCGTGGTGGTGCAGGTGGGTCTGCATGTCGGCAAGCCGGCGGTGGACGGCTTCGCCCTCACCTTCAAGGACATCGATCTGCGCGGGTCGTGGTGCTACTCGACGCTGATGTGGCCGCGCGTCGCCGCGCTGATCGGCTCCGGCCTGCTGCCGGCCGAAAAGGTCGTCACCCGCCGCATCAAGCTCGACGACGTGGTGGCGGAGGGCTTCGAGCCCTTGCTCAGCCCCGCCGGCACCGAGCTGAAGATCCTCATCGACCTCGGCTGAGGAATTCGTCCGATGCCCCCCGCGGCCGCCCACGGTCTCGGATGGACCGCGTGGCGGTTGCGGGAAGCGCGGGGGCGTCCTTCCGTTCCGCCGAGAAGACGGCACCATCAAAGCCTGGGATCAAACACCTAGGCCGCGCCGGCGCTGAGGTCGGCGGCCGCGCGGATATCCGCCTCCAGCTGTTCCACGCGCCGGGGATCGGCGTCCCAGGCGAACATGAAGCGGGCGCCGCCGCCGATGAAGGTATAGAAGCGCCAGCCCCGCGCGCGCAGTTCCGCCAGCACCGGCTCCGGCGCCTTGATGAACACGGAGTTCGCCTGAACGGGAAACAGCAGTTCGATGCCGGCGATGCCGCCCACCGCCTCGGCGAGCCGGGCCGCACAGGCATTGCCGTGCTCGGCATTGCGCAGCCAGGCGCCGCTCTGCAGCAGGCCGATCCAGGGGGCGGAGAGGAACCGCATCTTGGAGGCGAGCTGTCCGGCCTGCTTGCAGCGATAGTCGAAGTCGGCGGCAAGCGAGCGGTCAAAGAAGATCACCGCTTCGCCGACGGCCATGCCATTCTTGGTGCCGCCGAAGCACAGCACGTCCACCCCGGCCTGCCACGTCATCTCGGCCGGTGTGCAGCGAAGGCTCGCGCAGGCATGGGCGAAGCGCGCCCCGTCCATGTGCAGCTTCAGTCCGAGTTCGCGGCACAGGCCGGCGATGGCCCGTATCTCGTCCAGGCTGTAGACCAGCCCGGTCTCCGTCGGCTGGGTGATCGTCACCACGCGCGCCTTGGGGAAATGGATGTCGGAACGGCTGGTGGCGAGCGTGCGGATCATCTCCGGCGTGAGCTTCGAGGTGCCGGGCGGCGCGATCAGCAGCTTCGAGCCATTGGAGAAGAACTCCGGCGCGCCGCATTCATCCGTCTCGACATGGGCGGAGGCGGCGCAAATGACGCTGTGAAAGGACTGGCAGAGCGAGGCCAGCGCCAGCGAATTGGCCGCCGTGCCGTTGAAGACGAAGAACACGTCGCAATCGGTCGCGAAGAGCGCGCGGAAGGCGTCGGCCGCCTCGCTCGTCCACCCGTCGTCGCCATAGGCGACGCAGGAGCCGTCATTGGCCCGTTCCATGGCCGCCCAGGCTTCCGGGCAGATGCCGGCGTAATTGTCGCTGGCGAATTGCTGCGCTGACGTCGTCATGGCCCTTCCTCTTCCTTCGCGGCCGCCGCGCGCTCAGCCGGCAAGATCGCCGATGACGCGAACGCGCACCCGCAGGGGATCGCCGGGAATGTAGGACATCGGCGTGTCCTCCATGTCGAGCACGGCGAGCGTGGATTCCGCCGCGCCGGCGGCGACCGCCTGCTCCCGCGCGGCGGCCAGCGTCTCCTCGATGGCGCGGTCGCGCGGCACGCCGTAGAAGATGCGCTCGCACTCGCCGCTCACCTGCGACATGGCCGCCCCGACCGCGTTGGCCACGCCGGCATTCTCGACCTTGATGACGGTCGAGACGCCGGGAAGGCTGTCCGGCACCAGAAAGGCACCACCGCCCACGGCGATGACGGGAAGGTCGCCGGCGCTAGTCTTCATCCGGTCCACGAGTTCCGCGAGGCGGCCGCTGATCCAGCTCTTGGCGGCGTCGACGAGAGCGACCGGCACATCGGCAAGGCGCGCCAGGTCGCCAAGCTCGATCAGGCCGAGCCGCGCCCCGACATCGGTGAGGGTGAGCGTATCGCCGCCGGCGACGCGGGCTTTTTCCAGAAGCCGGAAACCGACGCTGTCGGGGCCGATGGCAAAGGGCTCGTCCCGCACGATCGTTCCGCCGCCAAGAGCGACCGCCACCACATCCGGCATGCGGAAAAAGGTGCGCACGCCGCCGATATCCACCTGCGTGTTCGCCTGTCGCGGAAAGCCCGCCCGCAACATGCCGGCATCGGTCGTCGTGCCGCCGACATCGAGCACCAGGGCGTCGGCGAGCCCGGACAGGAGATGCGCGCCGCGCATGCTGTTGGTCGGGCCGGAGGCAAAGCACAGGACGGGGAAACGCTCGGCCTCTTCGGCGCGCATCACCGTGCCGTCGTTCTGGGTCAGGTAAAGGGGGCCGGACAGGCCGCTTTCCGCGACAGCCGCCCGGAAGGCGTCCACCGTCCGCCGCGCCAGCCCATGCAGGGCACTGTTGAGGATGGTCGCGTTCTCGCGTTCGATCAGGCCGATGCGGCCGAGATGGCTGGAGAGGGTAACGGTGACGTCGGGTGCCACCTCCGCAAGGATGGCGGCCGCCTCCGTCTCGCAGTCGGCGATCAGCGGCGAGAACACGGCGGTGATCGCGGCGGCGGTGATGCCGGCGGCGCGGATCGCCTCGGCGGCGCGACGCATGCCGTCCCTGTCGAAGGCGACGATGGGCCGCCCGTCGAATTCATGGCCGCCTTCCAGCAGAAAGACCGGTCCGGCGACGGCGCGGTGCAGATCGGGCGGCCAGTCCGCCATCGGCTCGATCGAGGCGGCGGCGGGCAAGCCGATGCGGATCACCGCGACCTTCGAGAGACCGCGCCGCTCGATGACGGCGTTGGTGAAATGCGTGGTGCCGATCATCACGGCCCGCACATCCGGCGGCGTGCCATCCCCGGCTCCGCCTTCATGGTCCGCGAGGACGTGAGACAGCGCCTTCCGCACGCCGCTGGTCACGTCGGCCGTCGTCGGCGTCTTGATGGACCGCAGGATCCTGCTGCCGTCGAGCAGCACCGCGTCCGTATTGGTGCCGCCGACATCGATGCCGATGCGCTTCATCGGGCAAGCTCCTCGAACGGGCGATAGTCGAAGTCGTAGCCGAAGGCCCGCGGGCCGACGACCGCCAGCCCTTCCGGGCTGCGCATGATCGGGTCGGCGGCAAGCACGATGACGGCGACACGCTGGCCGTAACGGACGACCTCCGCGCCGATGGCCTCGGCGCTTTCTTCGTCCAGCACGGTGATGAGGTCCGGCACCGAGGCGACCAGAGCCCCGTCGCGCCGTGCCACCGAAAACTCGTTCTGAAAGTCGATGAGCATTTCCTGGCCCTGATGCGCCGCGCTGCCGGTGAGCCGCACCGTGCCCCGCACGAAGCCGCCCTCGGTGCGCCGCGACACGTCCTCGACCTTGCCGGAGAAGTCCAGCCGCGCGTGCGCGCCCTCGACGAGCGCCATGACGGGATCGGCGCCAGCGTCCCGGGCCGCCTGGATAGTGTGGCCGATGGCAATGGCGCGTGAGACCGAGCGCAGGATGGCATGCGCCTTCACCTCGGCGCCGGAGCGCGGCGCGGTGCAGGTGCCGGCGATGGAGCCGAGTTCCACCACGATGCGCCGGCCGATGCGCTCCACGCGGGTGGCGCTTTCGGCGCAGGGGATCAGGATTTCGTTGTCGCGGATGTCGGCGATGGCGAACGGCGCCACGTTCAGCCCGCGAATGGCGAAGCTCGCCATCTGGGCCTCGGGAAAAGCCCGTCCCATCGTGTCGGCATCGACCACGGGCAGGCCGAGCTCCATCCCGACCAGCATGGCGAAGAAAGCGTTCTCGCCGCCGATCTCGATCGACATGATGGCGTCGAAGGGCCGGCCGGTATGCGCCTCCATCCGCCGCACGGCGCGGCAGATCGACTGCGGCTCCGGCAGGCGCTCCTTGGTCACCAGCGGCGCGCCCATGATGCACACCACCGCGACGCGGGCCTCGTCGGCCAGTTCGTCGGGATCGATCAGGCGGATGCGCCGACCGCGGCGGTACTCCGCCTGCGCGCACATGAGTTCGAGATGCGGGTGATTGCCGCCGCCCGTCCCGAGCACGCCCGCGCCGATGGCGAGCGCCTCCAGTTCGTCATAGTCGAGTTCACGCATGGAAAGCAGCCCTTGAAGGGGGATCAGGCGTCGACCAGCCAGACGGACTGGCCCGGCCAGGAAAAGATCGCACGCGCCCCTCGCTCGGGTGCGGGCAGCGCAGCGCTTTGATGGGCCGCGATGCGCCGGCCGTCCGGCAGGCGGCCGACGATCTGCTGCACGGCGCCGGAGAACATGATTTCCTCGACCTGCGCCTCGATCCGGCACTCATGTCCCGCCGGCACCTGGGGGCCGACGGCCACCGTCTCCGGGCGCACCACCAGCGCGACCCGCGCCGGGGCTTTACGTCCCGCACGCTGGGCGTCACTGACCGCCAGCGTGAGCCCCAGCCCGTCCAGTTCGATGCCGCCGGCCTCGACAAGCCGGCCGTCCAGCAGGTTGGCGTTGCCGACGAAGTCGGCCACGAAGCGCGTCGCCGGCCGCCGGTAGAGGTTCTCCGGCGTGTCGAACTGTTCCAGCGCCCCGCCATTCATCACCGCGATGCGATCGGAGAGCGTCAGCGCTTCCTCCTGGTCGTGCGTCACCGCCACGAAGGTGAGGCCGAGGTCGCGGTGGATGGTCTTCAGCTCGGCCTGCATCTGCTTGCGCAGCTTGAGGTCGAGCGCGCCCAGCGGCTCGTCGAGCAGCAGCACCGCCGGCCGCACGATCAGCGCCCGGCCGAGCGCCACGCGCTGCGCCTGCCCGCCGGAAATCTGGCTTACCCTGCGGTCGCCGAAGCCCTTGAGGTTGACCAGTTCCAGCATCGCCTCGACCCGGCTGGCGATCGCGTCCTTGGGCACCTTGCGCATGCGCAGGCCGAAAGCGAGATTCTGCGCCACCGTCCGGTGGGGAAACAGCGCGTAGTCCTGGAACACCATGGCCGTGTCGCGCTCATAGGGGGCGGCACCGACCACGGACACACCGTCGATCAGCACATCGCCGGAGCTCGGCGTGACGAAGCCGGAGATCATGCGCAGCAAGGTGGACTTGCCGCAGCCGGAAGGGCCGAGAATGGTGACGAAGGCGCCGCGCGGTATCTCCATCGAGACGTCGCGAACCGCGGCGCTGGCGCCATACACCTTGCTGACAGCCCGCAGTTCGACGGCATGGGGAGGAAGGTCGGTCATCGGTCACGACTCACTTTCGCGCCGGCTCTGGCCGATGATCCAGACCTGAGCGGAGACGCTGACGGCGAGCGTCACCAGGATCACCATGGCGGAGAGCGCGTAGATCTTGGGGGAGATGACCTGCCGGAGCGAGGTCCAGATGGCGATGGGCAGGGTCTCGGTGAAGCCGGCGAGGAACCAGGCCACGACGAACTCGCCGAACGCATCGGTGAAGGCCAGCAGCAGCACGGCGATCAGCGACGGCGCGACCAGCGGCAGCACCACCTCGCGAAAGGTGACGAACTCGTTCGCGCCGAGATTCATCGCCGCCTCGATGTAGCTCCGGCGGAAACCGAGAAAGCGCGAATAGAGCATCAGCGTCGCATAGCTCGACGTCATCGTCGTGTGCGCCAGCACGATGGCCGGCTGCCCGATCAGATCGGGCGCCGCGCGGAACAGGACGACGAGGCCGAGGCCGAGCACCAGTTGCGGCAGCACGACCGGGCCGAGGACCAGGCAGAGCAGCAGCGACTTCATCCGTACCGGCCGCCAGGCCAGCACCATGGCGGCGGGCATGGCGAGCGCAGTCGAAAGCACTGCCGCCAGCAGCGCCAGCCGTATGCTGGTGAACAACGATCCGACAAGCCGGGCATCCGTCAGGCTCGCACCGAACCAGTCGGTGGTGAAACCGGCCAGGGGCAGACCCGGAATTGCCTTCGCGTCAAAGGCGAACAGCACGATCACCATGATCGGCAGGTAGAGGAAGGCGTAGAGCAGAACCGAATAGGCCGGCAGCGCCCAGCGGAAGGAGAGGCGGTTCACGAGCCGGCCTCCCCGCTGGCGCGGCGGATCCATTTCATCGACACGGCCAGCGCCGCGAAGACGAGAACGAGCAGCACCACCGCCATCGCCGCGCCGCTCGGCCAATCTAGCCGGCGCTGGAACTCGTCCTGGATCACCTGCGAGAACATGAGCTGCTTCCCGCCGCCCAGCAGCGCCGGCGTCACGAACTCGCCTAAGCCAAAGACGAAGCAGAACACGGCGCCCACCACCAGGCCCGGCGCGGAGAGCGGCAGGATCACCTCGAAGAAGGTGCGGGCTGGGCTGGCGTTGAGATCCATCGCCGCGTCGATCCAGCTGTCGTGGATGTTGCTGATGGCGGCGTAGAGCGGCAGCACATAAAGCGGGAGATAGGCGTAGATCAGCCCGATGGCCGTCGAGACCGGCGAATAGAGCAGGAAGCTCAACGGCTCGTCCGTCAGTCCCAGGGCCATCACTGTCTGGTTGATGACGCCGCGTTCGCCCAGCAGCAGCCGCCAGGCGGCGACCCGCATGACGATGCTGACCCAGAAGGGCGCGATCACCGCCACCAGCAGCAGCCCGCGCCACCGGCCCGCCTTCTTGGCGATGAAATAGGCAACCGGATAGGCCAGCACGGCGCAGGCGACGGTGACGAACGCCGCCGTCTCGACGGACAGCAGCAAGGCGCGCCAGATCGCCGGCCGCGCGAAAATGGCGGCATAGTTGTCGAAGGTGAAATCGGGGATCAGCCGGTAGTTCCTGGTCCGCCAGAGACTCAGGCCGAGGATCAGTACCACCGGCAGGACGAAGAACACGATCTGCCACAGCACCAATGGCAGCAGTCCGGCGGTCGGCAGCAGGGCCGCAAGGGATGTCCGCCGCCGCGCGGAGATGGGGGCGCTCATCACGCGAAGGCGTATTCGTCGCGGGCGAAAGCCGGCATGGGATAGGCGAGCTTGGAGGGCTTAAGCCCCGTCGCGACCATGGCGCGGGCGAAGTGCAGCGCCACCTTGCCCGGGTCGATCACCGGGACGGACACACCGAAATGGCGATGCAGCGCCTCTTCCACCGCCTGCGCCATGTCGAATCCGGTGCCGGTGCAGCCCATGACGAACGCCTCCGCGCCATCGCGATCCACCGCGTCGATGCTCTCGGCAATGATATGGGGAAGGCAGCTTTCGTCCAGGGTCAGCACGCTGGCGCCGGCCGCGCGCACCGAGGCGAGGTTGCGCTCCAGCCCATAGCGCGCAACGACGCGGCGGATGAGCGGGAACAGCGGCTTCTCGGTGATGAACACGGTGAAGCGGTTCGACAGCATGGCCGCCATGTGCAGCGCGGCCTCGCCCTCCCCGACGATCGGAATGGAGACGAGTTCACGGGCCCCGGACAGGCCGGGGTCGGTGAAGCAGGCAATGGTGCAGGCATCCACGCCGTCCGCCTCCGCCTCGCGGGCGAGGCGCATGACTTCCGGAGCGGCGAGCGCGGAATCGAATTCCGCTTCGATGGAGTTGGTGCCCCGCCCCAGCGGAACGGCGGAGATGTCGACGCCGGGCCCGGCGAAGGAGCGGTACTCGGCCTCGGCCTTGCCCACCAGCTCCTTCGAATCCAGCACCGGAACGATCACACGGATATGCATGGCGGTCCGCCTCAACCCATCTTGAAGGTCTGCCAGGCATCGGCCCAGGCGTTCTCGTCGACGGGCGCCAGGCTCATCTGGCAGTTGGCGACCCATTCTTCCATCTTGTCGAGGCCGAGCGCCTTCACCTGCTCGGGGGTGAGGAGGTCCTTCACCTTGGCATTGGTCACCGCGAACTTGTCCGCGCCCCACGCCATCTGCTTCATCGCCTTGGCGCTGGTCATGTAGTCGATATAGGCCATGGCGGAGGCGAGATGCTCGGTGCCGCGCACGATCTGCAGCGTCTCCATCCACATGGCGCCGCCCTGCTTGGGAATGGACAGCTCGACATCGGCGCCGGCGAGGCGGGCCGTGGTGCGGACATTGTCGCTCGAAGAACCCCACACCATCCACGCCTCGCGGTTGGTCAGGTCGGACTTCACCGTGCCCATATCGGCCTGCAGCGCCCGCATGTTGGGGCGGAAGGCGATCATCTTGTCGAGGATCTTCTGCAGCGCCTCGCCGGTCGCCTCCTCGGGCTTCTCCTGGCCGATCCACTTGCCGGTCATCCAGAGATAAAGCTCGGGCCAGTCGATGATCTCGACGCGGTTCTTCAGCGCCGGGTCCCAGGCGAGTTCCGCATCGGCCGCAGCGGCGGCGGAAATCTTGTCCGGCCAGTAGACGAAGCCATTGACGCCGAAGCGGGTCGGAATGGCGTAGACCTTGCCGTCCACCATCGTCTCCGGCCGGTTGCGGAACGCCGGCAGCGTGTCTTCGAGCGAGGGCAGCTTGGCGGTGTCGATCGGCAAAGTGAGGCCGGCGGCGGCGAATTTCGAGGTCCACACCGCGTCCGGGTTGATCACGTCGAACTTGGTGGTGCCGGCCTGCACCAGGCTCAGCTGCGCGCCATTGCTCTCGGCTTCCTTGATGTTGAGCTCGACGCCGGTCAGCTCGGTGAAGCCGCGCATCAACTCCGGGTCGTTGTAGCCGGCCCAGGCCAGCACATTGAGCGGCCCGGTCAGCTTGGCCTCGCCCGCATAGGCCGGGCGGGTGAAATCCACCTGGCTGGCAATGGTCGCGAACATCGCCGCCTGTGCCCCGAAGCGCAGCACGTCCCGGCGGGTGGGTGAAAGGTGGGTGAGCAGGCGAGACCCGGACATGCGACCATTCCCTCTTGGAGCGGCGTATGACTACCATCGCAGCTCATCACCGATGTATAAGGGGGCGTGCGCCGGCTCTTCCATAGTGACCGCAGTCACCGCCCGCCGCGCCCGTAGCCGGCCATGGCATGGTTCCTGCGTCAGCCGAGGGCTGCAACGAGAGGGAGCAGAGCCCGCATGGGACCCCAGGGACGCGGCCATGATCTGCCGGCAGGCTTCGGCCGGGAGTTGGCGCGCGTCATGTCGCGGATCGGTGACGATGCCTTCTATGAGAGCGTGATCGGCGCCGTCGCGCCGCTGATCCCGTGCGATTTCTGGATCATGGCGCGCTACGAGACCGCGGCGCAGCCCCGCATCCTCTCCGAATCCGGCATGGCGCCGCGCGCCAAGTCGGCCTATGCGGACAAGCTCTGGCAGCTCGATCCGCTGGCGCGGGCGCCGATCGCCAGCGAGGGACACCGGGCGATCAGCCTGAGGACGCTCTGCGCCGATGGTCCGCTCGACCGCACCTATGCGCGCTATCTCGACGTCGATCTCGGCGTGGTTGACGAACTCGCGCTCCTGCTGCCGCTGAACGAGCGGAGCTTCCTCGCCTTGTGTCTCGACCGGCACCGGCAGGCTTTCGACGAGGGGGAACTGCGCCTCGCCTCCGAAATGCTCGACATTCTCCTGGAGATGCACCGCCAGCATGTGACGCGAACGGTGGAACGGCAGGTGGCGCGCAGTGCCATGCTCTCGGGCGGGGTGCCGGCGGAAGTCCGCATCGTGACCGCCAGCGGCGCCTGCCTCTTCCAGTCCGAAGGCTGGGCCGAGGCGGCGCGGCAGGCCTTCGACCGCGAGACTCTGCCCGGGCATCTGACCTCGACCGACCGCCATGTCATCCCCGCGAATGGCGGCTGGTGCCTGCTGCGGCCGGCCTGCGAGGCCACCGACGCGCTGCTGCACGACGCGAGCGTCTTCGTGCTGCGCAAGGAGCCCCGGGATTTCGCCAGCCGCCTCGACCGGCTGGCGCAGCTCTACGGCCTGACGGAGCGGCAGAAGCAGATCGTTCAGCTCTCCTTCGAGGGGCACCACAACGCCTCGATCGCCCGCCAGCTCAACATTTCCGTGGGCGGGGTGAAGAACCACAAGCTGCGCATCTACGACAAGCTCGACATCACCAGCGAACGCGAATTGCTGCCGGCCTTTCTGATGGGCCTGTGACGGG
>JAEYTJ010000222.1 GCA_023434095.1 Pseudomonadota bacterium | reverse complement strand
ACACTCGACTAGTCGTCGGCTGCGTCAGATGTGTATATGAGTCAGCGCCAAAAGCGTCTGTAAGTAGGCGAGGCGTCAGAGGCCAAGGCCGCTCTTCACCGCCGCAGCGCCGGGCTTGCCGTCGAGCGTGGTGACGCCGGCGAGCCATGCCTCCACGGCCGCCGGGTTCTGCTTCATCCACGCCTTCACCGCCGCGTCGGGCTGCATGCCCTTGTCGAGAATGTCGCTCATCAGCCGGTCTTCCATCGCCACGTCAAAGACGAGGTTCTTGAGCAACTTGCCGACATTCGGGCATTCCTTGGAATAGCCAGGGCGGGTCAGGGTCAGCACGGTGGCGCCGCCATCCTTCGGGCCGAACACGTCATTGCCGTCGGTCAGATATTCGATCGGCAGGTTGACGTTCATCGGGTGCGGGCGCCAGCCGAAGAACACCACCGGCTCGCCCTGCTTGATGCGGTGGCCGACCTGGGTGAGCATCGCCTGCTCGCTGGATTCCACGAGATCGAAGCCCTTCAGCCCGACGGTGTTGTCGGCAATCATCTTGGAGATGGTGGCGTTGGCGCCGCTGCCGGCCTCGATGCCGTAAATCTTGCCCTGCAGCTTGTCCTTGAATTTGGCGATGTCGGCATAGGTCTTCAGCCCGGCATCATAGGCCGCCTTGGAGGTGGCGAAGCCGATGCGCGCGCCTTCGAGATTGGTGGCCGCGACCTCGACCTTGCCGGCCTTCACCAGCGGCACCTGCGTCGGCTCCTGCAGCGGCATCCAGTTGCCGAGGAAGATGTCGCGGTCGCCATTCTCCAGCGCCTTGAAGGTGATGGCGACGGAGAGCACCGCGACGTTCGGCTGGTAGCCGAGATGGGTCAGCAGTTCGTTGGCGACCGCCGTCGTGGCGGTGATGTCGGTCCAGCCGACATCGGAAAAGCGCGGCTTCGCGCAGGAAGCGGGGTCCACGGCGAAGGCGGAGGAGGACATGAGCGTGGCGGACAAGGCGACGCACGTCACGAGGAGGCGTGAAAGCATGGCTGTTCCCTCTGTTGGCGATCTGCCGCAGCACCGGCACCGCGCAGGAAAGCCTATCGCCGGGGGAAGCGGCTGATTGACCCTGCTCGAAGCTGAGATGACCGAATGCGCAGCCCGAGCCCGCCCGGCGGTGCCTATTCCCGCCCGCTGAGCCGCCTCAGCTCGGCATGGACCGTCGCGTTGCCCGCCCACAGCGCGCCGGGTTGGGCGAAATCGCCCTCAAAGGTCACGAGGCCGCCGGCCTCGCGCACCAGCACCATGCCGGCCCAACAGTCCCAGCAATGCAGCGTCGGGTCGTAATAGCCGGCGAGCCGGCTCGCCGCCACATAGGCGAGCATCAGCGCCCCCGAGCCGACGCGGAACAGCACGCCGCCCTCGCGGTAGAGCGCCTCGACAAAGGCCCCCACCTCCGCCGCCGGCGCCTTCTGAGTGGCGCCGAAGCCGGTCGTCGTGGAGGCGACGGTCCAGTCCGGGTTCATCGCCAGCGCGCGCCCGTTGAGCCGGGCACCGCCGCCCGCGACGGCCGAATAGAGCTCGCGCAGCATCGGCGCATAGACGACGCCGGCCACCGCCTCGCCGTCCCGCGCGAGCCCGATCGACACCGTCCAGTTGGGCTGGCCGACGAGGAAGGGCATGGTGCCGTCGATCGGGTCGATGACCCAGACGAAGCCCGAAATGCCCGCGCTCGCCGCCTCCTCCTCGCCGACCACGCCATCGTCCGGAAAGCGCCGGCGAATCGCCCGGCGCAGCCACGCCTCGATGCTGCGGTCGGCCTCGCTGACGAGGTCCTGCGACGCGGATTTCAGCTCCGGATGCAGCGTGTCGCGCTGGAGGAAGAAGGCGCGCGCGCGCGCGCCGGCTTTGCGTGCCAACGTCTCGGCGAGCGCGTGGCGGGCGTGGAGCGGGTCCATTCCATCGTCATGCTCCGCTGCCATCCTGCCCGTCTCCACGCTTGTTGACTGCCACGCATCGGCCACCTTGCCTGATCCCGATGCTATTGCATATTCCAGATTACAAATGTATCGCTTTCAGTGTCGACGGCCTGAGCGCCGTTGCCGTCGCCGGGCTTCACGACAAGCGCCGGTGCAAGGTTGAGGCCGGCCCGTCCGGCAGTTCTGCGGAGGAAAAGCAGCGCCGGAGACGGCTCCGCCCCGCCGCCAAGACGAGAGACGGTTTGAACCGTCCCGCATGCCGGCCTCGCCCTAAACCGTGGCGCTGCGCCATTTCAGGAGGAAACCATGAAGCGTGCATTGAGAATCTGCGCCAGCGTCGTCGCCCTTGCGGCGGCCACGGCGGCCATGCCCGTCGCGGCGATGGCCGATTGGCTCGAAGAGGCGGCCAAGCCTCTGAAGGGCACCGAAGTCAACGGCATCTTCCTTGATCGTCCCGGCTATCGCGCCATCATCAAGCTGCTGCCGGAGTTCGAGAAGAAGACCGGCATCAAGGTCAATTACGAAATCGTTCCCTATGAGAACACCCGCGAGAAGGAAGTGCTCAACTTCACCTCGCGCGGCGACCTGACCATGGCGCTGGTCGATCTCGTGTGGATCGGCGAGTTCGCCGAGAATGGCTGGCTGGTGCCGGTCGAGGAACTCGCCAAGGACAAGGCGATCACCGACCCGAACCTGAAGCTCGACGGCTTCTTCCCGCTGCTGCTGGAAGCCTTCGGCTCGTGGGGCGGCACGGTCTACGGCCTGCCCTTCGACAACTACTCCGGCCTGCTGTTCTACAATTCCTGCAAGCTCAAGGAAGCCGGCTTCGACAAGCCGCCGGCGACCTGGGAAGAGGTGATGACCGTTTACGGTCCCAAGCTCACCGACAAGTCGAAGAACCAGTTCGCCTACGCCCTGCAGTCCCGCCGCGGCGAGACCCAGTCGGCGGACAGCTTCATGCGCTTCCTCTGGCCCTTCGGCGGCTCGCTCCTGAACAAGGAGTTCAAGTCCAACCTGATGAGCAAGGAGAGCCAGACCGGCCTGAACTTCCGTCAGGACCTGATGAAGTACATGCCGCCGGGCGTCGTCTCCTTCGACCATGCCGAGGCCGTGAACGCGCTGGCGCAGGGCCAGGTGGCGATGATCACCGAGTGGTCGGCCTTCTATTCCACCCTCGCCGACCCCGCGACCTCCAAGCTCGGCGACTGCCTCGCCGTGGCGCCGGAGCCCGCCGGCCCGGCCGGCCGCCTGCCCGCGCTGGGCGGCTTCTCGCTCGCCGTCGCCTCGCAGGCGAGCCCCGAGCAGCAGAAGGCCACCTGGCTGTTCATCCAGTGGGCCACGTCGGAAGACATCGCCAAGGCCTATGTCGAGGCCGGCGGCGTGTCGGGCCGCATGGCCGTCTACAACGACCCGGAGATCAAGGCGAAGTACAAGTTCGTCGAGCCGATGGTTGCCTCCTGGCAGGCCGGCGTTCCCGAGTATCGTCCCCGCTTCCCGGCTTGGCCGGCGATCTCTGAGATCGTCGCCGAGTGGGGCTCCAAGATGATGCTGGGCGAAGTCACCGTCGAAGGCGGCTCCAAGGAGATCGGCACCCGCATGGAGGCCATTCTCGGCAAGGACGGCTACTACGACGGCAAGAAGAAGCTCCTTCAGTGAGTTGAAGCCGGCGGCGGGGCCTCTCTCCCGCGCCGCCGGTCTCCGGGCGGATGCTGCAACCCGCGAAGCGGCATCCGCCCCCCTTTGCCCCGAGACCGAAAAGCACCGTCATCCCAAGCGTCTGGCCGGAAAAGCGCCGCCATCCCGAGGTGCGAGCGCAGCGAGCTTTGAGGGATGAGCCTCCTGGCCCGCCCGGATGAATATCCTTCGAGGCCCAGCTGCCGCCGGGCACCTCAGGATGACGTTGCTCGGAGGCCGTCGACGCTCCGAAGATTACAAGAACCGATGCCATGACAACGCTTCACGCCCGCGCGCTCGATGAAATCCGTGCCTGCCTCGATCAGGTGCGCAGCGACGAACTGGATGCCGCCATTGCCGAACTGGCCGGCGCCAACCGCATCGCGCTCTACGGCGTCGGCCGCGAGGGGCTGCAGATCAAGGGCCTTGCCATGCGCCTCTTCCATCTCGGCCTCAAGGCCGCCGTGGTGGGCGACATGACCACGCCGCCGGTCGGCCCCGGCGATGTGCTGGTGGTTTCCGCCGGGCCGGGCGACTTCTCCACCGTGGCCGCGCTGATGGGTGAAGCGCGCGCCGCCGGCGCCCGCACCCTCGTCGTCACCGCCGAGCCGGGCGGGACCACCGCGGCCCGCGCCGACCGCGTGCTCGCCGTGCCGGCGCAGACCATGGCCAGCGACCAGGGCACGGCCGCGACCTCCGTGCTGCCGATGGGCTCGCTCTATGAGGGCGCGCTCTACGTGCTGTTCGAGATCCTGATCCTCGGCCTGCGCGACCGGCTGGGCGTGACCCCGGCGCAGATGCGCGCCAACCATACGAATCTGGAGTGACCGGGCGTTTCTTCTCTCCCGGTAGGCACCACAGGAAGACGCCATGAGCGACACCGCGACGACACCCGCACAACGCCGGCCCAACCGGGGCTATGGACGCTGGACGCCGCTCTGGTTCCTGGCGCCGGCAGTGCTGACGCTGTTGGTGATCGGCATCTACCCGACGATCTTCGCGCTGGTCACCTCGTTCCGGCGTTACAACATCACCCGGCCGCGCGAGGGCTTCCCCTTCATCGGCTTCGAGAACTATGTGAACGTGCTGACCGACAGCACCTTCTGGTCGTCGCTGTTCCTCACCGCCAAGTTCTACGTCACCGTGCTGCCGATCCAGGTGGTGCTTGGCCTCGTCATCGCCCTCTTGCTGCACAAGCCCGGCATGGGGATGCTCAAATCGCTCGCACGGGTGACACTGGTCGTCCCACTGGCCACCACCTACGCCGTGGTCGGCCTCGTCGGGCGCTTGATTTTCAATCGTGATTTCGGCGTCGCCAACCAGTTCCTATCCTTAGCCGGCTTTGGACCCATCGACTGGCTGTCGACGCAGAATGGTGCCTTCGCGGCCATCGTCATCATGGATGTGTGGCAATGGACGCCCTTCTGCGCCCTTATCTTCCTCGCCGGCCTCTCCATGGTGCCGGGCGAGATCGAGGAAGCGGCGCGGCTGGAAACCTCGTCCAAGCTCGCCTTGCTGCGCCATGTGCAGCTGCCCTACCTGCTGCCGGGCCTCACCGCCGTGATGATCCTGCGCTCGGCCGACGTGCTGAAGCTGTTCGACATGGTGTTCGTCATGACCCGCGGCGGCCCCGGCTCGGCAACCGACCTGATCTCGATCTACATCCAGCGCGTGGGCTTCCGCATCTTCGATCTCGGCACCGCCTCGGCGCAGGCGATCCTGTTGCTGATCCTCACCATCATCATCAGCCGGCTCTATATCCGCCTGCTCTACCGCGAGGTCCACTGATGCGTATCTCGTCCGGCAAGCTCCTGCATGCCCTCGGCCTGACCGCCGTCGTCATCTTCACGTTGTTCCCGTTCTTCTGGATGGTGTCGGCGAGCTTCAAGACGCAGGCCGACATCCTGTCCTCGCCGCCGGTGTGGTTCTTCACCCCGACGCTGCAGAACTATGCCGAGATCTTCGCCGACACGAAGGTGAGCGGGGCGATCATCAATTCGCTGATCGTGGCCACGTGCTCCACCCTGCTCGCCGTACTGCTCGGTGCGCCGGCCGCCTTCGCGCTGGCCCGCTACGAGTTTCGCGGCAAGTCCGACCTGTGGTTCTGGTTCATCTCCAACCGCATGATCAGCCCCATCGTGCTGGCGCTGCCGGTCTATCTGCTGGCGATCCAGACCGGGCTGCTCGACACCCATCTGGTGCTGATTCTGATCTACCTCACCTTCCAGCTGCCGATCGTGGTGTGGATCGTCACCGACCAGTTCAAGTCGATTCCGGCGGACCTCGAACAGGCCGCGCGGCTCGACGGCGCCAGCCAGTTCACCATCTTCCGCAAGATCTACCTGCCGCTGGGCGCGCCGGGCATCGCCGTGTCGGCGATCTTCTCCTTCATCTTCTCCTGGAACGAGCTGCTCTATGCGCTGGTGCTGACGCGCCGCGCCGTGCAGACCGCCCCGGTCGTCGCCACCAGCTTCATGTCCGGCTACGAACTGCCCTGGGGCAAGATCATGGCCACCGGCACCGTCATCGTGCTGCCCGTCACCATCTTCGCGCTCATCGTCTCGCGGCACATGGTGCGCGGCCTGACCATGGGAGCGACCAAGTGACCGACACGCCCGCACCGATCCGCTTCGGCATCAATCTCGGCTTCTGCACCAAGCGCTGGGTCACGCCGGAGCTGTGGACGGGCGTGGTGCGCGAGCGGCTCGGCCTCGACCTCGTGCAGTTCTCCTTCGACCTCGTCGACCCGATGTGGCCGGACGCCATTGTCGACCGCCACGCCGCCGACATCAGGCGCGCGGCGGAGGCGGCGGGCATCACGATCCACAGCGCCTTCATCGGCCTTGCGCATTACAGCTTCAACCAGCTGCTGCATCCCGATCCAGCGGTGCGCAACTACGCGGAATACTGGTTGGGCCGCGCCTATCGCTTCGCCGCCCTGGCCGGAATTCCCCGCGTCGGCGGGCCTCTCGGCGCCCTCGCGGCGCGATCCGACGGCAGCGAGGCCGAGGCGCTCGATCCGGCCGACTATGCCGAGCTCGTCACCCGTATGCACCGGCTCGGCGAACGCGCCGCCGCCGAAGGGCTGAGCGAGCTCTATGTCGAGCCGACGCCGCTGCGCCGCGAATGGCCATGGACCATCGCGCAGGCCCGGCAGATGATGAACGACGTGGCCGATAGCGCGGTGCCGTGGCGGCTGTGCATCGACTGGGGCCATGCCACCTTTGCGCCGCTCTATGGCGACGTGACGGACGGCATGGAATCGTGGCTGCGCGCGCTTTCCGATGTCACCACCGCCGTGCACATCCAGCAGACCGACTTCGCCTTCGACCGCCATTGGGACTTCACCGTGCCCGGCAAGGTCGATCCCGTCGAGGCCGCGGCCCTCCTGCGCCGCACCGGCGCCGACGCACACCCGGTTTTCCTCGAGGTGTTCTACCCGTTCGAGGAAGACAGCCGCGCGATCCTCGCCGCGCTGGAGACAACCTGCACGCGCCTCAAGCAGGCACTGGCGTGAGGAACGGGCGATGAACGGTGGCGGGCGCGAACGCGGCAGACCGGCAGGGTCGCAGGAGATGGAGGCGGCGCAGATCCGCGCACGGGTCGCCTGGCTCTATTTCATCGGCGGCCTAACCCAGCAGGAGATCGCCGACCAGCTCGGGCTCACCCGGCTGCGCACCAACAAGATCCTCGGGCAGGTGCGTTCCGATGGTTCCGTGTTCATCGATATCCGCCTGCCCATGGCCGACTGCATCGAGGCCGAGGAGCGGCTGAAGGCGCATTACGGGCTGGATCACGTCACCGTGGTCCCTTCCCTGCCGGACGAGGCCGAGCAGCAGCGCGTCATCGGCGAGGCGGCCGGCGGCCTGCTCGACACGCTGCTGGAGAACGGCATGGGCCTCGGCGTCGGCTGGGGCAAGACGCTCGCCGCCGGGCTGAAGCGCGTCAATGCCCGGCCGATGACGGAGAGCTGGGTGACCTCGGTCATGGGCGGGCTTACCCGCGGCTCGGGGTCGAGCACCTTCGAGGTCGCCACCGGCTATGCCCGCGCCATCTCCGCGGAGTGCTACTATCTCGCCGCCCCGCTCTATTTCCCGACGCCCGAGAGCCGCACCATGCTTCTCTCGCATCACGGGATCAGCGAGACCATGCGCCGGGCGCGCACCGTGGACGTGGCGCTGCTCTCCTGCGGCGACATGACGACCCGTTCGCTGCTGGTGCAGACACAGACCGTCTCGGAGAACATCGACAGCCTGCGTGCAGCTGGCGCGGTAGGCGACTTGCTCGGCATGTTCCTCGATGCCGACGGCCGCCCGGTCGACCACCCGCTCAACGAGCGGGTGCTTTCGCTGGCGCCGCATGAGCTGAACCCGGTCCGCCATTCGATCCTCGCCTCGGGCGGCCTCTACAAGGTGCCGATCGTGCGCGCGATCCTGCGGGCCGGCTATGTGACACGACTGGTGACCGACGAACGCTGCGCCGACGCGCTGCTCAAGAACTGATGGACGGCCGCCGGGCCCTCGCGGCCGGCCTATCTGGAGACTGCACGATGACCTTCCTGCGACTGGACAACATCAAGAAGAACTATGGCGACGCCGCCGTCATCAAGGGCGTCAGCTTCGCGGCCGAGAAGGGAGAGTTCGTGGTGTTCGTCGGTCCCTCGGGCTGCGGCAAGTCCACCTTGCTGCGCATGATCGCGGGGCTGGAGGACGTCAGCTCGGGCGAGCTCTATATCGACGGCCGCGACGTGACCTATGAGGAGCCCGCCAAGCGCGAGGTTTCCATGGTGTTCCAGTCCTATGCGCTCTACCCGCATATGAGCGTGTTCGAGAACATGGCGTTCGGCCTGCGCATGGCGAAGAAGCCGGAGGCCGAGATCAAGGCGCAGGTGCTGGAAGCCGCTCGCATTCTCCAGCTGGAGGCGCTGCTGGAGCGCAAGCCGCGCGCGCTTTCCGGCGGACAGCGCCAGCGGGTCGCCATCGGCCGCTCCATCGTCCGCCATCCCAAGCTGTTCCTGTTCGACGAGCCGCTGTCGAATCTCGACGCCGAACTGCGCTCGCAGATGCGCGTGGAGATTGCCAAGCTGCACCGCTCGCTCGGCGCCACGATGGTCTATGTGACCCACGACCAGGTGGAGGCGATGACGCTGGCCGACCGCATCGTGGTGCTGCGCGCCGGCCTCGTCGAGCAGATCGGCTCGCCGACCGAGCTCTACGACACGCCCGCCAACACCTTCGTCGCCGGCTTCATCGGCTCGCCGAAGATGAACTTCATCAACGCCAAGGTGGCGTCCATCGCGGGGAACACGCTCGCCTTGGCGCACCCGACCTTCGCCGGCGGCACGCTGACCCTCGACACGCCGGCCGCCGCGCGCACCAAGCTCGGCGCGCCGGTGACGGTGGGCCTGCGGCCGGAACATCTGACGGTGGGAGCCGCCAACCCGGTACTGGCGCTCACCCTCGATTTTGCCGAGAGCCTCGGCGGCTCGACCCAGCTCTACGCCCGCTCGGAAGGCGAGCCGATCATCGCGCTCACCGCCGGCCGGCCGAACCTCAAGCCGGGCGATGCGCTCACCCTCGGCATCGACCCCTCCCACATCTATCTCTTCGACGCCGCTGGCCTCGCGCTCTGAGCGCCCCGGCGACGGCACACTCCAGCAGGACACGCCCCATGGTGCAGGCACTGGTTCTCGAAAAGAAGGGCGAGCTTTCCCTTCGCGACATCGACCTCCCGCTCGAGGTCGGCCCGGACGACGTGAAGATTTCCATCCACACGGTCGGCGTCTGCGGCAGCGACGTGCATTACTACACCCACGGCGCCATCGGCTCCTTCGTGGTGCGCGAGCCCATGGTGCTCGGCCATGAGGCGGCCGGCATCGTCACCGCCGTTGGCGCCCATGTGAAGCACCTGAAGGTCGGCGACCGGGTCTGCATGGAGCCGGGCGTGCCGAACATGAATTCGCGTGCCACCAAGCTCGGCATCTACAATGTCGACCCGGATGTGCGCTTCTGGGCGACGCCGCCGATCCATGGCGTGCTGACCCCTGAGGTGGTCCACCCCGCCGCCTTCACCTACAAGCTGCCGGCGAATGTCTCCTTCGCCGAGGGCGCCATGGTGGAGCCCTTCGCGGTGGGCCTGCAGGCCGCGACCCGCGCCCGCATCACCCCCGGCGATGTGGCTGTCGTGATCGGCTGCGGCCCGATCGGCATCATGACCGCGCTCGCCGCGCTCGCCGGCGGCTGCTCGCGCGTCTACATCTCCGACCTCTCCGCGCCAAAGCTCGCCATTGCCGGCCAGTATCCGGGCGTCCACCCCGTCAACATCACTGAGCGCCCGCTGGCCGAGGTCGTCGCGGAGGAAACCGAGGGCTGGGGCGCCGATGTGGTGTTCGAGGCCAGCGGCTCGCCGCGCGCCTATGAGGGCATCTTCGATATCGTCCGCCCCGGCGGCACGCTGGTGCTGATCGGCATGCCGGTGGAGACGACGAAGTTCGACGTGGCGGCGGCGATCATCAAGGAAGCGCGGATCGAGACCGTGTTCCGCTACGCCAATAATTTCGACCGCGCGGTCAACCTCATCGCTTCGGGCAAGGTCGACCTCAAGCCGCTGATCTCCGAGACCTTCGACTTCGCCCGCAGCATCGAAGCGTTCGACCGGGCCGCCAAGGGCCTGCCGACCGATGTGAAGCTGCAGATCGTGATGCCTTAGACCGCATCAGGGCAGTACTGTCATCCTGAGGCGCCCGCGCAGCGGGCCTCGAAGGATGGCTCTCTGGGCGCACCCGACAATATCCTTCGAGGTCCGGCCGATGGCCGGGCACCTCAAGATGACGGTGCAGCGAGTGGCTAACGACAACCCCATCGGAGTTTCCCCCATGGCAAACCGGCTTGAAGGCAAGGTGGCCGCCATCACCGGCGCGGCGTCGGGCATCGGTCTCGAATGCGCCCGCGCCATGCTCGCCGAAGGCGCCAGCGTCGCCCTTGTCGACCGCGCCGCCGACACGCTCGGCGCGCTGTGCTCTGAACTCGGCCCGAAGGCGGTGCCGGTCGTGGTCGACCTGCTCGACCCCGCGAGCGTCGCCACCATGCTGCCGCAGATCCTGGAAAAATGCGGCCGGCTCGACATCTTCCACGCCAATGCCGGCGCCTATATCGGCGGCGACGTGGTCGAGGGCGACCCGGACGTGTGGGACCGCGTGCTGAACCTCAACATCAACGCCGCCTTCCGCACCGTGCAGGCGGTACTGCCGCACATGGTCGAGCGGGGAAGCGGCGACGTGCTGTTCACCTCCTCCATCGCCGGCGTCGTGCCCGTGGTGTGGGAGCCGATCTACACCGCCTCGAAATTCGCGGTGCAGGCCTTCGTCCACACCACGCGCCGGCAGGTGGCGAAACACGGCATCCGCGTCGGCGCGGTTCTTCCCGGACCGGTCGTCACCGCCCTGATCAAGGACTGGCCGCAGGCCAAGCTCGACGAGGCCCTTGCCTCCGGCGCCCTGATGGAAGCAAAGGAAGTGGCGGAATGCGTCATCTTCATGCTGACGCGGCCGCGTAACGTGACCATACGCGATCTGGTGATCGTGCCGAACGGAACGGACCTCTAGGCCATGGGCGGATGCTTCGCGGGAATCGATGTCGGCACGGGCAGCGTGCGCGCCGGCATTTTCGATGCGGACGGACGGCAGCTCGCCGTCGCCAAGCGCGACATCCGCATGTGGAAGGAAGCGGGCGATGTGGTCGAGCAGTCGAGCGACGACATCTGGGCCGGCGTCTGCGCCTGCGTGAAGGAAGCGCGCGAGGCGGCGGGCCTCGCCCCGGAAGACATCGCCGGCATCGGCTTCGACGCCACCTGTTCGCTGGTGGTGCTCGGCGAGGGCGGACGCCCCCTCCCCGTCGGCCGGCATGGCGACCCCGCCCGCAACATCATCGTGTGGATGGACCACCGCGCCACCGGGCAGGCCGACCGCATCAACGCCCTTGGCAGCCCGGTGCTGGACTATGTCGGCGGCACCATTTCGCCGGAGATGGAAACGCCGAAGCTGCTGTGGCTGAGCGAAGAGCTGCCCGCCACTTTCGCGGGCGCCTGGCAGTTCCTCGACCTCGCCGACTTCCTCACCTGGAAAGCCACGGGCAGCCTCGCCCGCTCCGTCTGCACCGTCACCTGCAAATGGACCTATCTCGCCCATGAGAACCGCTGGGACGAGGGCTATTTCCGCCGCATCGGCCTCGGCGCGCTGGCCGACGAGGGCTTCGCCCGTATCGGCACCGAGATCGTGGCGGCCGGCACGCCGCTTGGCGGCGGGCTGACCGCGCAGGCGGCGGACGAGCTCGGCCTCGCGCCGGGCACCGCCGTGGCGGCGGGGCTGATCGATGCCCATGCCGGCGGCATCGGCACGGTGGGCGCGCGCGGCGGAAGCGGAGATGTGCTCAGCCGCATGGCCTATGTGTTCGGCACATCGGCCTGCACCCTGCTCACCACCCCGGAACCGGCCTTCGTACCGGGCGTATGGGGCCCCTATTACTCGGCCATGGTGCCGGATTTCTGGCTCAATGAGGGCGGCCAGTCCGCCGCCGGCGCCGCCATCGACCGGCTGGTGCGCCTGCATCCCGCTGCGCCACGGGCCACCGAGCTGGCGCGCGAGGCGGGCCAGGGCCTCAATCTCTGGCTGGCCCGGCGCGCCGAAGCGGCCGGCGGCGCCGGTGCCATCGCCGAATTGGTCGGCACGCTGCATGTCGTGCCGGAGTTCCTCGGCAACCGTGCGCCTTTCGCCGACCATCTGGCGCGCGGCATCGTTGCCGGGCTCGGCATGGATGAGGGGCTCGACAGCCTGGTCGGCCTCTACATGGCGGGGCTGGCCGGCATCGGTTACGGGCTGCGGCAGATTTTGGACGCGCAGGCCGCCAAGGGCGCGCGCACGCAAATGGTCGTCATCTCCGGCGGGGCCGGCCAAAGCGCGCTGGTGCGTCAGGTGCTGGCGGATGCGGCGCAGGTGGACATCGCCGCCACGGTAGCGCCGGAGCCGGTGCTGCTCGGCTCGGCGATTCTCGGCGCGGTCGCCGCCGGCCGCTATGACAGCTTCGCCGGGGCGATGTCGGCCATGTCCGAGATCGAGGTAGTCTATTCCCCGAGCACGTCCACGCGCCACTGGCATGCACGCCGCTTCGACGCCTTTGAGAGGCTGCAGGGCGCCTATCGCAGCCTCCGCGACTGATAAACGCCGCGTCGCTGCAACGTGAAGCGCCTACGTCATCTTCCGTCTTCCGCTTTTCACACCCCTGCGACACCTTTGCGATAGCGAAGCAGGCGCTGAGGGTTCACGCTGACACCAGTCTGACGCGGGAGACGACATGAACGATCGAGAACAGCGTATCCGTGAATGGGCCTACCGGCTGTGGGAACAGGACGGCTATGCCCACGGGCGCGACAGCGAACACTGGTACCGGGCGGTTGAAATCGTCCTTCAGGAGGATGCCGCCCCAGAGGCCGGCATCGAGACCCGGCCGGAGCCGGAAGTGGAGGCCGCTGCGGCCGATCTCGAAGCGGCGCCGAAGCCAAGCCGCACCAAGGCCAAGGCGAGCGCCCCGGCGGCAGAACCCGTGACCGCCGCGCCAAAGCCGGCCCGCGCCAAGGCCTCCAAGGCCAAGCCGGCCGAATCGCCCGTGGTGGTCGCTCCGGAGCCGGCCCCGGTCGCCCCTGTGCCCGCCGGCCGCCGCAAGCGGAGCTGAGCGGCGCGCTTTCCACGTGTCGCGATGGAACGTCCGCTCCCCGTCCGCCGTTCTCGTCCGAACACGGCGGTAAAGGGGAGCGACATCCATGGCCAAATCGGCAGCGCGCAAAGTCACGGCGGAGAAGCCACCCCAGGTCCCGCCAAATGTCGCGGTGCACGGGGCCGCCACGCTCACAGGCGTCACCGTCGACGCCTTCAACGCCCAGCTGCGCGACGACAACGGCTTTGTCGGCGACCGCGCACGGCGCGCCGCCTTTTTCGAGATCTTCGACCGCTGGCGCGATCTCGGGGACCGCAAGCTGTCGGTGCTTGGTGAAACGCCGACCTCCGAGCTTTCCAAGTCGGCCATCGACGAGGCGCTGAGCGAGGGCAAGCCGCACGAGCAGGCCATCATCCACAGCGCCATCGAGGAGTATTCGCAGCAGCTCTTTGCCGTGGTGCGCCGCTTCATGCGCACCAAGGAGTGGCGCGACACCCAGCGCATCGTCATCGGCGGCGGGCTGAAAGCCGGCCGCTTCGCCGAGATCGCCGTGGCGCGGACCGAGCTGCTGGCGCGTGAAGCCGAGATGGATATCGAGATGCGGCCGATCCGCCACGATCCGGACGAGGCCGGTCTCATCGGCGCCGCCCATCTGGCCCCGAGCTGGATGTTCGCCAGCTTCGACCACATACTGGCGGTGGATATCGGCGGCACGAATATTCGTTGCGGCATCGTCAAGCTCAACCTCGACAAGGAAGAAGACCTGTCGAAGGCGCGGGTGCGCAGCTTCGAACTCTGGCGTCATGGGGACGAGGACCCGGGGCGGGAGGAAGCCGTCGCGAAGCTCGTCGGCATGCTGGAAAAGCTCATCGCGGACGCGGACAAGCATGAGCTGCGCCTCGCCCCCTTCATTGGCGTCGGCTGTCCCGGCTCGATCGCCGGCGACGGTTCCATCGAGAACGGCGCCCAGAACCTGCCCGGCAATTGGGAGAGTTCGCGCTTTCACCTGCCGGCGGCGCTGTGGGAGGCCATCCCCTCCATCGGCGGCAACGAGACCACGGTGGTGATGCACAATGACGCCGTGGTGCAGGGGCTGAGCGAAGTCCCGTTCATGCAGGATGTCGCCCATTGGGGCGTGCTGACCATCGGCACCGGCCTTGGCAATGCGCGCTTCACCAACCGCCCGCGCGTGGCCAAGAAGAACGGGAAGGACTGACGTTCCATGCATGCGGGAGGCGGCGCGGCCAGACCGCGTGAGCCTCGGCGGCTAGGCGGGCGGGAGGGGCCCACGCTCATCGCTGTCACCCCCTTCCTCGCGCTCCCGGCGGGCCAGTTCTTCATACTCGCCGCGGATCTTCTCCAGCGTGGTGTCGTCCAGCTCCTCAAGGTCCAGCAGGATATGCCGGGCGCCTTCCGTGCGGGCGATCAGTTCGTCGATCTTGATGTGCAGCGCCGCAGTGTCGCGGTTCTGGCTGTTCTGGAT
>JAEYTJ010000154.1 GCA_023434095.1 Pseudomonadota bacterium | reverse complement strand
GCGCCGGGGCGGCCGGGGCCGGTTCGCCCTGCGCCTTGGCGGCCAGTGCCTCGCGCGCCAGCGCCAGACCGGCGCCCGCGCCGACCATCGAGCCGTCGAAAAGCTCCGGCGACGTAAGGGTGCGCAGGCCGGTCACGGGCGCGGAGGTGAGCCGCCCGTTCTGCGGGCCAGGAGCCGGGTGTTCGCCGCGCTCGAAAGCGTCGAGAATCTTCTCCAGATCCTCCGGCGTCAGATCCTCATAGACGTCCTTCCACACCTGGACCATCGGCGCGTTCACGCAGGTGCCGGCGCACTCGACCTCTTCCCAGGAGAAGTCGCCATTGGCCGAGAGGTGGAACGGCTCGTCATGGATGCGGCTCTTGCACACCTTCATCAGGTCGCCCGCCCCGCGCAGCATGCAGGGCGTCGTGCCACACACCTGGATGTGCGCCCGCTTGCCCACCGGCTGCAGCTGGAACTGGGTGTAGAAGGTGGCAACCTCGTAGACGCGGATCGGCGCCATGCCGAGCATGTCGCCGACATAACGCATCGCCGGCTCGGACACCCAGCCGCCCGCCTGCTCCTGCGCGCGCATGAGCAGCGGAATCACCGCGCTGGCCTGCCGGCCCGCCGGGTATTTCGCAATGGTCTTCTCGGCCCAGGCGAGATTCTCGTCCGTGAACGCGAAGCTCTCGGGCTGAACCTCTTTTGGCGCAAGCCTACGGACAGACATGCCGTACCCTTCCGATCGAACCGCCTCCCCTCAGGGATCAGCGGTCCACTTCACCGAACACGATATCCAGCGATCCGAGGATCGCCGAAATGTCCGCGAGCATGTAGCCGCGGCACAGGAAATCCATCGCCTGAAGATGCGCGAAGCCGGGCGCGCGGATCTTGCAGCGATAGGGCTTGTTGGTGCCGTCGGCGACGAGATAGACGCCGAACTCACCCTTCGGGGCCTCCACGGCGGCGTAGACCTCGCCGGCGGGAACGTGGAAGCCTTCCGTGTAGAGCTTGAAGTGGTGGATGAGCGCTTCCATGGAGCGCTTCATCTCGCCCCGCTTGGGCGGAACGATCTTGTTGTCGACCGCCGAGACCGGGCCGGTTTCCTTCAGCAGGCGCTCGCAGCACTGGCGCATGATCTCGGCCGACTGCCGCATCTCTTCCATGCGGATGCAGTAGCGGTCGTAATTGTCGCAGTTCTTGCCGATCGGGATGTCGAATTCCAGCTCGTCATAGCACTCGTAGGGCTGCGACTTGCGCAGGTCCCACGCCGCGCCGGAGCCGCGCACCATCACTCCCGAGAAGCCCCACGCCCACGCGTCCTCCAGGCTGACAATGCCGATGTCGACATTGCGCTGCTTGAAGATGCGGTTGTCGGTGAGCAGGCCTTCGAGATCGTCCATGAAGGCGGGGAAGGTGTGCGTCCAGGCGAGGATGTCCTCGACGAGCGCGCGCGGCAGGTCCTGGTGGACGCCGCCGGGACGGAAATAGGCCGCGTGCATGCGCGAGCCGGAGGCCCGCTCATAGAACATCATCAGCTTCTCGCGTTCCTCGACGCCCCCCAGCGGCGGGGTGAGCGCGCCGACGTCGAGCGCCTGCGTGGTCACGTTCAGCATGTGGGAAAGGATGCGGCCGATCTCGGAATAGAGCACGCGGATCAGCTGGCCGCGCTTGGGCACGGTGAGGCCGAGCATGCGCTCGATGGCGAGGCAGAAGGCGTGCTCCTGATTCATCGGCGCGACATAGTCGAGCCGGTCGAAATAGGGCACCGCCTGAAGATAGGTCTTGGCCTCGATCAGCTTCTCGGTGCCGCGATGGAGCAGGCCGATATGCGGATCGACGCGCTCGACGATCTCGCCGTCGAGTTCGAGGATCAGACGCAGCACGCCGTGCGCCGCAGGGTGCTGCGGGCCGAAATTGATCTGGAAGTTGCGGACGTTGGGGTCGATCTTGCCGGGTGCGTTCATCGCTCGGACCTCACCTCAGCCCGCCTTGGGGGTGGTTGCCTTCTCGTCGCCGGGGAGCACGTAGTCGGGCCCCTCCCATGGCGAGAGGAAGTCAAAGCTGCGGAACTCCTGCGCCAGCTTCACTGGCTCGTAGACCACCCGCTTGCGCTCGTCGTCGTAGCGGACCTCGACGAGGCCGGTGGTCGGGAAATCCTTGCGCAGCGGATAGCCGTCGAAGCCGTAATCGGTGAGGATGCGGCGCAGTTCGGGATGGCCGGAGAACAGGATGCCGTACATGTCGAACGCCTCGCGCTCGAACCAGAAGGCGCCGGGGAACACGCCCGTGGCGGAGGCCACCGGCGTCGTCTCGTCGGTCTCGACGCGGAGGCGGATACGGGCGTTCAGGGTCGGCGACAGCAGGTGATAGACGACGTCGAAGCGCTTCTCGCGCTGCGGCCAGTCGACCCCGCAAATGTCGATGAAGCTCACGAAGCGGCAGGACGGGTCGTCGCGCAGGAAGCTCAGCACCTTGACGACCTCGGCGGCCGACGCCACCAGCGTCAGCTCGCCATAGGCCACCAGCACTTCCTCGACCGCGTCTGGAAGGGCTTCCTTCACATGCGCGCCCAGTTCTTTCAGCGTCTCGTCCATGTCGCCTCGAACCCTCAGCGCTCGATCGTTCCGGTGCGGCGGATCTTCTTCTGCAGCAGCAGCACGCCGTAGAGCAGAGCCTCTGCGGTGGGCGGGCAGCCGGGAATGTAGATGTCCACGGGCACGATGCGGTCGCAGCCGCGCACGACCGAATAGGAATAATGGTAGTAGCCGCCGCCATTGGCGCAGGAGCCCATGGAGATGACGTAGCGCGGCTCCGGCATCTGGTCGTAGACCTTGCGCAGCGCCGGCGCCATCTTGTTGGTCAGCGTGCCGGCGACGATCATGACGTCCGACTGGCGCGGAGACGCACGCGGCGCGAAGCCGAACCGCTCGACGTCATAGCGCGGCAT
>JAEYTJ010000100.1 GCA_023434095.1 Pseudomonadota bacterium | reverse complement strand
ATCGCGCTCGACCTGCCGACCCAGCACGCCACCGCCGCCGAGGCGCATAACCGGCTGATGCTGACCAAGGCGCTCGACCTTTCGGCACGGCTGAGAAAGCCGGTGAAGCTGCCGCTGGAGGTGGAAGGCGAACGTGAACTGATGCGCGAGGCCGCCATGGCCTGACGCGCGGCGAAGCGCAGCGGTGCCAGCCAGAAAACAACGCGGCACCGAGATTCCTGGGAGGGAACGATGATTGCTGCCACGACCATGACCCGCCGGCGCGCCGGCCTTGCACTGCTGGCGGGGGCGATGTTCGCCCTCGCTCCCTGGGGCGCACACGAGGCGCGGGCCCAGGCCGACTACCCGAACCAGCCGATCACCATCATCGTGCCCTTCGCGCCGGGCGGGGCTTCGGATTTCGCGGCCCGGCTGATCCAGCCGCGCCTGTCGCAGATTCTCGGCCAGCAGATCGTCATCGAGAACCGCGACGGCGCCGCCGGCAATGTCGGCATGGATCTGGCGGCGCGGGCGAAGCCCGACGGCTACACGCTGTTCCTCGCCAATGTCGGCACGGTGTCGATCAACCCGTCGCTGTTCTCCAGCCTGCGGGTGAAGCCGCTGCAGGACTTCGTGCCGATCTCCATCGTCGCCGACACGCCGGGCCTGCTGATCGCCAATCCGAAATTCCCGCCCAACAACGTCACCGAGCTGGTGGAATATGTGAAGGCCCATCCGGGCGAGGTGAACTTCGCCTCGCCCGGCACCGGCTCGGTCAACCGGCTGGAAATGGAGGCGTTCCGCCGCGAGGCGGGGCTCGATATGAACCACGTGCCCTATAAGGGCGGGGCCGGCCCGGCCACCGCCGATGTCATGGGCGGCCATGTCAGCCTGATGTTCGTGACCATCTCGTCCGGCATCAACCATGTGAAGGGCGGGCGGCTGAAGGCGCTGGGCGTTTCCACCAAGGAGCGCGTGCCGCAGCTGCCCGAGGTGGCGACCATGACCGAGCAGGGCTATCCCAAGAGCGTCTCCTCCTCCTGGCAGGGCCTGCTGGCGCCTACCGGGACGCCGCAGCCGATCATCGACAAGCTGCACGCCGCCGTGGTCGAGGCGATGAAGGACCCCACCATCAAGGCACGCATGGCGGAATCCGGCGTGATCGCGGTTTCCAGCCCCAGCCCGGCGGATTTCAAGGCCTACATCCAGGCCGACGCCGACAAATGGGGCGCGGTGATCAAGGAGATCGGCGCCAAGGCCGATTGATCCAACGCACGCCGGAAGAAGGCGCGCCCGGCGGGCCGCCCTCTTCCCCTCGGCTTCCGTACCGGCCAGATCGGGTCCGCCCGAGGCCGGCGCGGAAGGAGGCTATCCAGCGGGGTCATCCATGGACATCAAGCTCTCTTCCGATTTTCTCACCGGCCTGCTGTTCTGCAGCCTCGGCGCGGTCGCCATCATCATCGGCGCGGACTATCCCATCGGCACCGCCGCACGCATGGGGGCGGGCTATTTCCCGCTGATGATCAGCTGCGGGCTGATCCTCCTCGGCGCCATCCTGCTGATCCGTTCCTTCCTGACCGAGACCGAGGAAGTCGGGGCGATCGACCTGCGCCCGATGCTGCTTCTGATCGCCAGCATCTTCCTGTTCGGCGCGCTGATCGAGGACTGGGGCTTCCCCGTCGCCGGACTGGCGGTGGTGATCGGCGCGCGTATCGCCGGCGGCGAGTACCGACCGCTGGAGACAGGCCTGCTGGCCGTGGGTCTGGTCGGCTTCTGCTACCTGCTGTTTTCCTACGGGCTCGGTCTGCACCTGCCCGTCACTCGGTTCTGGTGAGGACGGCGCATGGAACTCTTCAGTGACGTTCTCCTCGGTTTCTCCGTCGCGCTGACGCCGACCAACCTCCTCTATGGCTTCCTGGGTGTGCTGCTCGGCACGGTGATCGGCGTGCTGCCGGGCCTCGGGCCGGTGGCGACGATCTCCATCCTGCTGCCCGTCACCTTCGCGCTGCCGGCACCCGCCGCGCTGATCATGCTCGCCGGCATCTATTACGGTGCGCAATATGGCGGCTCCACCACCGCGATTCTGGTGAACCTGCCCGGCGAAAGCTCATCCGTCGTCACCGCCATCGACGGCTACCAGATGGCGCGCAAGGGCAAGGCCGGCCTCGCGCTGGCGACGGCGGCGCTGTGCTCCTTCATCGCGGGCACGCTGGCCACCGTCGTCATCGCGGTGGCGGCGCCGGCGCTGGCCGAGGTGGCGCTGGATTTCGGACCGGCGGACTATTTCTCGCTGATGCTGTTCGGCCTCGTCGCCGCGGTGATCCTCGCCCATGGGTCGGTGGTGAAGGCCGTCGGCATGATCCTGGTCGGCATCCTGCTCGGCACCATCGGCATCGACGCCAATTCCAGCCTCGAACGCTACACGTTCGGCATCCCGGCCTTCGGCGACGGCATCGATTTCGCGGTCATCGCCATGGGCATGTTCGGTATCGGCGAGACGATCTCCAATCTCGGCCAGAAGGATGGGGGCCGCAGCTTCGTGAAGGAGGTGCACGGCCTGTGGCCGCGCTGGGCCGACTTCAAGCGCTTCATTCCGCCGGCGCTGCGCGGCACCTTCCTCGGCGGCTGCCTCGGCCTGCTGCCCGGCGGCGGGCCGGTGCTGGCCTCGTTCTCCACCTATGCGCTGGAAAAGAAGCTGTCGAAGACTCCGGGCGAATTCGGCAAGGGGGCCATCGAGGGCGTCGCCGGCCCGGAAGCGGCCAACAACGCGGCCGCGCAGACCGCCTTCATCCCCATGCTGACGCTCGGCCTGCCTTCCAGCGCCGTGATGGCGCTGATGATCGGCGCGCTGATGATGCAGGGCCTGTCGCCCGGGCCGCAGCTGATGACCCAGCGCCCGGACCTGTTCTGGGGCCTCATCGCCTCGATGTGGCTGGGCAATCTGATGCTGGTGGTGCTGAACCTGCCTCTGGTCGGCATCTGGGTGAAACTGCTCTCGGTGCCCTACCGGATGCTGTTCCCTGCCATCATGCTGTTCTGCTGCATCGGCGTGTACAGCATCAACAACAACGCTCTCGACGTGCTGCTGGCCGGGCTGTTCGGCGCCTTCGGCTACCTGATGAAGCGGCTGCACTGCGAGCCGGCGCCGCTGCTGCTCGGCTTCATCCTCGGGCCGATGATCGAGGAGACGCTGCGGCGCGCGCTGCTGATCTCGCATGGCGACCCGATGGTGTTCGTGCAGCGGCCGATCAGCCTGAGCTTCCTGGTCATGACCGTGCTGCTGCTGATCGTCCTCATCGCCCCGATGATCCGGGTGACCCGCGAGCGCGCCTTCGAGGAACCCGCCGACTGAAGGCGGGCCGATTGCGACCAACGGAAAAGGCCGGGCGATGAGCCCGGCCTTTTTGCTGGTGGAGAGGTGAGGCCTGCCGCTGCGCCGGAAGCCTCAGGCGACGCCGGCCAGGGCGCGCTGCTGCGGGGGCGCCCAGTGGGGGCCGTTGTCGGGCAGGGCGCTGAAGATGCCGCGCTGGGCGAGAGCGTCGATTTCCGCGCGGAGCAGGCCCATCACCGCATGGGCGGCGGTGCTGACCTTGTCCCCGACATGGGAGAGCATGATGGTGCGGCTGAGATTGACGCCGCCGACCGCGACGCCGGTGAGCTGGCCCTCGTCGATCTCCTTCCGGAAGGCGGAGATCGGCATGATCGAGACGCCCCGCCCGCGCAGCAGCATCCGCCGGATCGCCTCCACCGCGTCGATCTCGCAATCGACCTCGATGCAGACGCCGTGCGAGGCGAGCTGCTCGTCCACCAGTGCGCGGATGCCGCGGGTGACCAGCAGCGGCGTCGAGGCGAGTTCGTCCAGCGTCACCACCGGCGACACCCCGCGCGACTGGCGCGGCATGACGACGACGATCGGCTCGGTGAGCACCGCGGTGAAGCGCAGCGCCCGGTTCGGCGGAGGGTTGGTGAGGAGGGCGAGATCCACCTGGCTGTTGACGAGGTCGACCTGAAGCCGGCGGGTGAACTCCTCGACGATGGTGAGGTTGATCGCGGGATAGGCGGCGCCGCAGCGCTCGATCAGTCCCGGCGCCAGCAGCGAGGAGAGGGTGGGCGAGATGCCGACCACGACGCGCCCGGAGACGCCGTCGCCGCCATTGTTCATCTCCTGCCGCGCCCGCGCGACTTCCTGCAGGATGCGCCGGCTGTGCTGCAGGAACCGGCGGCCGGCGAGGGTGAGCTGCACGCCGCGCGGCAGGCGTACCAGCAGGGGCGTGCCGATCTCGGTCTCGATGCGCTGGATGTGCCGGCTGAGCGCCGGCTGCACGATGCCGAGATCGCGCGAGGCGCGGGTGATGCTGCCGAGTTCGGCAACCCGCACGAAAGCTTCGATGCTGCGCAGTTCCATGGCGTCTTCCTCCATGGGGCGCCGTGTTCTGTTCTGGGTTGCGCCCCCCTTGTGAACGCGGATGCGGTTAGGCAGGCGGCGGGACCCGAAACACCCGCAGGGCGATGGCGAGCATGGAATAATAGCCCAGCAGGCCGGTGAGCTCGATCACGGTGCGGCGCCCGAAGCGCTCCACCGCCCGGGCAAAGAGCGCGTCGGGCACGTCCTTGTGCCGGTAGACGGCGCTGGCGAAGTCGTGCACCAGCGCCGCATCGTCATCGTCGAAATCGGGGCGGCGCCCTTCGGCGAGCGCGGCGATCTCGCTCTCCGGCACCCCAGCCTTGCGGGCCTCGCGCGCATGCACGCCGAACTCGTATTCGGCGCCCCAATA
>JAEYTJ010000099.1 GCA_023434095.1 Pseudomonadota bacterium | reverse complement strand
CGTCGGCCCTCCCGGCCCGATGGACTAACAAAACGCGGCTCCGGCAGCGTCGCCCAACAGGGGCTGGCTCGCTCAGTTTTACTTGCTCCTGCGCAATTGCCCCCCATCTCGCTGCCGGACCTTCCGGGCCTTGGGGCGCGGAGGATAGATCTTGCGCGGCGTGGGCCGAGGCGCTGGGTTTGACGGGGCCCAGGCTTGGGATCGGGCGGCCTTCTGCTGCTCGGTGGATTTCGTTTCAAGATAGAGATGGGCCACGTCGATGTGCTCCGCCAGCGCAGCCGGCCTGTAGCGTTCGATGCGGTCGTAGATGGGCACACCGCCTGCGTCGAAGCGGTCGTATACCGAGGGATGCAAAATGGCATCTGGCGTTGGGTCACGCCGTCCGAGCGGGTATGTAAATCCAAACTGACGGGTGACCCACGGAATTCCGTCCTTACGGGCGTCGTGCTGATAGCCATGTGGGTCGGGATAGGTGCGCAGGAGACTGGGATCGCACTTCAACCCGTTCGGAACATGCATGGCGCACTCCAGCATCCACTTAAGCGCGATGTCGGAGAGGCGGGATTCCTGCTCCTCATAGCTGCCGCCGATGTCCGAATGGACGCCGCTGAACCAGATCTGCTCGAAGCGGATCCTGCCCTCTTCATCTCTTTCACCAAGGATGGGCTTGTCGCTCGGATTCCACTTCACCCGGGCGAACGGCTTGCGGTTTTCATCAATGGAAAGCGCATGCTTGGCGTAGGCGACATAAGGATCGAGCGTCTTGTCGTCGAAGGTCAGAAAAAGGTCGGTGAAGTGAATGGTCCTGAAAGTGTCACGGCAATCGTAGCCGGGGATGCGGAAGTCGAACTTCAGATGGGTGTAAACGAAGGCGATCGCGGCGATCACGATGGCGATCAGGGTCGATATCAGCAGCGCGCCTGCCAGCGACAGCCCGCAAGCCCACACGCCGACGCGAGCGACAGCAAATATGGCGACCAGGACGGCGGGGATGAACATCGCGAGCTTGGCCGGATCAATCAGGGAGGCCACGGTGTCGAAAACACCGATGAAATAAGGCACGACGTTTGGCCGATCGGGCAATTCGGGATCTTGCGAACCGTGTTCTGCGCGGAAGCGTGCCGCGATGGCCGAGCGTGTATCCAGCAAGAACCTCTGGCGGGCGTCCGCCCTTTCCCTGTTCCGCGACGTCGTGAATTGATAGACATGCTTGACCGCATAGGCCGCGAGCTTGCGGGTGGAATAGCCGTCGAGTGGAACGGGGGAGCCGTCGGGCATGCGGGTCGGGATTCCGCACTGGCGGATCACCCCGGCGAGGCACCGCACGGTGTAGGCGCCTCGGCTGAAGCCGAACAGGAAGATGCGGTCGCCCGGGCGCCACAGGCGGATGAGCGCTGCGTAGCAATCCACGATGTTGGCGGTGATGCCGAAGCCGGTCGATTGGCTTACGAACTGGTAGAGCCATCTCAGCGGCCCGCGATAATGGCTGGCCCCGTCCAGTTCCGAGCCTAGGCCGGGATCGTAGAATGCCGCCTGCTCGTTGGGATCGATTGACGAGTCGGGGCCGCAACGCATGGCCCGGTACATCTTGTAGATGTTGGATCGGCGCTCGTCGAAATGGATGCCGCTCCCCTGTCCCGTGCCGTCGGAGAAAATGATGATGTTCCTGCCCATTCTCGCCCCCGCGCCGGTCCCGCGCCCAAAGTCCAGCTTCAGTTTACAGGGGATGATTTAGAGTTCAATCCAGGGTTGTTGATGTGGGCGGGCTCAAGCCCGAACCTTCACAGCGCAGGGTTATGCTGGTCATTGTGCCGGCCATGACTATGTAGGGGGTGGCGAGGCTGCCGGATTGTCGCCGGCGCGGCACGCCAACTATTCACGGTGCAAACGGATGACTGCTTCTTCCCTCATCGCGCGCTGTGGCATTCCAGCTCTCGGGCTGGTGGGCCTATTTCTCCTCGGCGCGCCCGCCTTCGCCCAGCCGGCGGCGCAGCAGCAGAAGGTGCCGGCCTCCCAGGCGGAAGTGACGCTCACCTTCGCGCCGGTAGTGGCGAAGACGGCGCCGGCCGTGGTGAATGTCTATGCGCTCAAGACGGCGCAGCAGCGCGTGAACCCGATCTTCGACGATCCCTTCTTCCGCCGCTTCTTCGGCATGCCGGGTCCCGGCGGGCCGGGTGGCCCCGGCGACGGTCCGGGCCTGCGCGCGCCGGAGCGGGTGCAGCGCTCGCTGGGCTCGGGCGTCATCGTCGATCCCTCGGGCCTCGTGCTCACCAATTACCATGTCATCGAGGGGGCGGACGAAATCCGCATCGCCCTCAACGACCGCCGCGAATACGAGGCCGAGGTGCTGCTGCGCGACCAGCGCACCGACCTCGCCGTGTTGCGCATTAAGAGCGAGACGAAGGAGCGCTTCCCCTTCCTGGAGCTTGGCGATTCGGACGGGCTCGCCGTGGGCGATCTCGTGCTCGCCATCGGCGATCCCTTCGGCGTCGGGCAGACGGTGACGCAGGGCATCGTCTCGGCGCTGGCGCGCACGCAGCGCGGCATCACCGATTACGGCTTCTTCATCCAGACCGACGCGGCGATCAATCCGGGCAATTCCGGTGGCGCGCTGGTGGACGGGGCGGGGCGTGTCGTCGGCATCAATACGGCGATCTTCTCGCGCTCCGGTGGCTCGCAGGGCATTGGCTTCGCCATTCCGGCGGACATGGTGCGCGTCGTTCTGCAGTCGGCGCTGTCGGGCAGCAAGGTGGTGCGACGTCCCTGGCTGGGGGCGGACCTGCAGCAGGTGACCCCCGATATCGCCGAAGGGCTGGAGGTGGCGCGACCGACTGGCGCGCTCGTGCAGAACATCTTCCCCGGCAGTCCGGCCGAGAAGTCCGGGTTGCGTGCCGGCGACCTCATCGTTGCCGTCGCGGGTCAGGAGGTCGACGACCCCGATGCCTTCGGCTTCCGCTTCGCCACCCGGCCGCTTGGCGAGTCGGTCGATCTCGGCATCGTGCGTCAGGGCAAGCCGGTCATCCTCAAGGTGGCGCTGGAGGCGGCGCCGGAAACGGTACCGCGTGATGAGGTCACGCTTGCCGGCCGCTCGCCGCTCGCCGGCGCGACGGTCGTGAACGTGTCGCCGGCGGTCATCGAGGAAATGCGCACGCTGGACGCCACCAAGGGTGTCGTCATCCTGTCCGTCGAGGAAGGTTCACCGGCGGAACGCACCAGTTTCCGTCCGGGCGATGTGATCATGGACATTAACGGCGCGCCGATCGCCACCACCGCCGATCTTCAGCGGATCACCCGCGTGCCGGCGCGCGCGTGGAGGGTGACGTTGCAGCGTGGCGGGCGGGTCATCTCCGCCCTGCTGCCGGGTTGAGGCGGCCTTGGCTGATCTCTTCGCATCCGCCGGGCTCGACAGCGCCGCACCGCGGCCGCTGGCCGACCGCCTGCGTCCGCAGAAACTCGGTGAGGTGGTCGGTCAGGAACACCTGACGGGGGAGGGCGGTGCGCTCACCCGAATGATCGCCAATCGCTCTCTGGGCTCCCTGATCTTCTGGGGACCTCCCGGGACCGGCAAGACCACTGTGGCGCGCCTGCTGGCGCGGGAGACCGACCTGCATTTCGAGCAGGTCTCCGCCATCTTCACCGGAGTCGCCGACCTCAAGAAGGTGTTCGAGGCCGCGCGAGGGCGGCGGGCGATCGGGCAGGGGACGCTGCTCTTTGTCGATGAAATTCACCGCTTCAACCGCGCCCAGCAGGACGGCTTTCTCCCCGTCATGGAGGACGGGACGATCACGCTGATCGGCGCGACGACGGAGAATCCCTCCTTTGAGCTGAACGCGGCGCTGCTTTCTCGCGCGCGCGTGCTCGTCTTCAAGGCGCTCGATGCCGACGCGATCGAGCGGTTGCTGCAGCGCGCCGAAGCGCTGGAAGGCCGCCGGCTGCCCCTGGATGCGCAGGCGCGTGCGGCGCTCGCCGGCATGGCCGATGGCGACGGGCGCTATCTGCTCGGCCTCGCCGAGGAACTGCTCGCCTTGCCGGAAGGGCCGGACCTCGACGTCACGGGTCTCGCCGCGACGATGCAGAAGCGGGCACCGATCTACGATAAGGGGCAGGACGAGCATTACAATTTGCTCAGCTGCTTCCATAAGAGCCTGCGCGGCTCGGATGTGAACGGGGCCATGTACTGGGCGGCGCGCATGCTGACCGGAGGAGAGGATCCCGGCACGGTTTTTCGGCGGCTCTGCTGCGCCGCGTCCGAGGATGTCGGCATGGCCGACCCGCAGGCGATGCCGCAGGTTGTGGCGGCATGGACGGCCTTCGAACGCGTCGGATGGCCGGAAGGGCGCCTCTTCCTCGCTCAGGCGATCGCCTATGTCGCGACGGCGCCGAAGTCGAACGCCGCCTATTCCGCCTTCAACGCGGCGCTGGCGTTGGCGCAGAAGACCGGCTCGCTGGCTCCGCCCAAGCATATCCTGAACGCCCCGACCAAATTGATGAAGGAGCTCGGCTACCACGCCGGGTACCAGTATGATCACGATTTTCCCGATGCGTTCGCGGGCCAGTCGTTCTTCCCGGAAGAGCTTGCCGGCGATCCGAGGGCGGATTTCTACACGCCGAACGAGCGCGGCTTCGAGCGCGAGGTGAAGAAGCGGCTGGAGTACTGGGCGCGGCTCCGCCAGGAGCGGCAGGGCGGGACCTAGGCGACAACGGGCAGGGCGAGCGCGTGCAGGGCATACTACTCATCTTCATCGGTGCCGGCATAGGCGGCGTGCTGCGCAATGTGGTCGGCGTGGCGGCGGTGCGTATGTTCGGTGCGGGGTTTCCCTATGGCACCATGGCCATCAATGTCGCGGGCAGCCTTGCCATCGGTATCGTAGCGGGCTGGCTGACCTTCATCGCAAGCGGCGGCTGGACGATGCAGGCCCGGGCCTTCATCATCACCGGCGTCCTCGGTGGCTTCACTACCTTCTCCACCTTCTCGCTCGATACGGCGCTGCTGGTGCAGCGGGGCGAAATGGGGCTGGCAGCGCTGTATGTGGCGGGCTCCGTTGCTCTCGCTCTCGCCGGCGTATTCGCTGGATTGGCGATCATGCGCGCTCTCGCGTGACGTGAGCGCCGGTCTCGGCTATGTGCAGGGGTAAGGAGTACCCACATCATGGCCGTTGAGACACGCCGCGTCGACGCGGACGAAGAGGGCATGCGGCTCGACCGCTGGTTCAAGACCCACTATCCCGATCTTTCCTTCGGTCATCTGCAGAAGCTGCTGCGCAGCGGGCAGGTGCGGGTGGAAGGCGGGCGGGTGAAGACGAATTCGCGCCTCTCCGCCGGCCAGGTTATCCGCATTCCGCCGCTGGAGGAAAAGCCGCAGCTCTCCGCCGCCGAACATCTGGAGGCGGAGGAGGCGAAGGCGCGCGGCGAGGCGCCGCCGGCGCGGACGCCCCGCGCCCCGGGCGCGGGGGAGAACGAGGAGGCACTTGCCGCCCCGGCCGTGCGCCGCGCGAGCTCGGACGACAAGGACGCGCGCGCCCTCCAGGACATGACGCTCTACGAGGATCGCGACGTTTTGGTGCTGAACAAGCCATTCGGCCTCGCCGTGCAGGGCGGGTCGGGCACCTATCGCCACGTCGACGGGATGCTGGAGGCGCTGCGGGGCACCGACGGGCAGAAGCCGCGCCTCGTCCATCGCATCGACAAGGACACGTCCGGCATCCTTCTTGTGGCGAAGACGCGTCTTGCGGCGTCGACGCTGGCCAAGACCTTCCGCTCGCGCTCGGCGCGCAAGGTGTACTGGGCGCTGGTCCCCGGCGTGCCGCGCCCGGCTCAGGGGCGCATCTCCACCTATCTCGCCAAGGACGAGGCGGCCGAGAAGATGCGCGTCGCCCGCCATGGCGACGACGAGGCGAGCCACGCCATTTCCTATTACGCCGTGGTCGATCATGCGGCGCAGAAGCTCGCCTGGCTGTCAATGAAGCCGGTGACCGGGCGTACCCACCAGCTGCGCGCCCATGCCGCGCATATCGGCCATCCCATCGTCGGTGATCCCAAATATTTCAACGTCGAGAACTGGCCATTGCCGGGCGGCCTGCAGAACCGGCTGCATCTGCTGGCGCGGCGCCTCGTCATTCCGCACCCGCGCGGCGACCGGCTGATCGACGTCTCCGCGCCGCTGCCGCCGCACATGCAGCAGAGCTGGAACGTCCTCGGCTTCGACGCCGCGCAGTACGACCCGATCGTCGACGCGCCGGAGAGCTAGGCGGCGCGCATCAGCCATGCGGCGAGTGCGGGTTGGAAGTGCCGGGTCCGCGTCCGGCGTGGATAGCGCGCCGCGGGATGATCGGCTACGCACTGGGCGATACTTCATCCCGGAACGCGCGCCCATGTTGTCTTTCGTCTGCCGTGCCGCCCTTCTGCTGGCTGCAAGCCTCGGCGCGGTCGTTCCCGCGGCCGCACAGGACTGTGCCGGAAAGCTGGGCACCTCGCGGGTGCTGGTGGTCGATCCGGCGGGGCTGCAGGTTGGTACCAAGCATTTCCCGCAGACGCTCGATCTTGCCGATCGCGAGGTCGTGCTGACCTTCGACGACGGCCCGTTGCCTGTCACGACCCCATCGGTGCTGAAGACGCTGGCGCGGGAATGCGTGCGCGCCACCTTCTTCATCATCGGCCGCAACGCCGCCGCCCATCCTGACCTCGTGCGGCGGGAGATTGCGGAGGGCCACACCGTGGCCCATCACAGCATGACCCACCCGATGACGCTGGCCGACATCCCCTACGACAAGGCTGTGACCGATATTGAAAAGGGGCTGAAGGCCGACGACCGGGCCGCCTATGGCGTGGCTGGATCGAGTCCGCGCGTGCCTTTCTTCCGCTTTCCCGGCTTCGGCGCGTCGCCCGAACTGCTCGATTACCTCAAGCAGCGCGGCATAGGCGTGTTCGGCGCCGATCTCTGGGCTTCGGACTGGAACCCGATGACGCCGGAGGAACAGCTCACCCTGGTGATGAACCGCCTCGATCATGCGGGCCGGGGAATCATCCTCTTCCACGACACGCGCGGCCAGACGGCGAAGATGCTTCCGGCCTTCCTCACGGCGCTCAGGGAAAAGGGCTACCGGGTGGTGCACATTGTGCCGGCGCCGCCGCGCACCGCCGCTGCGCCCTGAGCATTGCCCGGCGTCCGACCACTTCGCTACGCTGGAAACGACAACGGCGGCCCGAGGGCCGCCGTGTGTTCCGTTGCCGGAGAATATGGTGCGGTCGAGAGGACTCGAACCTCCACGGTGTTACCCACTGCCACCTCAAGGCAGCGCGTCTACCAATTCCGCCACGACCGCATCGCCGTTGCCAGCTGCTTCATAAGAGGCCAGCGCGAGCGGGGCATCGTCTAGCAGATGGAATTGGGGTCCACAAGAGCCGGCTTGGCGCCGCCCGTGCCTGTGGACAGCCGTGCCGGCCGGCCACAACGGCGGAGGCGACAGGAACGGCGGCAGCCATTATGTATCGGGCATGGATCAGACGCTCTCTTCTGCGCCGGTATCGATCGCCCGCGACGCCCTGAAGCCGCTCCTGCCGCCGCGTGCCGGTGCCGCCTCGGTGCGCTGGCGCGTATCTTCGGCGCCGGTGGGCTACCCTGAGGCGCTGGCCGAGATGGACCGTGTGGCCGAATCCATCGCCGCCGGCGAGGCGGACGAGCTGGTGTGGCTCCTGGAGCATCCGCCGCTTTACACTGCCGGCACCAGTGCCCGGCCGGAAGACCTCGTCGATGCGGGGCGCTTCCCAATCTTCCAGACCGGGCGGGGAGGCCAGTTCACCTATCACGGGCCCGGCCAGCGCGTCGCTTAATTGATGCATGACCTCAAACGGCGCGAGCCGGATGTGCGGCGCTATGTTGCGGCGCTGGAGGAGTGGCTCATTCGCGCGCTCGATTCGTTCAATGTGCGCGGTGAGCGGCGTGAGGAGCGCGTTGGCGTGTGGGTCCGACGCCCGGACAAGGCCGGGTCCGGGGAGGACAAGATCGCGGCCATCGGCATACGGGTCCGCCGCTGGGTGACGATGCACGGCATCTCGCTCAATGTGGAGCCCGATCTCTCCCATTTCGGCGGCATCGTGCCCTGCGGTGTGCGTGAGCACGGCGTGACCAGCCTCGTCGACCTGGGGCGGCCGGTGACGATGGAGGACGCCGACATCGCCCTGCGCCGAACTTTCGAGACCGTCTTCGGACCGACGATCGCCGACGAGGCGTTAGCCTAGGCGGTAGGGCGAATCGCGAATCCGCCACCTGCCTCGGCGTCGGACGCGGCCTCGTCATGCGCCGTCACCTCGGTGACATGTGCGGCAGCGGGACCGTTGTGGCAAAGGGCCAGAAAATCGACCAGCGCGGCTGAGGGGGCGATGACCAGCGCTTCCACGCTGCCGTCATGGCGGTTGCGCACCCAGCCGCTCAGGCCGCGCTTCTCGGCTTCGCGCGCCAGCCAGGCACGGTAGCCGACGCCTTGCACGCGTCCGCGCACGAAAAGCCGGGTCGCCGCCACCTCAGTCATCGAGAGCCCCTTCAACAAAGTTCCGGTAGCGCGAAACCGCAAGCGCCTTAAGGAATTGTCCCCCGGCCAACTCTTCATTAACACCAACCCGTCAGTGAACGCGCATCGTTTCCCCTAGGGCCGATCCGTTCCCCCTCAACAACCCGGTTCGGAGCAGGGCATGCGCGAAGAGGCCGATCTCGCCACCCCGCTGCGCGGGCCTGAGCATGACGGCGATCCGACCGAGGCACCCGGCTTCGTCGAGGCTGTGGTCGGTGCCATCGATGTCGGGGATGTCGAGGCCCTTCGTGCGATCCTGAGGGATCTTCACGAGAGCGACGTCGCGCGCCTGCTGGAAGCACTGCCCCCGCCCGACCGGCCGAAGCTCATCGAACTTCTCGGGAGCGATTTCGACTTCACGGCGCTGACCGAGCTGGACGAGACGGCTCGCCTCCAGATTCTCGAGGCGCTTCCGACGCAGACCGTCGTCGACGGCATGCGCGACCTCGATTCCAACGATGCCGTCTACATCCTCGAAGACCTCGACGACGCAGACAAGCAGGAGATTCTCTCCAATTTTTCCATACCGGAGCGCGCGGCACTGCAGCGCAGCCTCGATTATCCCGAGGAAAGCGCCGGCCGGCGTATGCAGACCGAGTTCATCGCGCTGCCGCCCTATTGGACCGTCGGTCAAACGCTCGACTATATCGGCGAGACCGAGGGGCTGCCGGAGACCTTCTTCGAGGTTTTTGTCGTCGACGTCACCTACCGCCTCGACGGCTCGGTCCCTCTCGACCGGCTATTGCGGACCAAGCGTGGCGCCAAGCTCGGCGAGGTGGTGACGCCTGACCGGCATGTCGTCAACGCCACCGACGACCAAGAGGACGTGGCGCGGGTGTTCGAGCGCTACAACCTCATCTCCGCCCCGGTGGTGGATGAGGCCGGCCGTCTCGTCGGCGTGCTGACCGTCGACGACATCGTCGACGTGATCCAGGAGGAGGCGGACGAGGATCTGAAGGCGCTCGGCGGCGTGGCGGGCGATGAGGAACTGTCGGACAGCTTCTGGTACATCGCCCGCAGCCGCTTCTCCTGGCTCCTGCTGAACCTGATCGCCGCCAATATCGCCTCCTTCGTCATCGCGCTCTTCGAAGGCGAGTTGCAGCGCATGGTGGCGCTGGCCGTCCTTATGCCGATCGTCGCCAGCCAGGGCGGCAACGCCGCCACCCAGACGATGACGGTGGCGGTGCGGGCGCTGGCCACGCGTGAACTCCGGGCCAGCAACGCCCGGCGGGTGATCGTCCGCGAACTGCTCGTCGGGCTGTTCAACGGCGTCGTCTTCGCGGTCATCATGGCGGCCGTAGTGTTCGCCCGCTTCGGCCTGGCCGACCTTGGCTTCGTCATCGCCCTCGCCATGATCATCAATCTCGCGGCGGCGGCCCTCGGCGGCATATTGGTGCCGCTGACGCTGGACCGGCTGAAGGTCGATCCCGCCGTGGCGTCCGGACCTTTCGTCACTACCATCACCGACGTGATCGGCTTTTTCGCCTTCCTGAGCATAGCATCGCTCTGGTTCTGACGGGAGAAAGGTCCTCCCAACGCGGGAACGGGCGAGACGCGGAGCTGCCAGTTGTTCTTCTACCTGTCCAAGATCTTCTGGATGATCGCGGCCCCTTCCACCTTGCTCACTCTGCTCGCGGTGGTAGGGCTGGCAATAAGCCTGCGTTGGCGCCGTCTCGGCACGGGGATTGCGGCCATCGGCGCCATCGGTCTGCTCTTGATTGGCCTGGGACCGTTCGGGCGCATGATGCTGGTGCCGCTCGAAGGGCGCTTCCCCGCGTATGTCGAGGACGGGCGCCGGGTCGATGGCATCATTGTCCTCGGCGGCTCCGAACTTCCCGGCATCAGCGCTGCGCGCGGGCAAGCTTCCTTCCAGGAGTCGGCCGAGCGGATCCTGGCGATGGGAGAGCTTTCCCGCCGCTATCCCGAGGCGCGTATCGTGTTTGCCGGCGGCGGCGGCCAGATGAGGCCTCCGACGCTGCAGGAGGCCGATGTGGTGCGCATGGCGCTCCCGCAGATAGCTGTCCCTGAGGAACGGGTGACGTTCGAGGCCGCCTCCCGCAACACGGCGGAGAATGCTCGCCTGACAAGGGAGCTTGTCGATCCGCGGCCGGGAGAGAACTGGCTCCTGGTGACGTCGGCCTTTCATATGCCGCGGGCGATCGGATGCTTCCGGGCGGTCGGCTTCCCGGTCACGGCCTATCCCGTCGACTTCCGCACTACCGGCAATCCCGGCTATTTTCGCCTGTTCAACTCCGTGGCCGAGGGGACGAGCTTCTTCGAACTGGGGCTTCGGGAGTGGATCGGGCTCGCCGTCTATTATCTCACCGGCCGCATCGCAAGCCCGCTGCCCGGGCCGGAGCCGGTCGCTGAAGAGACGAGCCCAGGGGCCCGGCGCCCGATCGCTCCGGTCGGAGGGGCCTGAAGGTCGGCGGACCTCACGCGTTCAGTCGGAGGTCGGAAGCCCGAGCCGGTAGACGCCGCGCAGTTCGGCAGGGGCCACCGGCTTGCCCTTGCGATAGAGGACCAGGCGGCCCGCTTCGGCGAGGCGCAACGCGCCGCGCCGGACGGACGGCAAAAGGCTTTGCCAATCCGGTCCGCCGGAGACACTGCGGGCGACCTCCTCCGGCGTCACCGTTCTTGCCGCACCGGGCCCGCCGGCCACCGACAGGATCGCCGCTTCGACGGCTTCTTCGGAGGGGCGGGAGGGGTTATCCGTCATTGTCGAGTACCCACTGCGAATCCCGGCCCAACTGCCGGTTGATCATCACAAGGAAGATGGCGAACGTTGCCGCCATCAGCGCCCAGCCGTTGATATACCAGCCGAGATAGGCAATCGCGAAGAAGAAGGCGCGCTGGCCGCGATTGAAGTGCCGCCCGGCGATGGTCGCCATCCGCGCCAGCTTGACGACATGGGCCTGGGCCTGCGGCGTGCCGGCTTCCGATGGGGGAGGCGTCGAGCCGAGAAGGATGGTCGAATAGTTGAACAGCCTATAGGCCCAGGCGAACTTGAAGAAGGCGTTGGCGAAGATCAGCGTCAGGCCCAGCGTCTTCAGTTCCCAGCTGGTGCGGTTCTGCGCGCCGAAAGGCAGATCGCGAAAAAGCGCCATCACCGCTTCGGTCGATTGCAGGATCGCGAGCGAGGCGCCGATCGCCAGCAGCGAGGTGGAGGCGAAGAACGCGGTTCCGTTCTGCAGGGCCGCGATGATCTGGGCATCGACGATCCGGTTCTCCCGCGCCAGCATGCGAAGCATCCACTGGTGGCGATATTCATCCATGCGCCGGTTCAGCGTGCGCTTTTCCGCCCAGCCGCCTTCCATGACCAGATGATAGGCGATCCAAGCCAGGCAGAAGGCGGAAAAGGCGATCGCATCGATCGAGGTAAAGCCGAGCATGATGTTACCGATTTTTCCGCAGTGCCGTCTGCCCCGTGTGCGGCGGCGAGAATGTCGCCTGTCGGGACGGCTTTCAACCGTTCATGAAGTGTCTTGTCGAGGGGGGCCATGCAGCCAGAGCGGGGCTGCACTGCATCGGCCGGGGCGGAATGTGGCAATTTCGCGGTTGCGAACATCGTAACGTTTTATTAAATACTGTTGCAGATCGCGCCCTTAAACCGAACGGTCGGTTGGCGCATCGTGGTGAACGTATCGTTCCGAGGATCATCATGAATTCTATGCCCGAGCGCTCCTGTTGGGGAGTTGCCCGATGGGCTGTCGCCGCGTTCCTGACGGCCATTGCCCTGATCTACCTGTTCGGGGGCTTCCAGGCGGCGCAGATCGCCGCTGGTTGACCTTAAGGCCCAGGGCCGCCGAACCTCTCCGTTGCGTACGCGGCTCGGCGTGCATGGCCGGGCCGTTTTCGTTTCCGGAGCGGTTAGTGCTACGGACGATCAAACGCATTGATGGCGACGATCAACGCCCTGCGTTTGCACCGCCTGGCCAAATAGCGGAACCTCCCGCCTGACAATCGGGACAGGGAGTGTCGCCGCAATGTTGAGGCTCATTATCGGCAACAAGAACTATTCGTCTTGGTCGCTTCGCCCATGGCTGGCGATGACGGCGCTGGGTATCCCCTTCGCGGAAGACATCGTCCCGCTTGATGCGCCCGATTTCAAGGACCGTATCCGTGCCCGATCGCCCGCCGGCAAGGTGCCGGTGCTGATCGACGGCGAAGCGGTGGTGTGGGAGTCGAGCGCCATTCTCGAGCATCTCGCCGAACGCTTCCCTGACAGGGGTGTCTGGCCGAGCGATCCGGCCGCCCGTGCCTATGCGCGCTCTCTCGCCACCGAAATGCACAACGGCTTCGGCGCCTTGCGCAGCGTGGCTCCGATGAATCTGTGGCGCCCCGTCGAGCCGCGCGCTTTCCCCGAGGAGGCGCTGAAGGATGTACGGCGCATCGAGCGGCGCTGGAGCGAGGCACGCGCCCGCTTCGGCGCCGGGGGTGATTTCCTGTTCGGCGCGTTCTCCGGCGCTGACGCGATGTATGCGCCGGTAGCGACGCGCCTGCGCACCTATGCCATCGATGTCGGTCCGGTCGCCCGCGCCTATGTCGAGGCGATCCATGCCCACCCCGCCTTCGTCGGCTGGAAGGAGGCGGCACTGAAGGAAACGGGCGCCTTGCCTGAAGACGAGGTCGACTGGCCCGTGGTGAAGCGGGTATAGGGCGTAACCCGCCTTCCCGGACCCAGCCATGCCGCTCCACCTGCTGAAACTTTGCGTCGGCGCCGTCTCGATTGAGGATCTCGAAGCGTGGATCGCCGAATCGCTTGCGGGAAAGACCGGGCGCGGCGAGGTGGCGGAACAGGTTCACACCACCCGCATGGTGCCGACGCGTGTGTCCGAGCTTCTGTCCGGTGGGTCGCTTTACTGGGTGATAAAGGGCGAGGTGGCCTGCCGGCAGGTGCTGACCGGCATCCGCCCTTTCGTCGATGGCGACGGCATCCGCCGTTGCCATCTCGTGCTCGACCCGACCGTGCATCGCGTCGAGCCGCGGCCGAACCGTCCGTTTCAGGGATGGCGCTACCTGTCGGCCAACGAGGCGCCCCTAGACCTCGCGGGAGACGGTGCTGCACCTAGGCTACCGGATGAGCTCCGCCGCGAATTGCGTTCGCTCGGACTTCTGTAGCACGACCGAGGGACCCGATCCCCCTTTCGCACGTTATTTCCTTACGGAATGAGCGAAAGGACGGTTGGAATGAGCCAGACAAACCACGATGGAATGACCCACGTCGACTCGGACGACCGCCGTGTGGTGGAGGATGGCGAGGTCGTGGTGAAGGCCAAGACCGAGGAGCGCCAGGCGGTCGAAGTGAAGCCGATGCGCTATGTGCTTGGCATCAGCCTGGGGCTGGTTATCGTTGCGATGGCGGTTGCCTACGTGACGATGACCTGACGGTCACGCTGGTACGGCCACGTTGTCGATAAGCCTTGTCCCCCCGATCCGGGCCGCGACCAGCAGGCGGATCGGGGCCTCGCTGGGCGAGGCGAGGGGGGCGAGCGTCTCGGCGTGACGGGCTTCGAGATAGTCGAGGTCAAAGCCGGCGGCGATCACCGCGGCACGGGCCTCGGCGGTCGCGGCATCGATGAGCTTGTCCCGTGCGATACGCTGTGCCGCGTGGCATAAGGCCCGGTAAAGGGCGGGGGCGGCGGCACGGTCGCCTTCTGAGAGATAGATGTTGCGGGAGGAGAGCGCGAGCCCGTCCGCCTCACGAATAGTGGGGACCCCGACGATCTCCATCGGCAGGTCCAGATCGCGCGCCAAGCGGGTAATGACCTGCAGCTGCTGATAATCCTTTTCGCCGAAGAAGGCGGTATCCGGAAGAGCCTGCAGCAGCAGCTTCGTTACCACCGTGGCGACGCCCGTGAAATGGGTCGGCCGGAAGTCGGTCTCGAGGCCCAGCGCCGGACCGGTAAGCGTCACGGTGGTGCAGAAGCCCTCCGGGTACATCTCGGCGACGTCGGGAACGAACGCCAGATGGGTCCCTGCCGCCTCCGCCTTGTCGAGATCCGCCTCCAGCGTCCGGGGATAGCGCGAGAGGTCTTCGGTAGGGGCGAACTGAGTCGGGTTGACGAAAATCGTCACCACCACGCGGCTCGCCCTCTCCCGTGCCGCTTCCATCAGCGCCACATGTCCGGCATGGAGGGCACCCATGGTGGGAACAAGCGCGATGGTTTCCCCAACTGCACGCCATCTACGAATCTGCGCGCGCAACTCGGCTACGGTGTGGACTGTGCGGATCGCGCGTGCATCGGTCATGACGAAATCTCGTTCGCTCGGGGCGCGGAAGCTAGCAGAGCAGCCCTGACCGTCAACGGACGGCGTGGCAGACTATTGCGAGGGTCAACCCTTGGCGAGCGGGCCTGTTCGCCGTGGCCGCTCCGCCGCTACACTCGCGCCGAATCTTCAGCAGGGATCCGCATGGCCGCCGACAAAAACTCTCCCGTCCGCCGCGCCGCGTCGGCACCGGCGAGCCTTTCCGACAACGCGGCTGCGTTCCTGGCCGAACTGGAACGGCGTGCCCCTTTGACGGCCGAGCGGCGCGGCCGCCTGATCTTCGGTCTCGACGCCACGATGAGCCGGGAGGCAACCTGGGATCTCGCCTGTGCCCTTCAGGCTGAGATGTTCGAGGAAGCCTCACGAATCGGTGGGCTCGACATGCAGCTGGTCTATTACCGTGGCCTTGGAGAGTGCCGCGCTTCGCCCTGGATGACCGAGGGCAGCAAGCTCGGTGCGTTGATGGCCCGCATCCAGTGCCAGGGAGGGCGGACCCAGATTAGCCGGGTTCTGAACCATGCGGCCTCGCAGGCGGCAAAGGGGCCAGTCGGTGCCTTGGTGTTCGTGGGCGACGCGATGGAGGAGAACGTCGACACGCTCTGTGCCGAGGCCGGACCGCTGGCGCTACGCGGCGTGCCCGCCTTCATGTTCCAGGAGGGCGCCGACCCCGGAGCCGAGCGTGCTTTCCGGGAGATTGCGCGGCTGACCAAGGGGGCCTATTGCCGCTTCGACGCGGGTGCCTCGGCCGAATTGCGGGCGCTGCTGCGGGCCGCCGCCTCCTATGCGGCCGGCGGGGCGAAGGCGCTGGCCGCGCTGGCCGGCGCGTCGCCCGGCGCGCGCCGGCTGATTTCCGCCATGCAGGATACGCGATGATCAATCTGCTGATCGGGGCGGCGATCGTCGCGCTGCTCTATTACGGGCTCAAGGCCTTCGGGCGCGCCAACCCGGCGGTGCTCGCCCAGTTCGGCCGAAGGGTCGGGGGTGGGGCGCTCATCCTGGTCGCCGGCTTTCTCGGCATGCGGGGGCATATCGAGACGGCCCTGCCGCTTGGAATCTTCGGGCTGTCGCTGTTCGGCTGGGATATCCGCAAGACCTTCGGTGCCGGGCGCAGCACGCCGAGCCAGGGGCGGACGTCGACGGTTCGGACGGCCTTTCTCGACATGGAGCTCGACCACGACAGCGGGCGGCTTGCCGGCAAGGTGATCAACGGCTCCTTCGCCGGCGCCGCGCTCGACACGCTCGATGTGCCCAGCCTTGCCCGTCTCGCCCTCGACGTCGATGTCGAGAGCCGCCAGCTACTCGAAGCTTATCTTGACCGCCGGTCGCCCGGCTGGCGTGAGAACGTGGACGGCCATGCGGGCGGGAGGCGCGCTGACCCGCCGCGCCGCGGCGCGATGACGGAAGAGGAGGCTTACCAGATCCTGGGGCTTCAGCCGGGAACGGGGGCGGACGAGATCCGCCAGGCTCACCGTTCCCTTATGAAGAAACTCCATCCCGACCAAGGCGGGTCGAACTATCTCGCTGCCCGGGTGAACGAAGCGAAGGACGTCCTGCTCGACCGCCATTGACCCATCCCCCCGGATTAGTTGCGGAACACCATGCAGCCGAAGTCGCTGCGCTTAAGGGCGTCGCATGCCTTGCGCGCGGCGGATTCGGCGTCGAAGCCGGCGAAGCGGGCGCGTACGATGCGTGTGGAGCCCTTCACCGCCTGTTCCGTGTAGGGATCGGCCTTGCCAAGGGCGCGGCCGGCTTTCTGCTGCGCCTTGGCGATCTGTGCGCGGGCATCGGCTTCGCTACCGAAGGCGCCGATCTGAATCGCCCATCCCGAACGCGGCGCGGCGGACTGCTCGGCCGTCTCGGCATCCTGACGGGGAATGGCGATCGGACCGGCGCTCGCCACCTGCACCTGCTGACGAATGGCGTGCTGCGCCGGAGCGGTGGCCGGGGTTTCGGAGGCCTCGGAAATGAAGCCGTTATTGGTGAAGGAGAGCGTGCCGAGAATGCCGGGCTGGTTGCTGAAGGACGCCACCGGCTGGCTCGGACGGGCGACAGCCACGGTCTTCACGGCGACCGGGACGATCGGTGCCGCTGAGCCGACCGGCGGAGCATTAGGGTCGGCGGCGCTCGCCGCGCTCTGGGCCGGGCGGGCCGGGGACGGCGCAGGCGTGGGGACGGCAGCAACCGCCGAGGCCATGGCGACGCGCGGGCTGCTGGCGGGCACCGGAATGGTCTTGGGCGCGGACGGGGCCTCTTCGGCCAGCGCGACGGGACCGGTGGCATCGTCGGCAGAAGCGCCCGGCGGCGGGCTGCTCATGCGGGCAACCATCTGGCGGCCGGACTGGGCCTTGCCGAGATTCTGGTCGATCAGCGCCACCATGCGGTTGTCGCGCGAGGCGGCGCTGGAACCGCCCATCACCACGGCGATGACATAGCGCCCGTTCTTCTTGACGCTGGTCAGCAGGTTGAAGCCCGAGGCATTGGTGTAGCCCGTCTTGATGCCGTCGACGCCATCGACGCGGCCCAGCAGTCGGTTGTGGTTGCGAATGGCGACGCCGCGGTACTGGAAGCTGCGGATCTCGAAATAGCCGTAGTACTTGGGGAAGCGCTCCTGAACGGCGCGGCCGAGCGTGGCGAGATCGCGGGCGGTCGTGACCTGCTCGGGGCTGGGCAGGCCGTTGGGGTTCTTGAAGACGGTACGCGACATACCGAGCTGCCGGGCCCGACGGGTCATCAGATTGGCGAAGGAAGAAGAACTGCCGGAGATATTCTCGGCCACGACGACGGCGACATCGTTGGCGGAGCGGGTGATCAGTGCCTGGATGGCGTCTTCGACGGAGATGGTCGAGCCGGCCTTGACGCCCAGCTTGGAGGGCTGTTGCGCGGCGGCGTAGGGGGTAACCCGAAGCGGGGTGTTGAGCTTCATCCGACCGCTCTCCAGCTGTTCGAACAGCAGGTAGAGGGTCATGACCTTGGTGACCGAGGCGGGATGGCGCAACGCGTCGGCATTGTCGGCGTCGAGCACGCGCCCGGTGTTGGCATCGACGACGATGTGCGAGTAGCCGCGCTGCCAGTTGCCGGTGCTCGCCACGGTGCGCGTGACCGCCGACTTGGAGCGGACGGTTTTCTTCTTCTTCGCCGCCGCTTCCGCGACGCCCGCTCCGAGAAGGGATATTGCCAAAACCGCTACGGCGGCACGCTTGAAAGTGGTGCCGACCATTTCCGGAACCCGCATCTGTTCGTCCCGCTACTCGCTGCCGGCAGCTATGCCGGAACTCAACCCGTTCGTCAGGAAGGAAGCCGCTGCGGGGAAGGCGCTGCCGCCCCGGCGAAGGCCTCGACCGTTAAGGAATCCTGCCGAACCATCACTTCCCAAAGCTTAAAAAGGGCAGGGTTACAGAGTCGTAAAGAAGGCTCATCAACCCTGTTGATATGGCGTGAAGATGGTGCCGAGCCTGCACGCTGAAAGCGGCTATGTTGCGACGCACAAATTTCTTGACGATCTTGGTGCGGTGCATTACAGAAATTCGAGGGAGAATTCCCGGGCGGGCGCGTGTGGCGGTTCGGCGACGCGCGTAGCGAACACCACAGGAGCGGGCTCATGCTGCAGAATTTTGAAGACATCCAGAAGGTCGGCAAGGACAATCTCGAACTCGCGGTCAAGAGCTTCGGCACCGTGTCCAAGGGCGTCCAGACGATCGCCGTCGAAGTGGCCGACTACTCGAAGAAGTCCTTCGAGGAAAGCACCGCTGCGGCCGAGAAGCTGTTCGGCGCCAAGACTCTGGACAAGGCGGTCGAGATCCAGTCGGACTATTTCAAGAGCGCCTATGAGAGCTTCGTCGCGCAGGCGACCAAGATGGGCGAGCTGTATGCCGACCTCGCCAAGGAAACTTACAAGCCGTACGAGACCGTCCTCGCCAAGGTCGCCGTCACCAAGTGACGGCTGGCCAATGAGCCGTCAGGGCGGCTTGAGGATCCGGACAGGCGTCCGGTAGGGCGGACGGTGCGAAACGGGAGTTCGCGCTGTTTCACGATTTCAAAAGGCCCGGCCGCTATGCCGGGCCTTTTTCGTTGTGGCCACCCGGCCTGCTGCCCGCTTACGTCCGTCGCAGCCGGTTGGCCGCCCCCCGCCGCCTCATCGAATTGTCACCGTAATGCGACAGCCGGTTCCGCCGGCCCCTCTGGCGTGAGCGGAGCCGCGTACATATTATAGCGGTCGGAGACCGGTTCGCCGGTTAGGGAATGCATGAATGTCCGACCACGCCGAATTTCGGTCGCCTGAGACGTTGATGGCTGACGATGAGCGTCGCCGCCGCGGGGACAACGCCCCCGGCACGGCGGTGATCACGCGCACCAAGCCGCAGGTCAAGCGGCCCAATCTCTACAGGGTGCTCCTTGTCAACGACGACTACACGCCAATGGAGTTCGTCGTGCATGTGCTGGAGCACTTTTTCAGCAAGAACCGGGAGGAAGCGACCCAGATCATGCTGCATGTGCATCAGCATGGCGTGGGGGAGTGCGGTATCTTCACCTATGAGGTGGCCGAGACAAAGGTCACGCAGGTGATGGACTTCGCGCGCAAGCACCAGCATCCTTTGCAGTGCGTCATGGAGAAGAATTGACGCCCCGCGACGGCTAAACGAAGAGGTCCCGATGCCCACCTTCTCCCGAAGCCTCGAGCAGTCGCTGCACAGGGCCCTCGCGCTCGCCAACGAACGCCACCACGAATATGCGACACTTGAGCACCTGCTGCTCTCCCTGGTCGACGACCAGGATTCGGCGGCGGTGATGCGCGCCTGCAACGTCGACATCGACAAGCTGCGCCGCAATCTGGTCGAGTACATCGATACCGAGCTCGACAATCTCGTCCAGGATGCCGGCGAGGATTCCAAGCCGACGGCCGGTTTCCAGCGCGTCATCCAGCGCGCGGTCATTCACGTACAGTCCTCCGGCCGTGAGGAGGTGACCGGCGCAAACGTCCTGGTCGCTATCTTCGCCGAGCGCGAGAGCCATGCGGCCTATTTCCTGCAAGAGCAGGACATGACGCGCTATGATGCCGTCAACTACATCAGCCACGGCATCGCCAAGCGCGCCGGCATGTCGGAAAGTCGACCGGTTCGCGGCGCCGAGGAGGAGACGGAGACGAAGACCGGGGAGGACACCAAGAAGAAGGCCGATGCGCTCGACGCCTATTGCGTGAACCTGAACAAGAAGGCGCGCGAAGGAAAGATCGACCCCCTGATCGGCCGCGACAGCGAAATTCAGCGCACCATCCAGGTGCTCTGCCGCCGCTCCAAGAACAACCCGCTCTTCGTGGGCGATCCGGGCGTGGGCAAGACTGCCATCGCCGAAGGGCTGGCGCGCCGCATCGTCGCCGGCGAGGTGCCCGACGTTCTCGCCAAGGCCACTGTCTTCTCGCTCGACATGGGCGCGCTGCTCGCCGGCACCCGCTATCGCGGCGATTTCGAGGAACGCCTCAAGCAGGTGGTCAAGGAGATCGAGGCCTATCCCGACGCCATCATGTTCATCGACGAGATCCACACGGTGATCGGCGCCGGCGCGACCTCCGGCGGGGCGATGGATGCCTCCAATCTGCTCAAGCCTGCCCTCGCGGCGGGCACGCTGCGCTGCATCGGCTCGACAACGTACAAGGAGTACCGTCAGTACTTCGAGAAGGACCGCGCCCTGGTCCGCCGCTTCCAGAAGATCGACGTGCCGGAGCCGACGGTCCCGGACGCCATCGAGATACTCAAGGGCCTCAAGCCCTATTTCGAGGACTATCACCGGCTGCGCTACACCAACGACGCCATCAAGGCGGCGGTGGAGCTTTCCGCGCGTTACATCCACGACCGCAAGCTGCCGGACAAGGCGATCGACATCATCGACGAGTCCGGCGCAGCGCAGATGCTGCTGCCGGAAGGGCGGCGCAAGAAGACCATTGGCGTGAAGGAGATAGAGGCGACCATCGCCACCATCGCCCGCATCCCGCCGAAGTCGGTCTCCAAGTCGGACACCGAGATTCTCTCGGCGCTGGAAACCACGCTGAAGCGTGTGGTCTACGGCCAGGACAAGGCGATCGAGGCGCTGGCCTCGGCGATCAAGCTGGCACGGGCGGGCCTGCGCGAGCCGGAGAAGCCTATCGGCTCCTACCTGTTCTCCGGCCCGACCGGCGTCGGCAAGACCGAGGTGGCCAAGCAACTGGCCTCCAGCCTCGGCGTGGAACTGCTGCGCTTCGACATGTCCGAGTACATGGAGCGGCACACCATCTCGCGGCTGATTGGCGCGCCTCCCGGTTATGTCGGCTTCGACCAGGGCGGCCTTCTCACCGACGGCATCGACCAGCATCCGCATTGCGTGCTGCTGCTCGACGAGATCGAGAAGGCGCATCCCGACCTGTTCAACATCCTGCTGCAGGTGATGGACCACGGGAAGCTGACCGACCACAACGGCAAGCAGGTGGATTTCCGCAACGTCATCCTCATCATGACGACGAATGCGGGCGCCGCCGATCTGTCGAAGTCGGCCTTCGGCTTTACGCGTTCGAAGCGCGAGGGAGACGATGTCGAGGCAATCAACCGCCTCTTCGCGCCGGAATTCCGCAACCGTCTCGACGCCATCATCCCCTTCGCCCACCTCACCAACGAGATCATCGCGCTGGTGGTGGAGAAGTTCGTGCTGCAGCTCGAGGCTCAGCTCGCGGATCGCAACGTCACCATCGAGCTGTCCGACGAAGCGACGGCTTGGCTTGTGGAGCGCGGCTACGACCAGCAGATGGGCGCGCGGCCGATGGGCCGGGTGATTCAGGAGCACATCAAGAAGCCACTGGCGGACGAGGTTCTGTTCGGCAAGCTGCGCAACGGCGGGCATGTCCGCGTCGTGCTGCAGACCGACGAAGAAGGCGAGAGCGCGCTGGCCTTCGAGTTCCCCGAAGGACCGATCACGCCTAAGCCGGAGAAGATCGAGCCGCCGGAGGCGAAGAGCCCGCCGCGCCGCAAGGCACCGGCGGCCAAGGCAAAGAAGCCAGCCGGCGGCACGGCAAAGCGGTCGAAGCCTGGGACCTCCAAAGTGCCGAAGGTGCCGCTGGTCAAGGTGTGACTGCGGCACGCAGCCGTCGAGAACCGAGGAGCCGCCCGCGACATTGTCGCGGGCGGCGTCGTTTTGTGACCTGTGCTCTTT
>JAEYTJ010000078.1 GCA_023434095.1 Pseudomonadota bacterium | reverse complement strand
GAATAGGAGCGCAGCGCCGGCAGCAGGCGCGAAGGGGTAAGCGCGGCCGGCACCAGACGCAGCGGCGCGGCGCCGGGCAGGGCTGTTCGAGGAGTAAAGAAGCTGCGCAGCGCCGAGAGGCCGGGGGCGGCGAGCGAGGCGGCGAACCGCGAGGCCGGCGGTGTCTCGACAGTCCCCTCGGCGAACAGCTGCGTCATGTCCGGTCCCCCACGCTGCCTTCACTATAGCGTCTTGTGACAGGAATCACATTTCTCGGACGCTCATGTGACAGAGGGCGGCGCGAGGCCCGGCTGGGGACCGGAAGCTGTCCAGCCCCGTGGCGATGCGGCGGGGCTTGGGCGGCGATAGCGGCTGCCCCTCTTGCGGTGTCGGATGAAACAACAAGGCCCTTCCCCGGCTGGGCCCCCGCCCGTTCTTTCGTCAGGCCGCGGCGGCGTGGCGGTCGGCGGCGGCGCGGTAGGCGAGCGCCTCCGCCAGATGACCCCGGCTGACCGTCTCGGCACCCGCCAGATCCGCGAGGGTGCGCGCCACCCGCAGCACCCGGTGATAGCCGCGGGCGGAGAGGCGCATCAGCTTTGCCGCGTCCGCCAGCAGGGCGGTGCCGGCGGCGTCCGGGGTGGCGATCTCCTCGAGGATCGGGCCCGAGGCCTCGGCATTGGTGAACAGGTCGGGCCGGCCGAGGGCGAGGAAGCGCTCGCGCTGGAGGAGGCGCGCCTGCGCCACCCGCCGCGCGACCGCCGCGCTCGGCTCGGACGGGCCGGGACGCACGAGATCGACCGCCGCCACCGCCGGCACGTCGAGATGCAGGTCGACGCGGTCGAGAAACGGTCCGGACAGGCGCTCCTGGTACTCCGCCGCGCAGCGTGGCCCCCGCCGGCAGGTCTGCCCCGGCTCGCCGGCGCGGCCGCAGCGGCAGGGATTCATCGCGGCGATCAGTTGGAAGCGGGCAGGGTAGGAGATGCGGTGGTTGGCACGGGCGATGACCGCTTCCCCGGTCTCCAGCGGCTGGCGCAGCGAATCGAGCACGGCGGGGGCGAATTCCGGCAATTCGTCGAGGAACAGCACGCCATTATGGGCGAGCGACACCTCGCCCGGCCGGGCCCTGATGCCCCCGCCCACCATCGCCGCCATGCTGGCGGAGTGGTGCGGGGCACGGAAGGGACGGCGGCTGGTCAGCGCCCCGCCCTGCAGGGTGCCGGCCACCGAGGCGACCATCGAGACTTCCAGCAACTCGGAGGGGGTGAGCGGCGGCAGCAGCGAGGGAAGGCGCTGCGCCAGCATCGACTTGCCGGCTCCGGGCGGCCCGCTGAGAAGCAGGTTGTGGCGCCCGGCAGCGGCGATCTCCAGCGCGCGGCGCGCGGTCTCCTGGCCCTTCACATCTGCCAGATCGGGCAGCTGGGCGATGCCCGCTTCCAGCCGGGGCTCGGGACGGGCGAGGAGCTGGCGGCCGGCGAAATGATTGACCAGCTGGATCAGCGACTGGGGCGCCAGCACCGCCATGTCGGGGCTCGCCCACGCCGCCTCCGGCCCGCACGCCTCCGGGCAGATGAGACCGTGGCCGCGGGCATTCGCCCCGATGGCGGCCGGCAGCACGCCGGAGACGGCGGCGATGCGCCCGTCGAGGGCCAGCTCGCCGACAACGGTGAAGCCGTCCAGCGCTTCCGGCCCGATGGCGCCGATCGCCGCCATCAGCCCGAGGGCGATAGGCAGATCGTAATGGCTGCCTTCCTTCGGAAGATCGGCGGGGGCGAGGTTGACGGTGATGCGCCGGGCCGGCAGCGCAAGGCCCGACGCGGTGAGGGCGGCGCGGACCCGCTCCTTGGCCTCGGTGACCGCCTTGTCGGCCAGGCCGACGAGGTTGAAGGCCGGCAGGCCCGGGCTCACCTGAACTTGAACGTCGACCGGGCGGGTCTCGACACCTTCGAACGCCACCGTCGCCACACGCTGGACCATCGCGCCCTCCTTCGGGAGTCGCGGCGCCCATCCCCGGCGCGCGCCTGTCGGTGGCAGAATACGGGCTAAGACCGGCCCGTCAAGAACAATAAGGGAACAAACCGGCAGGAACATGAACGGAACGTTAAGAGAGCACCGGCCTGATTGATGATAGAGAAATTCTATCGTGGCACGGAACACCTGAATTGATTTCAAAGTCAGCGCGTACCATCCTTACCTTTGGAAAATTCTAAAAGAAGGCTACGGGAGAAATGCCGCATTACGAACCCTGGAGCGACGAGCGCGCCCGCGCGGTCATCGATGAGTTCGCTCATCTGGAAGGCCCGCTGATGCCGATGCTCCACGCGGTGCAGGAGACGTTCGGCCACGTTCCCGACGCCGTCGTGCCGATGCTGGCCGAGAAGCTGAACGTCTCGCGCGCCGAAGTTCACGGCGTGGTGACCTTCTATCACGATTTCCGTCACGAGCCCGCCGGCCGCCACGTGCTGAAGCTCTGCCGCGCCGAGGCCTGCCAGGCGGCGGGTGGCGATGCGCTGGCCGAGCACGCCGAGCACAAGCTGGGCTGCAAGCTGGGCGAGACCACGGCGGATGGCCGCGTCACCGTCGAGCCCATCTATTGCCTCGGCCTGTGCGCGACCGCCCCTTCCGCCATGCTGGACGGCCGGATCGTCGCGCGGCTCAACGAGCGCCGGCTCGATGCCCTGATCTCGGAGGCCCAGTCATGAGCACCACTGCCGGGACCATTCGTATCTACGTTCCCAAGGACGCCTGCGCCATCGCCTGCGGCGCCGACGAGGTGGCCGAGGCGATCGCCGCCGCGGCGCTTTCGGCGCGCCAGCCGGTGGAGATCGTCCGCAACGGCTCGCGCGGCATGCTGTGGCTGGAGCCGATGGTAGAGGTCGTCACCGCCGAAGGCCGGATCGCCTATGGTCCGGTCGATGCCGGCGATGTCGAGGGCCTGTTCGCGGCCGGCTTCCTGACGGGCGGCGACCACGCGCTGCGTATCGGCAAGCCCGAGGAGCACCCGTTCCTCGCCAAGCAGACGCGCCTCACCTTCGCCCGCTGCGGCATCATCGACCCGGCCTCCTATACCGATTACCGCGCCCATGGCGGCTACAAGGGTCTGGAGCGCGCGCTGCAGCTCGGCCCGTCCAACATCATCGAGGAAGTGAAGAAGTCCGGCCTGCGCGGCCGCGGCGGCGCCGGCTTCCCGACCGCCATCAAGTGGAAGACGGTGGCGGACGCCAAGGCCGACCGCAAATACATCGTCTGCAACGCCGACGAAGGCGACAGCGGCACCTTCGCCGACCGCATGATCATGGAAGGCGACCCCTTCGAGCTGATCGAGGGCATGACCATCGCCGGCATCGCGGTGGGCGCCACCAAGGGGTATGTCTACACCCGCTCGGAATACCCCCACGCCATCTGGGCGATGGAGAAGGCGATCGAGGTGGCCCGCGCCAACGGCATGCTCGGCACCAACATCGCCGGTTCGCCCTACAGCTTCGACATGGAAGTGCGCATGGGCGCCGGCGCCTATGTGTGCGGCGAGGAAACCGCGCTGCTGGACAGCCTGGAAGGCAAGCGCGGCACGGTGCGCGCCAAGCCGCCGCTGCCGGCGCATAAGGGTCTGTTCCAGAAGCCGACCGTCATCAATAACGTGCTCTCGCTGACCGCCGTGCCGCATATCCTGGCCGATGGCGGCGAGTTCTACGCCAATTTCGGCATGGGCCGCTCGCGCGGCACGATGCCGATCCAGATCGCCGGCAATGTGAAGTTCGGCGGCCTGTTCGAGACCGCCTTCGGCATCACGCTGGGCGAGCTGATCAACGACATCGGCGGCGGCACCGCCACCGGCAAGCCGGTGAAGGCCGCGCAGGTCGGCGGCCCGCTTGGCGCCTATGTGCCGACCTGGCAGTTCGACCTGCCCTTCGACTACGAGGCCTTCGCGGCCAAGGACGCGCTGATCGGCCATGGCGGCATCGTCGTGTTCGACGAGAGCGCCGACCTCGCCAAGATGGCGCGCTTCGCCATGGAGTTCTGCTCCGTGGAAAGCTGCGGCAAGTGCACGCCCTGCCGCATTGGCTCGACGCGCGGCGTCGAATTGATGGACAGGATCATCGCCGGTGAGCGCGTCGAGGCCAATCTCGCGACACTCACCGACCTGTGCCAGACCATGAAGCTCGGATCCCTTTGCGCCCTCGGCGGGTTTACCCCCTATCCGGTGCTGAGTGCGCTGAACCATTTCCCCGAGGAATTCGGCGCACCCCCGCGCCGCCTCGAAGCCGCCGAATGAGGAGGACGCATCATGTCTCTCATCCATGAGATCGACTACGGTACGCCGGCTCCCAAGACCGACAAGATGGTGACCCTCACCATTGACGGGATGGAAGTGTCCGTGCCGGAAGGCACCTCCATCATGCGCGCGGCGATGGAGATGGGGACGCAGATTCCCAAGCTCTGCGCCACCGATTCGCTGGAGGCGTTCGGCTCCTGCCGCCTCTGCCTGATCGAGATCGAGGGCCGCAACGGCACCCCGGCCTCCTGCACCACGCCGGTGGCGCCGGGGATCAAGGTCCACACCCAGACGCCGCGGCTCGCCCAGCTGCGCAAGGGCGTGATGGAGCTCTACATCTCCGCCCACCCGCTGGACTGCCTGACCTGCGCCGCCAATGGCGACTGCGAGCTGCAGGACATGGCCGGCGCGGTCGGCCTGCGCGAAGTGCGCTATGGCATGGAAGGCGCGAACCATTTCGCTCCCTCCTCCGAGCTGCTGATGCCGAAGGACGAGTCGAACCCGTACTTCACCTATGATCCGGCCAAGTGCATCGTCTGCAATCGCTGCGTGCGCGCCTGCGAGGAAGTGCAGGGCACCTTCGCGCTGACCATTTCCGGCCGCGGCTTCGACAGCCGCGTGTCGCCCGGCCAGTCGGAAGCCTTCCTGACCTCGGAATGCGTGTCCTGCGGCGCCTGCGTGCAGGCCTGCCCGACCGCCACCCTCTCCGAGAAGCGGCTGATCGACATCGGCACGCCGGAGCATTCGGTGGTGACGACCTGCGCCTATTGCGGCGTCGGCTGCACCTTCAAGGCGGAGATGCGCGGCCAGGAAGTGGTGCGCATGGTGCCGTGGAAGGACGGCAAGGCCAATCGCGGCCATAGCTGCGTCAAGGGCCGCTTCGCCTGGGGCTACGCCATGCACCAGGACCGCATCCTCAAGCCGATGATCCGCTCCAAGGTCACCGAGCCGTGGCGGGAAGTGTCCTGGGAGGAGGCGATCGCCTACACCGCCTCCGAGCTGAAGCGCATCCAGGACACCTATGGCCGCAAGTCGGTCGGCGGCATCACCTCCTCGCGCTGCACCAATGAGGAAGCCTATCTCGTCCAGAAGGTCATCCGCGCGGGCTTCGGCACCAACAATGTCGACACCTGTGCCCGCGTCTGCCACTCGCCGACCGGCTACGGCCTGAACCAGGCCTTCGGCACTTCGGCGGGCACGCAGGACTTCGATTCGGTCGAGGATTCCGACGTCATCCTGGTCATCGGCGCCAACCCGACGGACGGCCACCCGGTGTTCGGCTCGCGCATGAAGAAGCGCCTGCGCGAGGGCGCGAAGCTGATCGTGATCGATCCGCGCCGCATCGATCTGGTGCGCTCACCCCACATCAAGGCCGACTTCCACCTGCCGCTGCAGCCGGGCACCAACGTCGCCATCGTCACCTCGCTCGCCCATGTCGTGGTGACCGAGGGGCTGGTGAACGAGGAATATGTCCGCCAGTTCTGCGACTGGGAGGAATTCCAGGACTGGGCCGAGTTCGTCGCCGATCCGCGCCACTCGCCCGAGGAAGTTGAGAAGCTCTCCGGCGTGCCGGCCGAGCAGATCCGCGGCGCGGCCCGGCTCTACGCGACCGGCGGCAATGCGGCGATCTATTACGGCCTCGGCGTCACCGAGCACTCGCAGGGTTCGACGACGGTCATGGCCATCGCCAACCTCGCCATGGCGACCGGCAATATCGGCCGCCGCGGCGTCGGCGTGAACCCGCTGCGCGGCCAGAACAACGTGCAGGGCTCGTGCGACATGGGCTCGTTCCCGCATGAGCTGCCGGGCTACCGCCACATTTCCGACGACGCGACCCGCGCCACCTTCGAGGCGATGTGGGGCCGTCCGCTCGACCCGGAGCCGGGCCTGCGCATCCCCAACATGCTGGACGCCGCCGTCGACGGCACGTTCAAGGCGATCTACATCCAGGGCGAGGACATCCTGCAGTCCGACCCGGACACGCATCACGTCGCCTCCGGCCTCGCGGCGATGGAGCTGGTGATCGTGCAGGACCTGTTCCTGAACGAGACCGCCGCCTATGCCCATGTCTTCCTGCCGGGCTGCACCTTCCTGGAGAAGGACGGCACCTTCACCAACGCCGAGCGCCGCATCCAGCTCGTGCGCAAGGTGATGGCGCCGAAGAACGGCTATGGCGACTGGGAAGTGACCCAGATGCTGGCCCGCGCCATCGGGCTCGACTGGAACTACAGCCATCCCTCGCAGATCATGGACGAGATCGCCGCGCTCACCCCGAGCTTCGCCGGCGTGTCGTTCAAGAAGCTGGACGAGATGGGCTCGGTGCAGTGGCCCTGCAACGACGCCAATCCCGAGGGCATGCCGATCATGCACATCGGTGGCTTCGCGCGCGGCAAGGGCAAGTTCGTCGTCACCGAATATGTGCCGACCGACGAGCGTTCTGGCCCGCGCTTCCCGCTGCTGCTGACCACCGGTCGCATTCTCAGCCACTACAATGTCGGCGCGCAGACCCGCCGCACCGAGAACGTGGCCTGGCATCCCGAGGACGTGCTGGAAATCCACCCGCACGACGCCGAGCAGCGCGGCGTGCGCGACGGCGACTGGGTGCGCATCGACAGCCGCGCCGGCTCCACCACCCTGCGCGCGCAGATCACCGATCGCGTGGCGCCGGGTGTCGTCTACACCACCTTCCACCACCCGACGACGCAGGCGAACGTCGTCACCACCGACTTCTCGGACTGGGCGACCAACTGCCCCGAGTTCAAGGTGACGGCGGTGCAGATCGCCCGCTCCAACGGTCCGTCCGAGTGGCAGGAGGACTATGACGAGTTCACCCGCCAGAGCCGCCGGATCGCGGTCGCGGCGGAGTGAGCGGGACGCTGCGTCGATGATCGCGCCGGTCGCCCGCGTTGCGCGCCTCACCGTCACCTCCAAGGGGGCGGTGGAGGGCGAGCGGGCGATCCCCGAGGAGACGCCCGTCGCCATCGTCCATAACGGCTCCACCTATGCCGTGATGATGGCGACGCCGGCCGATCTCGAGGATTTCGGCTATGGCTTCAGCCTGACCGAAGGTGTCATCGGCGCGCTTTCCGACGTCGAGCAGATCGAGACGCTGGAATTCGACGAGGCGGACGGTGCCGTTGGCGTCGAGATCCGCCTCTGGCTCAACGAGGCGCGCGCGGGCGAGCAGGTCGCCCGCCGCCGCCAGATCGCCGGACCCACCGGCTGCGGCCTGTGCGGCGTGGAAAGCCTGGAACTGGCGGTGAAGCCCGCGCGCCGCGTGTCCGACGGGGCGCGGTTCACCACGGCTGAGATTTCCCGCGCCGTGGCCGCCCTGCCGCCGGCGCAGACGCTGAACCACCAGACCCGTGCCGTGCATGCGGCCGCCTTCTGGGAGCCGACCACCGGGCTGGTGGCGGTGCGCGAGGATGTCGGGCGCCACAACGCGCTCGACAAGCTCGTCGGCCATCTCGTTCGCGAGGGGCATGCGGCGGAAGGCGGCCTCGTGCTGCTGACCAGCCGGGTGTCGATCGAGATGGTGCAGAAGACCGCCATGCTGGGGGCTTCGGTGCTGGTGGCGGTCTCGGCGCCCACCGCGCTCGCCATCCGCACGGCGGAGAAGGCCGGCATCACCCTCGTCGCCATTGCCCGCGACGACGGTTTTGAAGTATTCACCCACCCCCATCGCATCGTGCTGGACGGGGCAGAGAAGGAGCGTATCGCCCATGTCGGCTAACACGATGGAGCGTCTGGTCTACATGGCGAACCAGATCGGCAAGTTCTTCGAGCCGCAGGGCCATGAGCGGGCGGTCAAGGGCGTGGCCAAGCACGTCAAGGATTTCTGGGATCCGCGCATGCGCGCGCGCATCGAGGACCATATCGCCGCGGGTGGCGAAGGGCTGGCGCCGCACGTGCTCGAAGCCCTGAAGTCGCTGCCGCCGGTCTCCCGCGACACCATTCCGCTCGCGCGCCCGACCCACGACATTCCCGGCCCGACCGCCCATCACCACTGAGGCCTCCGCGCACGGCGAGGGCCCGCGACGCCGCTGCGGCGTAGCCGGCCTTCCGTCGCCGGGTCCGCAGGATCGTGAACTTCCCTAAGGTCATGTTCGGCCAACGGTTTCGCCGACGCACGATTTCGTGCGATCGACCCGGTTCCGCGCCGAATCTTCGCCTTTCCATCACGCTTCCGCCATCGGCGCGCGTCATCCGATCCTCTACTGTGAGGGGCGGGAAGCGCGCGCGGAGGATGGCGGGTCCATGCATGAAGACGGACATGGATTGCTGCTGGGGGCGCTGGTGTTCCTCGCCACCGCCGTTATCGCCGTTCCGGTGGCGCGCCGGCTCGGCCTGTCGCCCATTGTCGGCTATCTCCTCGCCGGCGTCGCCATAGGCCCCTCCGGCCTCGGCGCCTTCGACGACCCCGAGCGCATCATCACCGTCGCCGAGATCGGCGTGGTGCTGCTGCTGTTCATCATCGGGCTGGAACTGCAGTTCTCGCGCCTGCTGGCGCTGCGGCGGGCGATCTTCGGCCTCGGCACCGCGCAGCTGCTGTTCACCGGCGCCGCCATCGCCCTGCTCAGCCACTACGCTGCCCGCGACTTCGCCTGGCGCGGCGCGCTGGTCGCCGGCATGGCGCTGGCGCTGTCGGCCACCTCGATCGCACTGCAGCTGCTGGAAGAGAAGGGAGGGCTCGCCCAGCCCTACGGTCAGCGCGCCTTTGGCGTGCTGCTGTTCCAGGACATGGCGATCGTGCCGCTGCTCGCCCTGCTGCCCTTTCTCGGCCAGGGCACGCATGAGGACTACAGCTTTCTCGACTCGGCCGAGCATGTGGCGATCATCGTCGGCGCGATGCTGCTCATCATCGGCGCCGGCCGCTATCTGCTGACCCCGCTGTTCCGTATCCTGGCCCGCTCCGGCGCCCGCGAGGTGATGACGGCGGCGGCGCTGCTCGTCGTGCTCGGCGCCGGCGCACTGATGGCGGCGGCCGGCATGTCGATGGCGCTGGGCGCGTTCCTTGCCGGCGTCATGCTGTCGGAATCGAATTTCCGCCACGAGCTGGAAGCCAATATCGAAGCGTTTCGCGGCCTGCTCATCGCCCTGTTCTTCATGGGTGTGGGCATGTCGATGAACCTCGACGTGGTTCTCGCGAATGCCGGGCTGCTCATCGTCGGCACGCTGATGGTCACGCTGGTCAAGGCGGTCTCCGTCTGGGCGGTGTTCCGTTTCTCCGACAGCACGCGCGCCGACGCGGTGCGCTCCGCCTCCGTGCTGACCCCGGCGGGGGAGTTCTCCTTCGTGTTGTTTCCGCTCGCCCTCAGCCTGGGTCTGATCGATTCGCGCCAGTCCGACATGCTGGTCGCCTGCGCTGCCATGACCATGCTGCTCGGCCCGCCGGTGGCGCTCATCGGCGAGCAGCTCGCCCGCCGGCTGGACCAGCGCGCCGCGACCCTGCCGGACGAGGATTTCAGCGACGCCCACGGCTCGGTCCTGGTCGTCGGCTTCGGCCGCTTCGGCCAGATCGTCTCGCAATGCCTGCTGGCGCGCGGGCTGGAAGTGACGATCATCGACAATGACGTCGAGATGATCCAGAGCGCGGGCCGCTTCGGCTTCCGCATCTTCTACGGCGACGGCACGCGGCTCGACGTGCTGCGGGCTGCGGGCGCGGAGCGGGCGCGCGTGGTCGCCGTCTGCGTCGACCGCAGCGAGACCACCGACCGCATCGTCGAGATCATCCGCCAGAACATGCCGGATGTGCGCCTCCACGCGCGGGCCTATGACCGCACCCATGCCGTCGCACTGCGCGGGCGCGGGGTTGATTTCGAAATCCGCGAGACCTTCGAATCCGCTCTGGCCTTCGGCGAGGCCGCCCTGCGCGCGAACGGCATCGATGCCGCCACGGCGCAGGCGACGGTGGCCGATGTGCGCCAGCGCGATCTGGAGCGGCTGCGCCGGCAGCTCGCCGAGGGGGAGGACCGCGGACCGCTGCCGCTCGAACCCGAGCCGCTGGTCGCGCCCGAGCGGCCCGCCCGTCCGCTCAATCCCGAGGCCGAGGACGTGCTGAAGCACGAAACCGAGTTCTCCTCCTGAAGGCAGCTGCCCCCCGCCGACGTCGAATGCGGGCGCATTCGCGCCCGGCCCGTTCCAATTGTCGCATGGTCGGCATAGGCTTGGCCTAGACGTTCGGCTTGAATGCAGCGGGCGCCGGCCCCTCCTGCGCGGGAATCGCGGGCGGATGGCGTCGTATCGGGGAGAAGAAGCAGATGCAGCTCGGAATCATTGGCCTCGGCCGCATGGGTGGGAATATCGCGCGTCGCCTCACCAAGGCGGGACATGACTGCGTGGTATGGGACCGCAACGAGGCGGCGGTGACCGAGCTGGGCGGCGAAGGCAACCGGCCCGCCGCCGACCTCGCCGATCTCGTCGCCAAGCTGGACGCGCCGCGCGCTATCTGGGTGATGCTGCCCGCCGGCGGGCCGACCGAGAGCACCATCGCCACCCTCGCCGGTCTGCTGGCGCCGGGCGATGCCATCATCGATGGCGGCAACACCTTCTACAAGGACGACATCCGCCGCGCGGCCGAGCTGGAGCCCAAGGGGCTGCATTATATCGATGTCGGCACGTCTGGCGGCGTGTGGGGCCTTGAGCGCGGCTATTGCATGATGATCGGCGGCCCGAAGGAAGCGGTGGACCGGCTCGACCCGATCTTCGCCGCCCTCGCCCCGGGACTGGGCGACATTCCCCGCACGCCCGGCCGCGAGGACCGCGATGCGCGCGTCGAGCACGGCTACATGCATTGCGGCCCGGCCGGCTCCGGCCATTTCGTCAAGATGGTGCATAACGGCATCGAATACGGGCTGATGCAGGCCTATGCCGAAGGCTTCGACATCATGCGCGGCCGCAACTCCGACAAGCTGGCCGATGACGAACGTTTCGACATCAATGTCGCCGATGTGGCGGAGCTGTGG
>JAEYTJ010000008.1 GCA_023434095.1 Pseudomonadota bacterium | reverse complement strand
GCACCGATCAACTCGTCCGCAAATCTGTTGACAGTTGACGGGAGGCGGGACAGTCTTCCCTCGCCTAATCCACACGTGTCGGCCGCCCCGGGCCGCCGGCCGAAGCATCCAGATGGAACGGCGGGAGGAAAACATGACAGATTTCACACGCAGAGACGTCTTCAAGATTTCGGCGGGCGGCGTTGCCGTGGCCTCCGGCATGGTCGCCATGCCGTCCATCCTGCGCGCCGCGGCCTATCCGAGCCGTCCGATCAACGTGATCGTGCCCTTCGCCACCGGCGGCTACAATGACCGTCTGTCGCGCGCCTTCATGCCCTATCTGGAGCAGGAGCTTGGCCAGCCGCTCGTCATCGTCAACAAGCCCGGCGCCGGCACCCAGCTCGGCAATTCCTACGCGCTGAACCAGCCGGCCGACGGCTATTCGATCCTGTGCACCTCGGCGGCGCCCTATATCCCGCTCACCGTGCTGCTGCAGAATGCGCCCTACAAGGTCGAGGACTTCTCGATGATCAACCTGCCGTCGCGTGACTACACGCTGGCGGCGACCTCCTCCGGCGGGCCGGTGAAGACCTTTGCCGAGGTGCTGGAGAAGCTGAAGAAGGATCCCTCCAGCCTCAGCATCGGCGTGCAGCCGGCCTCCGCCGACTACGCCAACATGGTGCTCGCCTTCCAGGCTGCCGGCATCGATCCGGGCAAGCTGCGCATCGTCACCTATGACGGCGGCGGCCCGGCCCGCAACGCCACCGCCGGCGCGCAGGTGGATGTTGGCTTTGTCGGCGGCGAGGGCTTCCTGCCGCTCGAGACGAAGATCCGCCCGCTGGCCATCTTCGCGGCGGAGACGGTGGATTGGTTCCCCAGCGCGCCGCTGATCGGTGCCAGCGTGAAGACCGACTTCGTCGAGGGCTCGCAGCGCGGCTGGGCCGTGACCACGAAGCTGCGCAACGAGCAGCCGGAGATTTACAAGACCCTCGTCGCGGCGGTCGAGAAGGCCAGCAAGAACCCGAAGGCGATCGAGACGCTGAAGCTCCAGGACCTGGCCACCGAGTGGTACGGCCCCGAGGAGTCCGACAAGGCCTATCTCGACAACGCCGCCAAGATGGCGAAATACGTAGACCTGCTGAAGTAGGCCGCATCAATGGAAGGCGGGCCGGCACGTCGCGCCCGCCTTCGTTCTCCCTCCTCTGACGTATGGAGATGAAGATGCGCATCGGTCGGCAAAGCTATGCCATCGACTATGGCCATCTCGCGCTCATCACGTTCATCGCGGCCGTCGTCTTCTGGTATCTCATGGATACCCGCAGCGTCTCGCTGAGCGTGAACAACCTTCTTCTGGTGCAGCCGGTGGCGATCTTCGCGCTGGCCATGTACCTGTTCATCCTGCCGCAGTGCTTCCACAAGGTGGACGAGCGGCAGGCCGCCAGGCCCGATACCGCCGAGGCCGAGGTCGATCCCTTCGCGGTCAAGCTCTCCACCGACCGCGCGGACGTCATCCGCATGGCGGCGCTCGGCGTGTCGCTGGGGCTGATGGTGTTCCTGCTCGACGTGATCGGCTTCGACATCGCGATCTTCCTGTTCGCGGCGGCGGCGATGGCGGTCTGCGGCGAGCGTCGGCCGCTGCACCTGTTCCTCTTCTCGCTGGCGGTGACACTGGTCACGATCTACGGCTTCCGCGCCCTCATCTCCTATCCCATGCACACGACCCTGCTGTGAGGCGCGTCCGATGATCGACTTTACCGCCTTCAATGATGCCCTCGGCATCATGTTCACATCGGCCGGGTCCTGGGGCTGGATCGTCCCCGGCCTCGTCGTTGGCCTCGTCTTCAGCGCCATTCCCGGCATTTCGATCACCATGGCCATGGCGATCGTGCTGCCGATGTCGCTCTACATGGACTTCTTCTCCGCCATCGTCTTCCTCACCTCGGTGTATACCGGCGCGGGGTTCGGCGGGTCGGTACCGGCGATCCTGATGAACATACCGGGTTCGCCATCCTCCTTCGCGACGACCTTCGACGGCTATGCCATGTCGCAGAAGGGCGAGCACAACGAGGCTCTCGGCTACGCGCTGTTCGCGTCCACCCTCTGCGGCATCGCCGGCTATGTCCTGCTCCTGCTCGTCATCGAGCCGCTGGCCGATGTCGTGCTGAGAATCGGGCCGGTCGAAATGTTCGCGGTGGCGATATGGGGCATGATGCTACTCGGCTCGCTCGGCTCCGCCTATATCAGCCGGGGCCTTCTGGCGGCCGCCTTCGGCATCCTGCTCGGCACGGTGGGCATGAACACCGCCGGTTTCACCCGCGGCACGCTGGGCCTGCCGGTGCTGCTCGACGGCATCGCGCCGATCCCGGCCATGATCGGGCTGCTGGCGGCGAGCCAACTGCTCAGCCTCGCCAGCCGCGATTACATCATCGAGGCTGAGGGCTCGCGTGAGGTCAGCCTGCGTAAGATCCTCAAGGGCTGCTGGGGCACGATGCGCTATCCCGGCGTGCTGGTGCGCGGCTCCATCATCGGCATCATCATCGGTGCCGTGCCGGGCGTCGGCTCGTCCATCGGCAACCTCATCGCCTATGCCGAGACCAAGCGCACCGCAAAGGACAGCGCGACCTTCGGCAAGGGCAACCCGAAGGGCGTCATCGCGGCGGAATCGGCGGTGGCGAGCGGCGAGGGCGGCTCCATGGCCACCATGCTGGCGCTGGGCATCCCCGGCGGCGGCGCGACGGCGATCCTGATCGCGGCCTTCATGATGCACAACATCGTGCCCGGCCCGAGCTTCATCGAGAACCAGAAGCCGATGGTCTATGCCATCATCCTCAACAACATCGTCCAGGCGGTGGTGCTGCTGGCGGTGGGCATCGGCTTCATCTACGTCGCCTCCAACATCATGAAGGTGCGTACCCGCTACGTGCTGCCGGCGATCCTCGTCGTCGCCACCCTCGGCACCTTTGCGGTGACGGGCGAGGCGGCCGGCCCGATCACGCTGTTCGTCTTCGCCCTGATCGGCTACGCCCTCAACCGCTACCAGTATCCGGTTGCGGCGGTCGTGGTGGGCATCCTGCTCGGGCGCATGCTGGAGACGGAGTTCCTGCGCTCCTACCAGCTTTCCGGCGGCAACCTGCTCTACATACTGGAGCGGCCCGGCGCGATGGCGATCTTCGCGGTGATGTTCGCCTCCCTCGCCATGACCGCATGGGGCAAGCGCAAGCAGAACCGTGCCGAGGCGGCCGAGGCGGAAGCGATGCGGCGGCTCCAGGCCGAAGCCGGCACAGCACACACGACGCCGAGCAAGGGTTGATCTCCTCACCTCTGGCGACCTTGGGAAGGGCGGGTGCGAACCCGCCCTTCCTCTTTGCGTGCGGGATGGCCCTCTGCGGGCGGCGATGACGGCCGCCGGGCTGCCGCAAAAGAAAACCCCCTCCGCCAGGGGCGGAAGGGGTTTCTCGGGAACGCGGCGCCGGTGCCGTCAGGCCGGTGCGGGAACCGGCACCCAGCCGAAGGCGGCACGTTCGGCCTCATCGAGCTGGTGGACGAGACCCATCTCCCAGGCGAGATACTGCCGGGAGGCCTCGGCATTGCCGTCGTGCCGGTCATGGACGAACCAGACCCGGTCGCGGGCGTCCTCGCGGCTCATGCGCCGGCGCACGCGGTCCACCGGCCATCCCGCCTGCGCGAAGGCGTCGATGTCGGCCGGCAGCCAGAGTGCGGCGACGCCCGCCGCCTTCAGCTCGCAGGCAGCCGCCGCGACGGCCGTCGCATCGCCGAGCAGGATCGCCCGCCGCGCGCCTCTGGGGAGGGCGGCGGGAACGTCGCCACGCAGCACCCAGCGCGCGCCGTCGAGCCGCCAGGCCTCCCATTCGGTGGAACTGCGCAGGTCGAGCACCGGAACGCCGCTCTGAGCGAGCGCCCAGGCCGCCCGCGCGTCGACCGTTGGCGCCGCCGCCGGGGCACGAAGCGCCGGGGTGGGCGCGACAGAAGCGGGCGCGCCCGGCGCTTCGTCGAGCGCCAGGATCTGCACCTCGAAGCCGAGCGCACGTAGGAAAAGCCCGGCGAGCGCCGCGCGCAGCCCGGTGTCGTCCATCAGGATCAGCCGGGCATGGCGGACGCCGACATAGTGGTCGGTCGCCTGGATCAGCTGGCCGGCGAGCACCGGGACCGCGCCGGGCACCGGCCGCGCGTCCCGTTCCCCGGGGCTGCGCAGGTCGAACAGGAAGGTGGTACGCCCCGCCTGCGCCAGCATTGCCTCCGTCTCCGCCAGGGCGATGCGCGGCAGCTGCGCGGCGGCGGCGAGGCGCTGCCCCCGCGCGCGGCTGGCCGCGGCCTGCGCCGCATCGAGCGAGGGGAGCGGCTCGGCCGCGGCGCCACGGTCCAGCGGCTCACCGGCAAGCGCCCAGCCCTGCGTGCCGTTTTCCAGCGCATAGACCGGGTTGCGCACGCCGATGGCGCGCAGCGTCAGCGCGCCGACGATGCCGCGCGTGCGCCCGGCGCAGGTGATGACGATCGGCGTCGCCGGATCCGCCACGGCGACATCGACCCGGTGGGCGAGTTCGCCGTTCGGCACGCAGCGCGCGCCCTCGATCCGCATCTTGCCGTATTCGGCCGGCGGTCTCGCATCGAAGAAGGCGTGGGTGCGTCCCTCGCGGCGCCAGCCCGCCAGCGTCGCGGCGTCGATCATCGCCGGGCGGTGGTCGTGTTCCAGCAACTCGCCGAGCGTCTTGCTCGGCACGTTGACCCCGGCGAAGACGCCGAGGCCCGCCGCCGCCCATGCGGGCAGACCACCCTCGATGCACGCGACGTCGGTGTAGCCGCAGGCCGCCAGCCGCTCCGCGGCCCTGTTTGCGATGCCGTCGCCATCGTCGATCAGCAGCACCGGACAGTCGGCGCGGGGCACCAGCACCATTGCGGTGGTTTCCAACCGGCTGAACGGGCAGGGGACGGCGAAGAGCGGATGCCCTTCGCCGAACGCCGCCGCTTCGCGCACATCGAGGAAAGCGATTTCCTCGCCGGCATGCAGGCGGGCCTTGGCCGCCGCCGCCGTCACCACCTGCACGCTCATGTCACGGGCTCACCGTGGAAGAAGCGGTGGAAGGCGGCGTAGATGAGATCGGGCCGGTGCTCGGCCGGGTAGTGGCCGGTCGGTACCGGAAGCCCGACCAGGTCGTCCGCCCATTCCGACCATGCTTCCACCGGCTTGAAGTGCCGCCCGCAATGGCTGTTGGTGCCCCAGATCACCATGGTCGGGCATTCGATCTTGCGCTTGCCGTAGTCTTCCGTGTCCATGTCGAGGTCGACGGTGATGGTGGCGCGGTAATCCTCGCAGACGGCGTGGATCTGCTCCTTGGTGGCGCAGCGAATATATTCCGCCATCGCCTCGGGGGTGAAGATCTCGAGCCCCACGCCCTTCTTGTTGAGCTTGTAGCGCATGTAATAGTCGAGATCGGCGCCGAGCAGGTTCTCCGGGAAGGGCGCCTTCTGCGCCATGAAGAACCAGTGATAGCTCTCGCGCGCCCAGCCGAGCGTGATGTTGTTCAGCACATGGTGCGTCGGCACGATGTCGAGCGCGGCGTAGCGGGTGATGCGCTCGGGCCGGTCGAGGCACATGCGGAAGCCGACGCGGGCGCCGCGGTCATGGCCGGCGACGGCGAAGGTCTCGTGGCCGAGCGCGTCCATCACCTCGAACGCGTCCTCGCCGATGGCGCGGAAGGAGTAGCCGGAATGGTCCTCGCCGCCGTCCGGCTTGGAGCTGTCGCCATAGCCGCGCATGTCGATGGCGACGACGGAGAAATCCCGCGCCAGCGAGGGCGCCACCTTGTGCCAGCTCACCAGCGTGAGCGGGTTGCCATGGATGAGCAGCAGGGGCGGGCCTTCGCCGGCGGTGGCGACATTGATCTCGGCGCCGCGCGTCTTGATCCGCCGGAAGGTGAAGCCCTCCATCAGCCGCGTGGTGGGAACGAGTTCGGGAACGGCTTCTGCAACATCCATCGGGCGCTTCCTCACTTGACGGACGTGACTGTCCGCTTTCTGCAAACTGTCGACAATCTGGCCGTAAAACGCAAGCCTATTGCGTCGAGTTCGTCGTCTACGCCGTGGACTGACGACAAGCTTCGGATTGTCGACCATGCGGGCGCCGTCGGCGCGCGTGCCGACGTACCGGGAAGGGCAGGGTGAGTGTTTATAATTACGAAATAACGATTGCAAAATTATGCAATCGTTATAGATAGGGCATGGCAGGAACGGACCTGCCCGCGCTTGGGAAAGCCCGCCATGACCCGCAACATCGGAACCGTCGACGAGGCCCTCCGCATCATTCTCGGCCTCGCGGTGCTCTCGCTTGTCTTCGTCCTTGATGGCGACCGGCGCTGGTTTGGCCTGATCGGCCTCGTGCCGCTGCTCACCGCGCTGATCGGCAACTGCCCGCTCTATTCCGTGCTTGGCGTTTCTACCTGTCCCCGGGCGGACCGCGACCAGGCCCCGCGCTGAGGAGACCGCCATGACCCAGAAACCCGACGTCACCGGTTTCTTCGATCCCCGCACCTCGTCGATCCAGTATGTCGTCGCCGATCCCGCCACGGGGCGCTGCGCCATCGTCGACCCGGTGCATGATTTCGACGAGAAATCGGGCCAGACCGCCGCACGCAATGCCGACCGGATCCTCGCCTTCGTGCGCGAGCGCGGCTACGCGGTCGAGTGGATCCTCGACACCCATCCCCATGCCGACCACTTCTCGGCGGCGCGCTATCTCAAGGAGAAGACCGGCGCGCCGACCGCCATCGGCGAGCGGGTGAGGGACGTCCAGAAGCTCTGGAAGGGCTTCTACAACTGGCCGGACTTCCCTGCCGACGGCTCGCAATGGGACCGGCTGTTCGACGATGGCGACAGTTTCAAGGTCGGCGGCATCGACGCCCGTGTGATGTTCTCGCCCGGCCACACGCTGGCCTCCGTCACCTATGTGATCGGCGACGCCGCCTTCGTCCACGACACGCTGTTCATGCCCGACAGCGGCACGGCGCGGGCGGACTTTCCCGGCGGCAGCGCGCGGGCGCTGTGGGATTCGATCCAGGCCATCCTCGCCCTGCCGGACGAGACCCGCCTGTTCACCGGCCACGACTACCAGCCGGGCGGGCGCGTGCCGCAATGGGAATCCACCGTCGCCGCGCAGAAGGCGGGCAACATCCACATGGCGCGCTGCGCCGGCCCGGAAGCGTTCGTCGCCGTCCGCGAGGCGCGCGACCGCAGCCTCGCCATGCCGAAACTGATCCTGCAGTCGCTGCAGATCAACACCAATGGCGGACGCTTGCCGCTGCCGGAATCGAACGGGGTGCGCTATCTCAAGATTCCGCTCGATCTGCTGACGGGCGCCGTCTGGGATTGAGGCACGGGAACACAGCCATGCTCGACACGCTCTCCGGCGAGGCCGCCGCGATGAAGGCACGGGTGGGGGAGGCCTCCGCCTTCCTGAAGACCCTGTCCAATCCCGACCGGCTGCTGGTCGCTTGCGCGCTGGTCGACGGCGAGCGCTCGGTGCGCGAGTTGGAGGACCTGCTCGGCATCCGCCAGCCCGGCCTGTCGCAGCAGATCGCCGGGCTGCGCGCCGCCGGGCTGATCACCGGCCGCAAGGAGGGCAAGCAGGTGTTCTACCGGCTTGCCGACCCGCGTGTGGAAACCTTCATCGCCACCATGCACGCCCTGTTCTGCGCCCCCGCAGCGGCCGGGAGGTCGGAAACGGAGCCATGACCACCTTCACACCGCTTGCCTCCTTTCTCGGCGGCAACCTCATCGGGCTGAGCGCCGTGCTGATGCTGCTGGCGGAAGGCCGCATCGCCGGCATCAGCGGCATCGCCGCCCGGCTGTTCCCGCCCTATGGCGATGCCGCATTCGCCGGTCGGTTGGCCTTCGTCGCCGGGCTGGTCGCGGCGCCCTTTCTCTACTCCGCCGCCACCGGCGCGCCGGTGGTGCAGACAGTGTCGTCGCACCTCGGCCTGATGGCGGCGGCCGGCCTGCTGGTCGGGTTCGGCGCGGTCTGGGGCTCGGGCTGCACCTCCGGCCATGGCGTGTGCGGACTAGCGCGGCTGTCGCGGCGCTCCTTCGTGGCCACCGGGGTGTTCATGACGGCCGGCTCCGCCACCGTCTATGTCACCCGCCACCTGATCGGAGGCTGAGGCGATGTCGATCCTGGTCAATCTCGGCCTCGGCCTGCTGTTTGGCTTCGGGCTCATCGTCTCCGGCATGAGCGACCCGGCCAAGGTGCTGAACTTCCTCGATCTCGGAGGCACGTTCGATCCCTCGCTCGCCTTCGTCATGGGCGGGGCGGTGATGGTCGCCTTCATCGGCTTCCGTCTGGTGCTGAAGCGGGAAGCCCCGCTGCTGGCGCCGCGCTTCCAGCTGCCAACGCGGAGCGATATCGACGCAAGGCTGATCGTCGGCCCGGCGCTGTTCGGCATAGGCTGGGGGCTGGGCGGCTTCTGCCCCGGCCCGGCCTTCACCGCACTCGGCCTCGCGGCGCCGGGCACGCTCGCCTTCGTCCCCGCCATGCTCGCGGGCATGTGGGCGGCGCGCCTTCTCGCCGTGCGAAAGACCTGAGCGGCATGGCTTTCTTCACCGCCGGCTTCGGCATCTGGCGCACCAGCGATTGGTGGCGCGGGGAGCGTGACCCGGTGGCGGCCACGCCCGTCATGTGCCTGCTACGGGTGGCCGGCAGCATCGTCACCGGCACGGCCTGCCTGGGCACGTCCGAGCCAGCCCACGAGCCGCCGCTGGACGGCGGACGAGGGGAGGGCTAGACCGCTCGCATGCGGCCTGCGCTCCTCATCTTCGACTGCGACGGCGTGTTGATCGACAGCGAGATGTTCGCTGCGCGGGCGCTGATCGACGCGCTTGCCCGTCACGGCATCGCCGTCGATCTGGGCTTCGTGGCGCGCCACTTCATCGGTCGGGCCCACACCGTCATCCGCACCGAGGTCAAAGCGCGTTTCGGCACGGAGCTGGCCGCCACCTTCGAGGAGGATTACCGCGCCCGGCTGCTGGCTTCCTTCGAGGCCGGGCTGGTGCCCATGGCCGGGGCGGTGGAGGCGCTGGCGGCGCTCGACGTGCCCTTCTGCCTCGCCACCTCGTCGAGCCCGCCGCGTCTTGCCGCGTCGCTGCGCATCGTCGGCCTCGACCGCGTGTTCGCGGGTCGGGCCTTCACCGCCTCGCAGGTCGCGCGCGGCAAGCCGGCGCCGGACCTCTTCCTGCATGCGGCAGCGCAGATGGGCGCCGATCCGGCGGCTTGCGTGGTGGTGGAAGACAGCGCGGCGGGTGTGGCGGCGGGGCTTGCCGCCGGCATGGAGGTTTGGCATTTCGTCGGCGGTGCGCATTTCGCCGCCATGGACATGCCGTTGCCCGCCGGAATGACCCCGCACCGCCGCTTTGACGGCTTCGCCTCCCTCCGGGCGGCGCGGCCCGACCTCTTCCTCGTGCCAGACGCAGACCCAGCATGAACACCGAGCCCGAGGCCTCGATCGACGACCAGGCGGCCCGCGCGGCCTGGCTCTATTATGTCGGCGGCCTGACGCAGGACCAGATCGCGGCCGAGATGGGCCTCTCGCGCCAGCGCGCGCAGCGGCTGGTGAGCCGCGCGGTGGGGGCGGGGCTCATCCATGTCCGGCTCAACCATCATCTCTCGCGCTGCGTCGAGCTGGAAGCGGCGCTGCGCGAACGCTTCGGCCTCGTCCGCTGCCGCGTGATGCCGGGCCTCGGCCCGTCGCGCGATCCGGTGCGCTCCATCGCGCCGGCGGCGGCGGAGGAAATGGAGCGCGTGCTGGCGGAGGCCGGCTCGCGCGTCATCGCGCTGGGCACCGGCCGGGCGCTGCGCGGCATGGTCGACGCGCTGGGGCCCGTGGAGGCGCCGCAGCACCGGCTGGTCTCGCTGCTCGGCAATATCGCGCTGGACGGTTCGGCCTCCTATTTCGAGGTCATCATGCGGCTCGCCGAGAAGGTGCGCGCGCCGCATTACCCGATGCCGGTGCCGGTGCTCGTCGATTCGGTGGAGGAGAACCGCACGCTGCAGGCGCTCGGCGCCGTGCGCAAGGTGCGCGGGCTGGCGCAGGCGGCGGACGTGACCTTCGTCGGCGTCGGGCAGATGAGCGAGGACGCGCCGCTGATGACCGACGGCTTCCTCACCGCCGACGAATTGCACGAGATCCAGAACGCCGGTGCCGCCGGCGAGGTCGCCGGGTGGATCTATGACGGGCAGGGACGCTATCTCGACCTCGCGCTCAATGCCCGCCTCACCGGTGTGCGGGTGGAGATCGCGACCCCGGTGCGACCGGTGATCGGCATCGCCGCCGGCGCGGCCAAGGTGATCGCGCTGCGGGCGGCGCTCACCTCGGGCATCATCAACGGCGTCGTCACCGACGAGCCGACCGCTGCCGCCGTCCTCGCCGGCTGACCCGGCTCAGCGCCCTTCGCCTCACACGCATGTGAGCCTTGCGACGCCTCGGCAGCGTGCCGAAGTGGCGGCAGAGGTGCACACTAAGTGGCGTAAATGCCTAATATAATACCAGAATCTGCCGCGCTTTCGACCAAAGACGGGCCGGATGTTCGCGCCCGCAGCATCGAAATCGCTTGACGCTCGCCGGGGTGCGCGTGAGTATTTGCCCATACGGCGATTATTTGCTCATAGAACGCCGAACGGGAGGACAGCCATGACCGTGACATTCCGCCCCCTCGCGGGCGCCTCGCTGCTGCTGGCCCTGATGGGTTCCGCCTCGGCGCAGACCACCATCACCGTCGCCACCGTGAACAACGGTGACATGATCCGCATGCAACGCCTCACCCCCGAGTTCAACGCGCTTCACCCGGACATCAAGGTCAACTGGGTGACGCTCGAAGAGAACGTGCTCCGCCAGCGCGTGACCACCGACATCGCCTCCAAGGGCGGCCAGTACGACGTGCTGACCATCGGCAATTACGAAGTGCCGATCTGGGCCAAGCAGGGCTGGCTCATGCCGCTGGAGAACCTCGGCGCGGATTACGACCAGGCCGACCTGCTGCCGCCGGTGGCGCAGGGTCTCACCGTCGACGGCAAGCTGCACGCCGTGCCGTTCTATGCCGAAAGCTCCATGCTCATGTACCGCACCGACCTTCTGGAGAAGGCGGGGCTGAAGATGCCCGAAAATCCCGATTGGGACTTCATCGCTGAAGCCGCCCAGAAGATGACCGACAAGGGCGCCGGCATCTACGGCATCTGCCTGCGCGGCAAGGCCGGCTGGGGCGAGAACATGGCGTTCCTCACCTCGATGAACAATTCCATGGGCGGCGCCTGGTTCGACATGGAGTGGAAGCCGCTGTTCAACGGGGCCGAGTGGAAGAAGACGCTCGACACCTATCTCAGCCTGATGAAGCAGTACGGGCCTCCCGGCGCTTCCTCCAATGGCTTCAACGAAAACCTCGCCTTGTTCCAGACCGGCAAGTGCGGGATGTGGATCGACGCCACGGTCGCGGCCTCCTTCATCTCCGACCCCAAGGAATCGCAGGTCGCCGACAAGGTGGGCTTCGCTCCTTCGCCGGTGCGCAAGGGCGGCTCCAACCATGGCAACTGGCTGTGGTCGTGGAACCTCGCCATTCCGGCGACCACGGCCAAGGCCGAAGCCGCCAAGACCTTCGTCGCCTGGGCGACCTCGCCGGCCTACATGAAGCTGGTGGCGGAGAAGGACGGCATCGCCAATGTGCCGCCGGGCACCCGCACCTCGCTCTACAAGAACCCGGACTACCTCAAGGTCGCGCCCTTCGCGCAGATGACGCTGACCGCCATCGAAGCCGCGAACACGCAGAAGCCGTCCGACCAGCCGGTGCCCTATACGGGTGGCCAGTTCGTGGCGATTCCGGAGTTCCAGGCGATAGGCACGGCGGTGGGCCAACAGTTCTCGGCCGCGCTCGCCGGCACCGCGACCGCCGACCAGGCGCTCGCCGCCGCGCAGGCGCTCACCACCCGCGAGATGACCCGCGCCGGCTACCCCAAGAAGTAGCCCGCGCCCTTCGCGACCCGCCCGGCGCCCGCCCGCGCCGGGCTGTTTCCCGACACGGTGCGGGTGTCTCCCGCTCCCGTGCCGTGTCGGGACCTCCCCCCGCGAGGCTGTTCCCGCGCAAAGGGCATGGCGCCGACGCGCTGCGTCGCCCCTTCTGAATTCCGTTCCGTTCTCCCGAGCCCCGGCGCCCTGCGCCGCAGGCACGCTCGGTCAAGGGAGGCCAAGATGGCGACGCAAGCCTCGCGCATGGCCGGCCGGCTGATGCTCACCCCGGCGGTGCTGCTGCTGTTTCTCTGGATGATCGTGCCGCTGGGCATGACCATCTATTTCTCCTTCCTGCGCTTCAACCTGCTGATGCCGGGCACGGAGGAATTCACCGGCTTCGAGAACTACCATTACTTCTTCACCGATCCCGCCTTCTGGCCGGCGCTGGTCAATACGCTCACCCTCGTACTCGGCGTGCTGGTCATCACCGTCGTCGGTGGCATCGCGCTGGCGGTGTTGCTGGACCAGCCCATGTGGGGGCAGGGGATCGTACGCATCCTTGTCATCGCGCCGTTCTTCGTCATGCCGAGCGTCTCGGCGCTGGTGTGGAAGAACATGCTGATGAACCCGGTGAACGGGCTGTTCGCGGCGCTGGCGCGGGCGCTGGGGTTGCAACCCATCGACTTTTTCGCCACGACGCCGCTCGCCTCCATCACCGCCATCGTCGCCTGGCAATGGCTGCCCTTCGCGACGCTCATCCTGTTCACCGCGCTGCAGAGCCTCGACCGCGAGCAGATGGAAGCCGCCGAAATGGACGGCGCCGGCCCGGTCTGGCGCTTCGTGCACCTCACCCTTCCGCATCTGATGCGGGCGATGACGGTGGTGGTGCTGATCCAGACCATCTTCCTGCTGTCGGTGTTCGCCGAAATCCTCGTCACCACGAATGGCGGCCCCGGTACCGCGTCCACCACGCTGACCTTCCTCGTCTACATGCAGTCCATGCTGCAGTTCGACGTCGGGCTCGGCTCGGCCGGCGGCATCGTCGCGGTCATCCTCGCCAACATCGTCGCGATCTTCCTGATGCGGATGATCGGTAAGAATCTGGAGGCTTGAGATGGCACGCGAGGTCTCGAAAGGCCGCAAGGCCGCCGTCACCCTCGTCGCCTGGGGCGTGGCGCTGCTGATCTTCTTTCCTATCCTCTGGACGTTCCTCACCTCGTTCAAGACCGAGGGCGAGGCGATCAATTCCCACCCGTCCTTCCTGTTCTTCGACTGGACGCTGGAGAATTACGAGACGGTCAATCAGCGCTCCGACTACCTCGCGCATTTCTGGAACTCGGTGGTGATCTCGCTCGGCTCGACCGTGCTCGGCCTGATCATCGCCGTGCCGGCGGCGTGGTCGATGGCCTTCGTGCCCGGCAAGCGCACCAAGGACCTGCTGATGTGGATGCTCTCCACCAAGATGCTGCCGGCGGTGGGCGTGCTCGTCCCGCTCTACCTGCTGGCCCGCGACACCGGGCTGCTGGATACGCGAACCGGCCTCGTCATCGTGCTCACCATGGTGAACCTGCCGATCATCGTGTGGATGCTCTACACCTACTTCAAGGAAATCCCCGGTGAGATCCTGGAAGCGGCGCGGATGGACGGGGCGACCCTGTCCTCGGAAATCCTCTATGTGCTGACGCCCATGGCGGTGCCGGGCATCGCCTCCACGCTGCTGCTCAACGTCATCCTTGCCTGGAACGAGAGCTTCTGGACGCTGAACCTGACGGCGGCCAACGCCGCGCCGCTCACCGCCTTCATCGCCAGCTATTCCAGCCCTGAAGGGCTGTTCTACGCCAAGCTTTCGGCGGCCAGCACCATGGCCATCGCGCCGATCATGATCCTGGGCTGGTTCAGCCAGAAGCAGCTCGTGCGCGGGCTGACCTTCGGCGCCGTGAAATAGGGAGAGACTTATGGGCGAGATCGTTCTTTCCGAGGTCCGCAAGTCCTTCGGCGGCGTGTCGATCATCCAGGGGGTGGACCTCGTCATCCCGAATGGCGAGTTTGTGGTGTTCGTCGGCCCCTCGGGCTGCGGCAAGTCCACCCTGCTGCGCCTGATCGCCGGGCTGGAGGACACCACCTCCGGCACCATTTCCATCGACGGCAAGGACGCCACCAAACTGCCGCCGGCCAAGCGCGGTCTCGCCATGGTGTTCCAGAGCTACGCGCTCTACCCGCATATGACCGTCGCCAAGAACATCGCCTTCCCGCTGCGCATGGCCGGCGCCTCGGCCGCGGAGCAGGAGCGCAAGGTGCAGGCGGCGGCGAAGGTGCTGAACCTCACGCCTTATCTCGACCGCAAGCCGAGCCAGCTCTCCGGCGGCCAGCGCCAGCGCGTCGCCATCGGCCGCGCCATCGTGCGCGAGCCGGCGGCGTTCCTGTTCGACGAGCCGCTGTCCAATCTCGACGCGGCGCTGCGCGTCTCCATGCGGCAGGAAATCTCCGAGCTGCACCACACACTCAAGACCACGATGATCTACGTAACCCACGACCAGGTGGAGGCCATGACCATGGCCGACCGCATCGTGGTGCTGAATGCCGGCCGCATCGAGCAGGTGGGCAGCCCGCTGGAGCTCTACCATTCCCCGGCCAACCTGTTCGTCGCCGGCTTCATCGGCAGCCCGAAGATGAACCTGATCGAGGGCGCTGAGGCGCAGAAGCACGGTGCCCACACGCTCGGCATCCGGCCCGAACATATCGACCTCGCCGAGGATGGGCCGTGGAAGGGCACGGTGGGGCTTTGCGAACATCTCGGCTCCGACACTTTCCTGAAAGTCGAGGTGGAGGGCGTCGGCCAGATCAATGTCCGTGTCGGCGGCGACGTGCCGCTGCGCCATGGCGCGCCGGTGAGCCTCGCCCCGCAGGCGGACAAGCTCCACCGTTTCGACGCGGCCGGCAAAGCCTCCGCCTGAAAGCGCACAGCCCGTTCTGCGCCTTCGACCTCGCCGCGCCTTCAACGTCGCCCCGCCTCTGCGCGGCGCGACAACCGGAAGACTTGAGAGATGACGACCCCCGTCCACCTTCCCGCCTATGACCGCGCCCGCCTCACGCCGGGCATCGTCCATATCGGCCTCGGCAATTTCCACCGGGCCCATCAGGCGGTCTATCTCGACGACCTGTTCGCCCTCGGCGAAGGCCATGACTGGGCGATCATCGGCGCCGGCGTGCGCCCGGCCGATGCGGCAATGCGCGAGGCGCTGAAGGCGCAGGACTGCCTGTCCACCGTCATCGAGCTCGACCCTATCGGCCGGCGGGCGCGGCGGATCGGGGCGATGATCGACTTTCTGCCCGTCGAGCGCGGCAATGGCGCGCTCATCGCCGCCATGGCGCGGCCGGAAATCCGCATCGTCGGCCTCACCGTGACGGAGGGCGGCTATTTCATGGATTCGGCGGGGCTGCTGGACACCGGTGCGCCGGATATCCAGTCCGATGCCGCCAATCCCGATGCGCCGGAGACCGCCTTCGGCGCCATCCTTTCCGCTCTGAGGCTACGCCGCGCGGCGGGCGTGCCGCCCTTTACCGTCATGTCCTGCGACAACCTCCCCGGCAACGGTGGCGTGACGCGGCAGGTGGTGGTCGGGCTGGCGCGGCTTTCCGATCCCGATTTCGCCGCCTGGGTGGAGGCGCATGTCGCCTTCCCCAATGGCATGGTCGACCGCATCACCCCCGCCACCGGCGAGCGCGAACGCGCCATGGCGGCCGCCTTCGGGCTCGACGATCCGGCGCCGGTGACCTGCGAACCATTCCGCCAATGGGTGCTGGAGGATCATTTCCCCGCCGGCCGCCCGGCGCTGGAGAAGGTCGGCGTCGTCTTCACCGAGCATGTACACGCCTATGAGGCGATGAAGATACGCATCCTCAATGGCGGCCACGCCATCATCGCCTATCCCGGCGGTCTGATGGACATCGATCTGGTGCACGAGGCGATGGAGGAGCCGCTCATCTCCACCTTCCTCGACAAGGTGGAGCGCGAGGAGATCATCCCCATCGTCCCGCCGGTGCCGGACACCGATCTCGATGCCTATTACGCCGTCATCCGCGACCGCTTCGCCAACCCGGAAGTGGCGGACACGGTGCGCCGGCTCTGCCTCGACGGCTCCAACCGGCAGCCGAAATTCATCGTCCCCTCGATCCGCGACAACCGTGCCGCCGGACGGCTGCCCCTGGGGCTGATCCTCGAATCCGCCCTGTGGTGCCGCTACTGCGCCGGGGTGAGCGACAGCGGCGCGCCGATCGCGCCGAACGATCCCAACTGGGCGGCGCTTACGGTCCGCGCCCAGCAGGCCAAGGACGATCCGGGCGTCTGGCTCGCCATGAGCGAGGTCTATGGCGATCTCGGCAGCGACCCGGAGGTCGTGGTGGCTTTCGCGCAGGCGCTGCGCGCGCTATGGGCGAAGGGTGCCCGCGCGGTCCTCACCGATTATCTCGCGGGCTGAGGCCGAACGTCCGAGAGGTTGCCCATGTCCGCGTCCATTCCGACCGCCGCGCCGGTTCTGCTTTGCGCCGGCGAAGCGCTGATCGACATGGTGCCGCGCCCGACGCCGGAGGGGCAGGCCTTTCTGCCGCTGCCGGGCGGGGCGGTGTTCAACACCGCCATCGCCGCCGCCCGGCTCGGCGTGAAGACGCGCTTCTGGTACGGGCTGTCGAACGACATGTTTGGGGTCCAGCTGCGTGCGGCGCTCGATGCGGCCGGTGCCGATGCCCGCCTGTGCGCGCCGATCGACCGGCCCTCGACGCTCGCCTTCGTCACGCTGGTGGAGGGACAGGCGCGCTATCTTTTCCTCGACGAGAACACCGCCGGCCGCATGCTGACGCCGGCCGACCTTCCCGACCTGCCGGACGAGGTCGGTGCGCTGTTCATCGGCGGCATCAGCCTGGTCAACGAGCCGGTGGGCTCGGCCATGGAAGCGCTGGCGGCGCGCACGGCGGCTGACGGCCGTGGGCGGCTGATCATGCTCGACCCCAATATCCGTTCCGGTTTCATCCGCGACGAGGCCACGTATCGCGCCCGCCTCTTTCGTCTCATCGCCCTCAGCCATGTGGTGAAGCTCTCGGACGAGGATCTGTTCTGGCTCACCGGGCCCGGCGAGATCGCCACCCAGGCCGAGCGCATCCGCGCCCTGGGGCCGCGCCTCGTGCTCATCACGCTGGGGGAGAATGGCGCGCGCGGCTTCGGCGAAGGGCTGGACGTCGCGGTGCCCGGGCAGGTGGTGACGGTGGCGGACACGGTGGGCGCGGGCGACACGTTCAACGCCGCTTTCCTCTGCGCGCTGGTCGAGCGCGGGCTGGCGGCGCCGGAGGCGCTGGCCGGCATGTCCGCTGCAGTGCTGGGGGAGGCTCTCGGCTTCGCCGTCCGGGCCGCCGCCGTCTCGGTGACGCGCGTTGGCGCCAACCCGCCGTGGCGGAACGAGGTGTCCGAGGCGGGCTGAGCGGCGGGGGCACCTCTCTGGAACCGGTTGCCGGGGGCCGCGTTGGCCCCGACAGGCAAATGGGAGGAGAGTTCCATGACCCCCAGCCAGACCCCTATCGGCCAAACCAATTTCGCCGTCATCGACCCCGCCACGCCCGGCACGCCGGGCGTTCCGCCGATGCCGGATGTGCAGCCGGTTCCGGACGTGAACCCGACTCCCGACCCGGCGCCGATCCATGACCCCGTCCAGCCGCCGGTGCGCGATCCCGACGTGCCGGGAATCCGCGATCCGATCCCGCCCGATGTGAGCGACCCGTGGCCGGCACCGCCCCCGCCGCGCCGGGCCGGCTCTTCCGGCGTGATCTCCGTAGCGCCGCCGCGGGAACCGCCGCCGGATCGCCCTCAGCCCGGCATTGATGAGCCGACCGTGCCGCCGGACCAGGACCCGGACATCACGCCGGAGGTCGAGGAGCCGCGCGACGAGCCGACCGCGCCACCCATAGACCTGCCGCCGCGCGACCCCGTGCCGGCTCCGATGTAGGTCGGTCCGGACAGGGAACGACCTTCCGGTCTGGCGTGTTCACCCTGTAGAGCACTGGCGAAAGTGCCATGGCGTGGCGCCGAATACCGAAACGGCACGTTTCTTACCTTTCCGCAAGGAGGAAATTAAAATGGGTTTGTTTTCGAAAGACATCAAGACGATGGACGATCTGTTCGTCCTACTATGCCGAGAAGAAGATCGCGTCTTCGCTTCCCAACATGATAGAAAAGGCGACCGACCCGCAGCTCAAAGCCGGCTTTCAGAAGCATCTGTCGGAGACCGAGGGACATATTCTGCGCGTCGAGGAGGTGTTCAAGATGCACGGCGTGACCGCCAAGACGGTGACCTGCCCGGCCATCGACGGCATTCTCGACGAGGCTGAGGAAGTCTCCGGCGAGGTCGCCGACAAGCAGGTCCTGGATGCGGCGCTCATCGCGGCGGCGCAGGCGGTGGAGCATTACGAGATGACACGCTACGGCACGCTCATCGCGTGGGCCAAGCTGCTCGGCCGCCCGGACTGTGCCAGCG
>JAEYTJ010000029.1 GCA_023434095.1 Pseudomonadota bacterium | reverse complement strand
GGGCCGCCCGGGCCGGGCCGTCACCGCGCCCGATCCGCCGACGCCGGGACGGCGCCGCGCGCGATGTCTTCCTCGTCCTCGACACCGAACACGCTACGGCCGCCATAGCGCGGCGACAGCCGCATTTCGTCCTCGACGATCGCGTCCCACGTGCGGTCCCCGGCGACGCGCTCAAGTTGGCGCGCCTGGTCGTCGAGCCGGTGGATTGCCGCCAATTCCTCGGACTGGCCGAGCTTCGCCTTGCGCACCGCCGATTTCATGACGGCGATGGTGTGATCATAGACCTTCAGCGGCACCGGGAAGGGGTGGCGGTCCTTGCCGCCATGCGCATAGGAAAAGCGCGCGGGATCGGAGAAGCGGCACGGCGCGCCGAGCACCACTTCCGCCACCATGGCCAGCGCCTCGACGGTGCGGGCGCCGACGCCGGGTACCAGCAGGAGATCGGCGAAGTCCTCCGGCCCGCGCTCGGTCGCCGCGGTGAGCGCCGCCTGCAGGCGTGGCAGCACCACGTCCTTCGCGCGGACCTCGTGATGCGCCGGCATGACGAGGTGCGGCAGGTCGAGCTGGGCGGGGGCGGGTGCCGCCGCCGGTGTCCCGGCGCCGCCGAGCCTCGCGACTTCGCGGGCGATGGCGTCCGGCGCGAGGCTGTGCAGCAGCTCCAGCTGCCCGGTGCGGGATCGCGCGGCACGGGCGTCGGCGAGATTCACGATCTCGCCCTGGTGCGGGCCGTCGACCGCGGCATGGGGGTCGTCGAGAAAGCTCTTCAGCCCCTCCGAGAGCCAGTGATAGCGGCGCGCCTGCCGGCGGGCGTCGTTCATTCCCTGCTGCACCACCACCCAATGCCCGTCATCGGTGACGATGAAGCCGTGGAGATAAAGGTCGAACCCGTCCTGCACGGCGGCGCTGTCGATCTTGGCGACGAGGCGGCTCGCACGGCCCAAGGCCTCGCCGTCGCAGCCGGTGCGCTCGCCCACAGTCATCAGCTCCTGCGGCGTCTTGCGCGAATGCCTGCCGCGCCCGCCGCAGACATGGATGCCGAGCTCGCCTTGAAGCGGCTGCAACCCGCGCTTCAGCGCCCCGATGACGCTGGTGGTGATGCCGGAGGAGTGCCAGTCCATGCCCATAACGGCGCCGAAGGACTGGAACCAAAAGGGGTGCGCCAGCCGGCGCAGGAATTCGTCGCGGCCGTAATGATGGATGATGGCCTCGGCGATCACTGCGCCCAGCGTCGTCATGCGCTCCGCCAGCCAGGGCGGAACGCGGCCGGTGTGAAGAGGCAGGTCGGCGCTTCCGGTGCGGCGGGACATGGTTCCCTCGATTCGATGTGCCAGCGTATCCGGAAGCGACGGCGCAGCGCGACAGTCGCCCCTATGTGGCGCCGAGTCCGCGTCCCATCAGCCGGAACAGCCGTTCGGCGAACGCCGCCGCATCCCCCGGCCGCTCGCCATCGAGCACCCGCGCCGTATCGAGCAGCAGATGCGCGACGTCCGAACGGGTGGCTTCGTCGGTGCTCCCGGCGAGGCCGACGATCATCGCGTGGCCGGGGTTCACCTCGAGAACCGGCTTCGCCGCGCTGCCGAGGCGCCCGGACGCCGCGAGGAAGCGCTCATACTGCCGGTCCGGCCCGCTCTCGGAGGCGACGAGGCACACCGCGCTGTCGGTGAGGCGATCGGAGGCCCGCACATCGGCCACGTCCTCGCCGAGCACCGTCTTCATTTCGGAGAGCAGCGCGCTCACCTGCGCGCTGGCTTCGACCGGGCGGCGGGCATCCTTGTCGACGAGCGGGATCAGGCCGAGATCGGCCGCGCCCTGCGTGATCGACTTGAACGGCTTCCCTTCATAGTCGAGCCCGCTCGCCACCCAGAAGGCGTCGACCGGATCGGCCAGCAGAAGGACCTCGACGCCGCGTGCGCGAAACCCTTCGAGGTGCGGGGAGCCGGCGATCCGCGCGGCGTCGTCGCCGGCGATGTAGTAGATCGCGGTCTGGTTCTCCTTCAGGCCCGCCACATAATCCTTGAGGCTGCGCGTGCCCTCGCCGGAGGCCGTGGTGCGGAAGCGCGCAAGGTTCAACAGCTGCTCGCGGCGCTCGACGTCCTCATAGAGACCTTCCTTGATCACAGCGCCGAAATTCTCCCACACCTTGCCGAAGGCTTCGGCATCGGAGTCGGCGAGCTTGGCGAGTTCCGACATCACCCGGTTGGTGACGCCCTTGCGGATCGCGCCGAGCAGCGGGCTGTCCTGGATCATCTCGCGCGAGACGTTCAGCGGCAGGTCGGCGCTGTCGACGACGCCGCGCACGAAGCGCAGATAGCGGGGCAGAAGTTCGGCGTCGTCGGTGATGAAGACGCGCTTCACATAGAGCTTGATGCGGCCCTTGCGGTCGGCGTCGAACAGGTCGAATGGCCGCGCTCCCGGCACGAAGACGAGGGCGGTGTATTCGTGCCGGCCCTCGGCGCGGAAATGCACGGTCAGCGCCGGCTCGTCATACTGCCCCGCCACGCTGCGGTAGAAATCGGTGTACTCCTGCGCCGTGATCTCGGAGCGGGCGCGGGTCCACAGCGCCGCGCCGTCCGACAGCGGAGCGGCTTCGGCGCCCGGCTTTTCGATGAAGCGGATGGGGACCGGCACATGGCCGGACTGCTCCTTGACGATGCGTTCCAGCGTCCAGCGGTCGGCATAGGTTCTGGCGTCGTCGGCGAGATGCAGCACGACGCGCGTTCCACGCGCGGGGGCCTCGTCGAGAGCAACGGGCGCGACCGAGAATTCGCCCTTGCCGTCCGAGGACCATGACCAGGCGTCGTCACTTCCGGCGCGGCGGCTGACGACATCCACCTTCGCGGCCACCATGAAGGCCGAATAGAAGCCGACCCCGAACTGGCCGATGAGCTGCGCGCCGTCCTTGCCCTCGGCCTGCGCGATGCGGTCCATGAAGCTACGCGTGCCGGAGCGCGCGATCGTGCCCAGCGCTTCGATCATCTCGTCGCGGCTCATGCCGATGCCGTTATCGGCGACGGTGAGCGTGCCCGCCTCAGGATCCGCCGACAGGGTGATGGCGAGGCCGGCATCGTCCCCCATCAGCTCGGGCTGGGTAATCGCCTCGTAGCGCAGCTTCTCGCAGGCGTCGGCGGCGTTGGAGATCAGTTCCCGCAGGAAGACGTCCCGGTCGGAATAGACCGAGTGCACCATCATGTGCAGCAGGCGGGAAACGTCGGCTTCGAAAGGGCGGCTCTCAAAGTTTTCGGTTGTCATGGCGATACGTCATGTGGATGAAACGAGGCGCCTGAGATGGCAAGGCCGGCCCGCGAGATCAAGACGCGAATACACCCGCCGCGTTCGGCAGCGAGGCGTGTCCCGCGGAAATGACCGTGAAGGTGTCCGGTCCGGCCGGTTCAGCCTTCCCGCAGCCGGTAGCCTACCCCCGGTTCGGTGAGGATGAAGCGGGGATTGGCGGCGTCGTCGCCCAGCTTGTCGCGGATATGGCCGATGGCGATGCGGAGATAATGCGTATCGTCGGCATGCGCCGGGCCCCACACCGTGGTGAGGAACTGGCTGTGGGCAACGAGGCGTCCGGGGTGGCGGGCGAGCAGCGCCAGCACGTCGAACTCCTTGCGGGTCAGCTTCACCTCGCGCCCCTCCACCTGCACAGTGCGGCTGGCGAGGTTGACGGCGAGGGCGCCGAGCACCCGTTCGGCGGGCTCGGCGCCCCGGTCCAGCCGGGTGCGCAGCAAACCGCGCCGGCGCGCCAGCAACTCGCCGACCGAGAATGGCTTGGTGACATAGTCGTCGGCCCCGGCATCGAGCGCGGCGATCTTCTCCGTTTCCTGATCGCGCACGGAGAGCACGAGGATGGGCACGCGCGACCATTCCCGTATGGCGGCGATCACCGCCTTGCCGTCCATGTCCGGCAGGCCGAGGTCGAGCACCACGCAGTCCGGCGCCGAGGTCGCGGCAAGCTCGATCCCCTGCCGCCCGCGCTCCGCCTCGGTCACGTCATAGGAGCCGCTGCCCAGCGCGATCCGCAGGAAGCGGCGGATGGGGCCGTCGTCTTCGATCACGAGGATGCGGGCGCGGGGCGGTTCGGCGTTCGTGATGTTCCGTCGTCGGTGGGCGCGGCGGCGAGGGGCAGGCGCAGCGCGATGGTGGTGCCGCGTCCGTTCGGCCCGGGCAGCGCGCGGGCCGTGCCGCCGTGAGCCTCCACCAGCCCACGCACGATGGCAAGGCCGAGCCCGGTGCCGGCAGGGCGCCCGTCGCCCTGGGTGACGCGGTGGAACAGGTCGAACACCCTTTCGCGGTCGCTGTCGGGGATGCCGGGGCCTTCGTCGGTGATCGTGACCACCGCCTCGGTCCCTTCCGCGTGCGCGGATATGCCGATGGCCGTGCCGGGCGGCGCGTATTTGGCTGCGTTCTCGATCACATTGGTCAGCGCCTGGCCGATCAGCACCGGGTCGACGTCCAGCATCGGCAGGTCGCGGGGGAGGGCGACCTCCAGCGTGTGGCCGGCGAGGGTGCGGGCGAGGTCGGCGCGCACGCGGCCGACGATCTCCGCGAGTTCAACCGGCGCGCGCCGCGGCCGCAGCGCACCATGGCCGAGGCGGGTCATGTCGAGCAGGTTCTGCACATAGCGGTCGAGCCGGCGCGCCTCGTCGAGCGCGGTGCCCGCGAGTTCCCGCCGGTCGGCGCGGGAAAGCCCGTCGGGGTCCTCGGCCAGCGCCGAGACCGTGCCGATGACGGTGGCGAGCGGCGTGCGCAGATCATGGCTCACCGAGTTGAGCAGCGCCCCGCGCAGCCGCTCGCTCTCGCCCGAGACGCGGGCATCGGCCAGTTCCTCGGCGAGGCGCACCCGTTCCACCGCGACGGCGACCTGGTCCTC
>JAEYTJ010000347.1 GCA_023434095.1 Pseudomonadota bacterium | reverse complement strand
CCGATGATGATGACGGCGGCCGGCACGGTGCCGGCGGCGCGCGTGTTCATCATGGGCGCCGGCGTGGCCGGGCTGCAGGCCATCGCCACGGCGCGCCGGCTCGGCGCGGTGGTCTCGGCCACCGATGTGCGCCCGGCGGCGAAGGAACAGGTGGAGAGCCTCGGGGCGAAGTTCATCGCCGTCGAGGACGAGGAGTTCAAGCAGGCGGAGACCTCCGGCGGCTACGCCAAGGCGATGTCGGCGGAGTACCAGGCCAAGCAGGCGGCGCTGACCGCCAGCCACATCGCCAAGCAGGACATCGTCATCACCACGGCGCTGATCCCCGGCCGTCCGGCGCCCAAGCTGGTGTCGGCCGACATGGTGGCGGCGATGAAGCCGGGCTCGGTGATCATCGATCTCGCGGTGGAGCGCGGCGGCAATGTCGCGGGCGCGGTGCCGGGCGAGGTGGCGACCACGGCGAACGGCGTGAAGATCGTCGGGCATCTGAACGTGCCGGGCCGGCTGGCGGCGACCGCCTCGCAGCTCTACGCCAAGAACCTCTACGCCTTCGTCGAGACGCTGGTGGACAAGGGGTCGAAGGCGCTTGCCGTGAAGTGGGACGACGAGCTGGTGAAGGCGACGCTGCTGACCCGGGACGGGGCGGTGGTGCATCCCGGCTTCGCGCCGCAAGGATCGGCGCCGGCGCCGGCTGCGGACGTCGCCGCTGCGGCGCCGGCCACGGGCGCGTCGGCGGCGTGAGCTGCGGGGGCTGAGGGCCGCAGATGATGCGGCCTTCGTGCCTCACTTTCTTTCCTCATGCCCGGGCTTGACCCGGGCACCCAGGCTTCCGGGTGGCTCGGCTTCAGGCTGGGTCCCCGGGTCAATCCCCGGATCAAGTCCGGGGACGGGGATGAGGGGATGGAGAAGGGGGTAAGGCCCGCGAGGGCTCCGCAGCCGATCCCGGATCAGCCTCCGGCCGTCCGGGGTGACGCGGCGGGAGCGCCTTTCGCGAACGCCTGTAACGAGATCAAGCCTTAAGGGCGGCCCGGCCGGGGAGATCGGCAGCCGCCTCACAGAACGGGGAATTGAGGAAATGGCCAATCCGGCAGGGGGCGTGATACTCGCCCAGAACGCGCCGAGCGTCTCGGACGCTGTGGCGCAGAACGCGGCCGAAGGGGCGCGGATGGCGGCGGAAGTGGCGCGGCAGGCGGCGGAAGCGGCGCAGGCCTATGCCGCGGCGGCGCAGCAGAGCTATGCGGACGTTGCGGGCAACGCGGCGCATGCGCTGACCGGCGGGGCGATCGACCCCTTCGTGTTCCAGCTCGCCATCTTCGTGCTGGCGGTGTTCGTCGGCTATTACGTCGTGTGGTCGGTGACCCCGGCGCTGCACACGCCCTTGATGAGCGTCACCAACGCCATCTCCTCGGTGATCGTGGTCGGCGCGCTGCTCGCGGTCGGCGTCGACACGGTGGCGGAAGGCACGGGCTGGGCGCGCGGCTTCGGCTTTGTCGGCCTCGTCCTGGCGGCGGTGAACATCTTCGGCGGGTTCCTGGTGACCAGCCGCATGCTCGCCATGTACTCGAAGAAGAAGTGAGCGCGAACATGAACGCCAATCTGGTCGCGCTGCTCTACCTCGTTTCCGGTGTCCTGTTCATCCTGGCGCTGCGCGGGCTCTCCAGCCCCGTCACCTCCCGCCAGGGCAACATCTTCGGCATGGTCGGCATGACCATCGCCATCGTGACGACGCTCGCCTCCTCGCCGCCGGCCGGCCCGGGCGGCTGGGCGCTGGTGCTCGGCGGCCTCGCCCTCGGCGGCGGCGCCGGCGCGGTGATCGCCAGGAAGATCGCGATGACGCAGATGCCCCAATTGGTGGCGGCGTTCCACTCGCTGGTCGGCCTTGCCGCCGTGATGGTGGCGGCGGCGGCGCTCTACGCGCCGGCGGCGTTCCATATCGGCGATCCCGGCCATATCCATGCCCAGGCGCTGATCGAGATGAGCCTCGGCGTCGCCATCGGCGCCATCACCTTCACCGGCTCGGTGATCGCGTTCGCCAAGCTCAACGGCAACATGTCGGGCAAGCCGATCCTGCTGCCGGCCCGCCACCTGATCAACGCCTCGCTCGCGGGGCTGATCGTGGTGCTGATCGGCGTGCTGGTGGCGACCGAGAGCCACACCGTGTTCTGGCTGATCGTCATCGCCGCGCTGATCCTCGGCGGTCTCATCATCATCCCGATCGGCGGCGCCGACATGCCGGTGGTGGTGTCGATGCTGAACTCCTATTCCGGCTGGGCGGCGGCGGGCATCGGCTTCACTTTGTCGAACACCGCGCTGATCATCACCGGCGCGCTGGTGGGCTCCTCGGGCGCGATCCTGTCCTACATCATGTGCAAGGGCATGAACCGCTCCTTCATCTCGGTGATCCTGGGCGGCTTCGGCGGCGACAGCGCTTCCGGCCCGGCCGGGGCGGTGGAAACGCGCCCGGTGAAGCAGGGCTCGGCCGAGGACGCGGCCTTCATCATGAAGAACGCCTCCAAGGTCATCATCGTGCCGGGCTACGGCATGGCGGTGGCGCAGGCCCAGCACGCGCTGCGCGAGATGGCGGACAAGCTGAAGGAGGAAGGCGTCGAGGTGAAATACGCCATCCATCCCGTGGCGGGGCGCATGCCCGGGCACATGAACGTGCTGCTGGCCGAGGCCAACGTGCCCTATGACGAGGTGTTCGAGCTGGAGGACATCAACTCCGAGTTCGCGCAGGCGGACGTCGCCTTCGTCATCGGCGCCAACGACGTGACCAACCCGGCGGCGAAGACCGACCCGACCTCGGCGATCTACGGCATGCCGATCCTCGACGTGGAGAAGGCGAAGACCGTGCTGTTCATCAAGCGTGGCATGGCGGCGGGCTATGCGGGCGTGGAGAACGAGCTGTTCTTCCGCGACAACACGATGATGCTGTTCGCCGACGCCAAGAAGATGGTCGAGGACGTGGTCAAGAACCTCAACCACTGAGGCGGGGGGCATCCCCGCGCCCGCCGGGCGTGGGGAGGAAGGGGCGAGCGAGG
>JAEYTJ010000330.1 GCA_023434095.1 Pseudomonadota bacterium | reverse complement strand
GCGGTGTCGTGCTCCGCCTGCGCCAGAAGGTCGGCGGCGATCCAGTCCGGGTTCTGCTCGCCGTCGGCGATGACAAGCACTTCCGAGGGGCCGGCCACCATGTCGATGCCCACCGTGCCGAAGACATGGCGCTTGGCGGCGGCGACATAGGCGTTGCCCGGGCCGATGATCTTGGCGACGGGGGCGATGGTTTCCGTGCCATAGGCCAGCGCGGCGATCGCCTGTGCCCCGCCCACGCGGTACACCTCGTCGACCCCGGCAAGTTCGGCGGCGGCGAGCACCAGCGGGTTGAGTACGCCGTCGGGCGCCGGCACCACCATGGCGAGCCGGGCGACGCCCGCCACCTTGGCCGGCACCGCGTTCATCAGCACGGAGGAGGGGTAGGCCGCCGTGCCGCCGGGCACATAGAGCCCGACCGCGTCCACCGGCGTCCAGCGATGGCCGAGCTCGACGCCGGCGGCATCGACATAGCGCCCGCTTGTCGGCAGCTGGCGCGCGTGATGGGAGCGGATGCGCTCATGGGCGAAGGCGAGCGCCTCCAGCGTCGGCGCGTCGCAGGCGCGGCGGGCGGTCGCGATCTCGTCCGCCGTCACCCGGATGCCAAGCGTGCCGAGGTCTACCCGGTCGAAGGTCCTGGAGAAGGCGATCAGCGCCTCGTTACCGCGCTGGCGTACCTCATCGATGATCCCCGCGACGGCTTCTGCCACATCCGGCGATACTTCACGCTTGGTGCCGAGAAAGGCGCGGAAGCGGTCCGGGAAGTCGGCCGAGCGAGTGTCGAGGCGAAGCGGCATGGTAGGGTCCTACGGGTCGGCAGCCTGCACGTCGGCAGCGGCGCGCCCTCTCCCGCCGTCGCCCCGGCGCCGCAGGAGGGCGGGGACGTCAGGTCGCGCGGGGCGCCGCTGCCTGTTCCCATGTCCTATCGCAACCGGACCTGCGGAAGACAAGGACATTCGGAAAGGGAGGCGAAGGGCAGGCCGCTGCGGCGCCGTCACGCCTCGTGGCAGGGCGTTCCCTTGGCGTCCCAGGCGGGACCGAGATCCTCAAGGCCTGCTTCCATGCACTCGACATCGAGCTGCACTTCGCCGCCGCCCGAGAAAAGGAAGGTGATGACGCCGGAAGGCGCGTCGATCTCGTGAAAGGTGACCGCCAGCAGGTTGAGCACGCCCTGCTTCTTCTTGAGGTCGATGCCGCGCACCCGGGCGGCCAGCACCCGCTCGAAGCGCAGGCCCGACCGTCGCCGTACGCAGGGGCCGGCAGCAGCCGCCGCCGCGCCCACGGGCGCGTCGATATCGGCCATCGCCTCGGCCTGGATCGCCTTCTCCCAGTCGAAGCGGTTGGCGAGCATGACGAAGCGCCGTTCCTTCGGCAGAAAGGTCATGTCGCCAACGGCAACCACCGCGTCCTGCAGATGCACCGAGAGAACCGCGAGATCCTCGCTGTCCAGCGCCACCAGCTTCAGCCCGGCCATGTCGTCATCTCCGCCACCTCACACGCGGCACAAATGGCGCCGCGCCCCCGCCTCGGCAAGAGGCTGCGGAAGACTGCGTAGATGGGCTCAGCCCGCCAGGCGCTCGATCTCGGCGCCGCAGGCGGAGAGCTTCTCTTCCAACCGCTCGAAACCGCGGTCGAGGTGATAGACGCGGTGGATCATGCTCTCGCCCTCGGCAGCAAGCGCACCGATCACCAGCGACACGGAGGCGCGCAGGTCGGTCGCCATGACCGGTGCGCCCTTCAGCCGCTCCACGCCCTCGATGGTGGCGGTCTCGCCGTCGAGCTGGATATGCGCACCCAGCCGGGCGAGTTCCTGCACATGCATGAAGCGGTTCTCGAAGATCGTCTCGGTGATGCGCGAGGTTCCCCGTGCCCGGGTCGTCAGCGCCATCAGCTGCGCCTGCAGGTCGGTGGGGAAGCCGGGGAAGGGCTCGGTCGTCACGGTCACCGGGGAGATTCCGGCGCCGTTGCGCTTCACCCGCAGGCCCTCATTGGAAACGGAAATCTCCGCGCCGGCCTGGCGCAGCGTGTCGAGCGCCGATTCGAGCAGATCCGCCCGCGCGCCGGAGAGCAGCACCTCGCCGCCGGTCATCGCCACGGCCATCGCATAGGTGCCGGTCTCGATGCGGTCCGGCAGCACGCTGTGGCGGGCGCCGCGCAGTCGCGGCACGCCGACGATGCGGATGGTCGCGGTCCCCTGTCCCTCGATGCGGCCGCCCATGGCGTTGATGCAGTCGGCGACGTCGACGATTTCCGGCTCGCGCGCCGCATTCTCGATGATCGTCTCGCCGTCGGCGAGGCTCGCCGCCATCAGCGCGGTGTGGGTGGCCCCCACCGTCACTTTCGAGAAGACGATGCGTCCGCCCTTGAGCCCCTTCGGGGCGCGGGCCAGCACATAGCCGGAGTCGATCTCGATGTCGGCGCCCAGCGCTTCCAGCGCCGCGATGTGCAGGTCCACGGGGCGCGTGCCGATGGCGCAGCCGCCCGGCAGCGAGACTTTGGCTTCGCCCATGCGCGCCAGCAGCGGCCCGATGACCCAGAAGCTCGCCCGCATTTTGGAGACCAGCTCATAGGGCGCGGTGGTGTCGACGATCACCCGCGCGTCGATCTCCAGCGTCTGGCCGGCATAGGCGTCGTCGCCGCGCCGCTTGCCGTTTACCGTGATGTCGATGCCGTGATTGCCGAGGATGCGCTGGAGCTGCGAGACATCCGCGAGACGCGGGACATTCTCCAGCACCAGCTTCTCGTCGGTGAGCAGGCCCGCGACCATCAAGGGAAGGGCGGCGTTCTTGGCGCCGGAGATGGGGATCGTCCCGTTGAGCGGGTTGCCGCCGACGATGCGGATGCGGTCCATGAGGTCAGGTACTCCTTCAGCGCGCGACAGCGGGCGCGACCTGTGCGTGCGGTCGCGTCCGGCGCCTGTCGGCAGCGGCATGTCTGGATGATGGGGCCGATTCGTGGCGTCCCATCGTCTATTCCCGCCAATCTCTACCGCGTGGCGC
>JAEYTJ010000304.1 GCA_023434095.1 Pseudomonadota bacterium | reverse complement strand
TGGCGCGGTGAGCGGCGTCGGCGGGGCTGTCTCCGGGGTCGGCAGCGGCGTCTCTGGCGCCACGGGCGGTCTCGGTGACTCGCTCGGCGGTCTGGGTTCCGGCGTCGGCTCGGCAGCCGGCGGCGTCGGCGAAATGACGGGTCGTCCCGCGCGCGGCGACGTCACCACCTCTCCCACCGGCCGCGCACCGGTTGCCGCCAATGTGGTCGGCGTGCAGATCGAACTGCTCAAGCCCGGCCAGCGCCCGCTGGGCTTCGGCCGCAGCGCCAGCGGCAACATCGCCGATGTGAACGCGAATGTTCTCGGCCGCCGCGGCGTCAATGCCGATGTCGCGGTGGGCACGTCGCGCCAGCGTCCCGTGGGTGCCGATGCGCGGATCGGCGCCTTCGGCCCGCGCGGCGTCAACGCCACGGCGGACGCGACGATCGGCGACCGCCGCCCGGCCTCGCGCAGCCTCGCCGATGCCAATGTCGGCCTGAATGCGCTGGGTCCGCGCGGCGTGACCAGCACCAACCGCGCCACCATTGGCGGCCAGCAGGCGGTGGACGTCGAGAGCCGCACCACGATCGGCGGCCCGCGCGGCGTTCGCGCCAACGCCGATGTGGATGTCGGCGGCGAGAACACTGCGGCGGTTGGTGTCGGTATCGGCATCGGCGGTGGTGGCCCCGGGGGCCCGGGCGGTCCCGGTGGACCTGGCGGCCCGGGTGGTCCGGGTGGCCCCGGCGGTCCGGGCACGCCCGGCGGCCCGTCGGCAGGCGGTGGCTCGGCAGCGTCGGGCGGCAACGCCAACGGCTCCGACATGGCGGCCAAGAAGACCCGCTGCACCGGCGTCCTGTCCGAGCCGCGCGCCTATGACCCCGGCATCGTCGCCCTCTGCCGCGATCTCGTGGGCGGCTGACCGTGACGCAGCCTGAACCAGACCGTTCCGGCGGCATGCCGGGACGGTCTTTTTTTGTGCGCGGCGGAAGCATCCCGGGCACGGGCGGGCATCTTCAGGCCGACGTTACGGAACGTCTTTGCACCGCCGCGATTGCAGGGGAGTATCCAGCGCCTCCCCGAATCCGGTTTTCCCCATGGCCCAACTCCTCGTCCTGCTCAACGCCAACGCCGGCACGCTTCTCGACCGCGACGCGGAGGAGGTGCGACGGCACATCGCCGAGGCGCTCGACGGCGGCGGGCGCAGCGTCGAGGTGCGCCTGCTGCGCGGCAAGGAACTGGTGAAGGCCATCCGCGCCTCCGGCACCGGCGAGCACGACACGGTCATCGTCGGCGGCGGCGATGGCAGCGTGAACCTGGCGGTGCAGAGCCTCGAAGGCTCCGGCAAGACGCTGGGCATCCTGCCGCTCGGCACCCTCAACCTGCTCGCCACCGATCTCGGCATGCCGCGCGACCTCGACGCGGCGATCGGCGCGCTCGGCGAGGCGCGCGTGGGCGAGATCGACGTGGCGACGCTGAACGGTCGGCGCTTCCACACCATTTCAGGCATGGGCTTCTTCAGCCAGATGGCCCGCGCCCGCGAAACCGCCCGGCGCTGGAAGCTCTGGCGCTTCCTCGCCGTGGCCATCGCCGCCGTCTACGCCCTGCGCCGCAGCGGCCGCTTCGATCTCGACGTGACGGTGGACGGCACCGACCATCATTTCCAGGCCTTCGCCGCGCTGGCCTCGATCAACCGATTCACCGGCCCGGGCTGGCGGCGCAGCCGGCTCGACGAGGGCGTGCTCGAACTCCATGTCGCAGAAGATCGCGGCGGGCTCGCCTTGCTGAAGGCCGGCGCCGACATGGTGACCGACAATTGGCGCGACAATCCCGGCATCATCAGCCTGACCGGCCGGGAAATCGTGCTGCGCCGCGCCAGTCGCGCCCGCGCCTGGGTGTCGACCGACGGCGAGCTCGGGCGCGAGGAGATGCCCCTCACCTACAAGATCGTGCCGCGCGGGCTGAAGGTTCTGATCCCTCCCCCGGCCGACGGCGCTGCCGCCGTGGCCGAGCCTGCCGAGACGGCCGGAACCCGCGCGGTGGCGCTTCAGAGCGGCTCGATCTCGTAGACCACGCTGACGCTGGCGCGGATCTGCGTCTCGCCGGCCTCCACCGGAACTGAATCCATCTTCTCCGCCCGCGCGGCCATCATCATCATCCGCGGCATGGGCCGGGGGCCGGCCTCGCCGCTGATCGAGACCACGCGCACCAGCCGCACCCCGGCGGCCTGGGCAATGGTCTCGGCCTGGTGGCGCGCATCCTTCACCGCCTCCGCGCGGGCGGCGTCCTCCAGCTTGCCGGGCTCGGCGATGTCGAAGGCGATTCCGCCGATCTGGTTGGCACCGTTGGTCACGAGCTGGTCGAGCAGATCGCCGAGCTTGCCGAGGTCGCGCAGCCGCACCGTGACCGAATTCGTCACCTGGTACGAGGCGATGTGCAGCGGATCGCCGTCCTTCTTCTGCGGTGCATATTGCGGCTGCACCGAGAAGCCGGAGGTCGAGATGTCCCGCCCCTCCACGCCAGCCGCCTTGATCGCCGCGATCATCGTCGCGACGGCGGCGGAATTGGCGTCGAGAGCCTCGCGCGCCGTCTTGCCCTCGCTCACCACGCCGGAGGTGAGCGTCGCCTGGTCGGGCACCGCGCTCGCCGTCCCTTCGCCGGAGACCGAAAGCGTCGCCCGCCGGGCGTTCGGGGCGAGATCCTGCGCCGCGAGCGGCGACAGGCTGGCGAACAGGGCGGCGGAGCCGAAAAGGGCGGCGCAGAGCGTGGCGCGGATGCGTTTCATGTCGTTTTTTCCTTGGAACCGGCCCGGACAGGCGGCGATCGGCCGACGCGTCGCTCGCGCCGGCTTACTGACGAAGCGGAACGCCAGAGCACCGCGCGAAGGCGGCGGGAATGCGGCAGCGCCGGCAATCGGCACCGCACCCGACCGCGCCCCCTCCGGCCCACGCACGCCGGGGTGGACGGACGACGCAACGCGGTTGGCGTCGACGCAACCCTTTGCTAGTTTCCCCCGCCCGCCGCGCCACACCGCGCTGCCGGCCGGGCCTGTAGCTCAATGGTTAGAGCCGACCGCTCATAACGGTCTGGTTGCAGGTTCGAGTCCTGCCGGGCCCACCAATCACCACGCGAGTGATTGAAAGTCGAATAATCGCTTCAATTCAACGGCTTATCCGCGCAGATTGCTGCACGCTCTCGCCACACATCGGGCGAACGAAACGGGGACTGCTCCCGGTCTGACACGTCGAGGCTCGGCATGTACGTAGCCGTTGCTGAACTGCGCTTGAGAACGAGAGCGGTCACGCTTTTCCGGGCGCGCCCTAACCGGTGTCGGCAATGTGAGCGCAACCGAACCGGCCGCTTCGACATTAGGCAAGGCGTCGCCGATGCGGAGAAACGCCGTGCCTCAGTTTACCTTTCGCTGGTCGGATCAGCCGGCTTCCTACACGATGGAACTTGAGACTCTCGATCAAGCGTGGTCCGAAGCGGTTGACTCGATCGGTCAGGCGCTCCGGGACAAAGACGGTCACCTTCCCGCGCCTGGCTGCTTTGGGATTCAGATTTTTGACGAACAGGCGATCCGGGTCGCCTCGATATCCATCAAGGCGGAGCGGTCCGATCGCTCATGAGGTGAATCTGCACGGGTCACATGCTGCATCCCGCGGTGCGAAATCGGGGCCGTCCGACGAGGTGCCGGCCCCCCGTGGCTGGCCGGCACGCCCCATGACGACACCGGAAGCGATCCCACCGCTTGCGGTCGCCTCGATCGCCCTCTCCCGGCCTTGCCTCATGCCTCGCATGCTGCCGCTGGTCCTGGCTCGACGAGCGGCGACTTCGACGGATTTCGAAGCGCCCCTCTCGTCGCGGCGGACATAGTGCTTGTCCGTCCGGGCATCGATCAGTTCACGCTTCGAATTGACAGGCCTCCATCAGAGCGGCACGTGCCGCGATGCTCGGCAAACGGTCTTCTCGGAAAGACGGTTCGTTGCATTGCAACAATCACCGCAACGATGAATCGGTAGGCCGGTAACTCATCTGCTGCCGAAATACCCGCCAAGGCCAGCTTAGACCGGCCACGTAAGAAAAATCGCGCGTAAAGGCCAGGGGGCCATGGTCTTGTCGAGACTTCGTGGTAGCGTGAACCTCCGTCAAGGTCCTATTTTTGCTTTGCTCATGCAGGAGATCGCCATGACGACGACGCCACCCGAGGTAGAAACGCTGCGGGATATTCCCATCGGCATCGCAGCGACCGGCACACGGCGTGAGTTCGACTCGATGGGTTATGTCGACGTGCC
>JAEYTJ010000278.1 GCA_023434095.1 Pseudomonadota bacterium | reverse complement strand
GCAAGGATGTCGGCAAGTCGCTGTGCGAGCACGACCTCGCCGGCACGGCGCGGGAGATCCTCGACAAGGCCAAGGCCGCCGGCTGCGAGATCGTGCTGCCGGTCGACGCCCTTGCCACCACCGAGTTCAAGGCGAATGCGCCGCACCGCGTCGCTTCGGTCGACGACATCCGTCCCGACGAGATGATGCTCGATGCCGGCCCGGCCTCGGTCGCCAACGTGGTGGCGCGGTTGAAGGACGCCAGGACCATCGTCTGGAACGGCCCCTTCGGCGCCTTCGAGCTGCCGCCCTTCGACACCGCGACGGTGGCGGTGGCCCAGGCCGCGGCGGAACTCACGGACGCCGGCGGACTTCTGTCGGTAGCGGGCGGCGGCGACACGGTGGCCGCGCTCAACCATGCCGGGGTGGCAGACCGCTTCACCTATGTGTCGACGGCCGGCGGCGCCTTCCTGGAATGGCTTGAGGGCAAGCCCCTGCCGGGCGTCGAAGCCCTGAGACGTTGAAGAACGCCCGGGCGGCGCGGTCCCGTCATTCGGAATCGCTCCGCCCGGTGCTAGTATCCGATCGGTCCGGCCCGCGTTCGATCCGGCTGCGGTGCCGGCTGGTCTGTTTCGCGCGGGAGAGAGAGAATGACGGCAAGCCTCGAAGAGGTCGCGTACAAGCTAGCGGCAGGCGGCAAGGGCCTGCTGGCGGCGGATGAGAGCGCCAGCACCATCAAGAAGCGGTTCGACGCCATCGGGGTCGAATCGACGGAGGAGAACCGGCGCGACTACCGCGAGATGCTGTTCCGCTCCGAGGCGATGACGCAGTACATTTCCGGCGTCATCCTGTTTGACGAGACCATCCGCCAGAAGGCGAAGGACGGCACGCCGCTGGTGAAGCTGATCGAGGATGCCGGTTCGATCCCCGGCATCAAGGTCGATCTCGGCGCCCATCCGCAGCCGGGCTGCCCGGGCGAGACCATCACCGAGGGCCTCGACGGCCTCGCCGGCCGCTTCAAGGAATATTACGACCTCGGCGCCCGCTTCGCGAAGTGGCGCGCGGTGATCGACATCGGCCAGCACATTCCGAGCTACACCTCCATCCTCGCCAATGCGCAGGCGCTCGCGCGCTATGCGGCGCTGGCCCAGGCCGCCGGCATCGTGCCGATCGTCGAGCCGGAAGTGCTGATGGACGGCGACCACGACATCGACCGCTGCTACGACGTGACCGAGTGGGTGCTGAAGGAAGTGTTCCAGCAGCTCTTCTACGGCCGGGTGAAGCTGGAAGGCACGGTGCTCAAGCCGAACATGGTCATCGCCGGCAAGAAGTCGTCCCGGCAGGCCTCGGTAGAGGAAGTGGCGGAAAAGACCATCCGCTGCCTCAAGAACTGCGTGCCCTCGGCGATCCCGAGCGTCGCCTTCCTCTCCGGCGGCCAGTCGGATGAGGAAGCCACCGCCCATCTCGACGCGATGATCCGCCAGGGCGGCCTGCCGTGGAACCTCACCTTCTCCTATGGCCGCGCCCTGCAGGCGGCGCCGCAGAAGGCGTGGTCCGGCAAGGCCGAGAACGTGGCGGCCGGCCAGGCGGCCTTCACGCATCGCGCCCGGATGAACTATCTCGCCGCTCTCGGCCAGTGGACGCCCGAAAGCGAGCAGAAGAAGGCGGCCTGAGCGGCTGCTTTCGGCTCTTGAAGCGATACGGAAACGCCGCCCTCCGGGGCGGCGTTTTTCGTTTCCGCCGCCGGCGGATCGCGGCCGCCCGATGTGGTCCGCGAAAGAGAACGCCGCCCCGAAGGGCGGCGCTCGCGATCTGTCGGAAAGGGCCGCGCCTCAGCGGCGCCTGCCGCCGAAGCCCCCGCCGAACCCGCCGCGGAAGCCGCCACCAAAGCCGCCGCCTCCGCCGAAGCCGTCGTGGAACCCGCCGCCATAGCCGCCATAACCGCCGAAATGGTCGCCCCCGCCGAAGCCGTCATAGCCGCCGGCGCGGGCGAAGCTGTCGGCGCGCTGGTCGCCATAGGCCTGATACTGGCGCTGCTGGTTCAGGCGGTCCATCTGCGCGGCATCGGTGTCGTTCTTCCAGCCGTCGATGGACTGGTGCTGCCAGCCATTATTGGCGTCGTACTGGTGAATCGACCCGTCATGGTCGGTGTAGACATTGCCATTGTTCCAGGCCACCGCGTTGCCGGTCTTGGCGTTGCCGGCCACGCCGCGGCTGTCGACGCTGACATGCCCGTTATTGTCGACCACGCCGGTCTCTGAGGCATGGCCGATGCCCGTGGTCGGGTTGTAGCCCGCCGATTCGCGGCCTGCCACGGCGTTGCCCGTATAGGCGTTGCCGGCGACGCCGGCCCGCGCCTCTCCATGCGCGCCCGTATAGGGGTTGAAGAAGGCCGCCGAACGCCCGGCCGCATAGTTCCCGGTCCAGGGGTTGAAGGCGGCGGCGGAGCGGCCGGCGAAGTCGGTGCCCCAGCCGGTCACCCCATGCACGGCATTGGCACCCCAGGCCGTGCCCCAGGGGCCGACGCCCCAGGCATGGTCCCACGTCGCCGCGCCGCCCCAGGCGCCGTAGATGTTGGTGCGGGCGATGTCGACGCCGGCCCAGGGGCCGTACCACGGGCCGGGCCGCCAGTAGGGGCCCCACCAGGGATACATCGCGCCCCAGCCGAAGGCGGCGTCGTAGCCGAAGCCGAAACCGGTGGTCCAGGCGAAGGCGGCGTCATAGCCGTAGGTCGCCGGGCATCCGTACCAGTAGGTGCCGATATAGCCGACGCAATTGTAGCCGGTGCCATAGACCACCGTGCCGCCCGGCTCGATCACCACGCCCATATAGCCGGGCGTGTAGCCGACGGTCACCACATCGGCCGTCGAGGCGTAGACGCGGACATAGGTGACGTAATGCAGCGGCGAGGACACGGGGATGGTGTAGATCGCGTCCGGCACCACGTCCGCCACGACCCACGGACCGGTCGGCGTCGCGGAGACGAACCACGCCCCCTGGAAGAGCGCGTAATAGCGGCCGGGATCGAGCTGGATCACCGGCGTGCGGGTGTTCACCGCCGAGGAGAGAATGGTGCCCTTGATCGGCTCGAACTTGGGCGACCCGCCATCGTACTGGATGGTGAGCTGGGTATCGCGCTTGATCGAGGCGGTCTGCGGCACGGTGGCGGCAATCGCCGCTTCCTTCGCCTGCGGCGTCCCGGGCACGGAGACCAGAGCGTTCGCCGCCGGATCGGTGGTCGAAATCTTGGCGAAGCTGGCCGGCAGGCTGGTGCCGGGCACGAAGCTCCACGGCCCGGCAAAGCCGGCGGCGCGGAACCAGCGGCCGGAGACCAGCACGTAATACTGGTTGCTGTCGGGATCGAGAATGAGCGCATGGTCGGCATTGCCGACGCGCAGCAGCGCGGTGCCGCCCACCGGCGTCATCTGCGGCGCGCCGGCGGTGATGACGAGTTCGGTGGGTGCGGTGGCGACGATGATCGCGGGCGGCGTCGCCGGCTTCTGGCCATTGGCCGGCAGCATGGTCTGCGCCGGCTCCTCATAGGTGGCGGTGCTGCCGGCGGCCTCCAGCGAGGGGTCCGGCTGCGCGGTCACCGTCCACGGGCCCTCGACGGCAGGCGCCTGGTACCAGGTGCCCGACGCCTGCAGGTGGTAGAGCCCGGCGCTGTCGACCAGCATCAGCGGCTGGGTGTTGACGATGCGCTGGAAGCCCTGCACCCCGTCGATCGGGCGCGGCACCGGCTGCCCCGCGACCAGCACGAGCAGGGTCGGCTTGTCGGCGAAGACGATGCGCGGCGGGGTGTTCTCCACCGGCTGCGTCATCTCCTTGTCCAGCTGCTTGGTCGCAGCATAGCTGGTCATCAGATGATCGAGCGCGAAGGTCATGCCCTGCGGCGAGATGCGCGACTGCAGCGCGTTCAGCAGCACCGCGTCCTGGGCAGTATCGGTCGGCACGTCGACCGAGGTGATGCGGATATTGCTCAGCTGCGCCAGCTTGGACGGCTTGTCGATCGCCACCCGCGCGGTGAAGCGGGCAAGGCCGTAGGTCGGCCCCGCCGCCGGCGTGGCGGAGGACGAGGACGCACCGTTCGCGTCGGGCTTCGGCCCGATGGCGACGGCGGCGCGGCCGGAGATCTGGTCGCCGTCCCACTGTTCGATCAGCGGCTGGTAGACCTGCAGCAGCTTGTCGCCGAGGTCGAAGCTGCGCGGCCAGGCCAGCGCGGCCGGAAGCGCCGACGGTGCGGCGGCGGTGCCGGCCTGAGCGGCCGGTGCCGGGGGCTGCTGCGCGAGCGCGGGCGAAAGGCCCACGGCGAGCGCCGCGGCCAGCAGGGCGAGAGACTGGGAATGAAGGCGCATGTTTCCCCCAAACGGGCGGCGGCGATCCGGCGACGGGCCGGTCGGCTTGCTGCGGTAGAGCATTAGCACCGCTGATTCGTAACGATAAGACGTCGTCGGAACACGAAAGCGACGGAAGAGAGAACGCCGTCAAAATATTACCGCATTAAGGCGAAGGCGGCGGTCCCCTGCGTCCGCAGCGGCGCACTGGACCGCCAAGGGCCGCCCGCGCTAGAGAAAGCGCCGCGTGCCGTGCTTTCGCCGCCATCCTCGCCGATGGCTTCCCCCAATGGCTCGTCACAAGACTGTTTCCCTCATGGCTCGCTCCTCCTCCCGCCCTGCCTCCGAACCGCCCCGCCCGGCGCCCCGCCTCTATGTGCTCGCTCCGGCCGCCGATGCGGCCGGCATCGCGGCCCAGGCCGAGGCGCTGCGACAGGCGGCGGGCGAGGTGGATATCGCCGCCGTGCTGCTGCGGCCCTCTCCCGGCGCGGCCGCACAGGCGCTGAAGCCGCTGCTCGACGCCTGCGAGGCCATCGGCGCCGCCGGTCTTGTCGAAGGCGACGCCTCGCTTGCCGCGACGCTCGGCGCCGACGGCGCTCATGTCGAAGGCGCCCCCGCACTGAAAGCCGCCGCCGCGCGGCGTTCGGACGGTATCGTCGGGGCCGGCGGGCTGCGGACCAAGCACGACGCCATGAGCGCCGCGGAGGCCGGCGCGGACTATGTGATGTTCGGCGAGCCGGATGCGGAAGGGCGCCGCCCGCCCTTCGAGGCGACGCTGGAGCGCACTGAATGGTGGGCGCAGCTGTTCGAGCCGCCCTGCGTCGGCTATGCCCGCACGCTGGAGGAGGTGGAGGCGCTGGTTGCCGCCGGGGCCGATTTTATCGCCGTCGACACGCTGATCTTCGAGGCCCCCGGCGAGGGTGCCCGGGCGCTTGCGGCGCGCCTGGTCCTTCCGGCAGAGGCATCCTGATGCGAGCGGCGCGCACGCCCGGCCACCGCTTGTTGCAGGGCTTGGCGATCCCGGCCGGCCTGCTTCTGGCGCACCTGGCGGCAACCGGCCCGGCGCTGGCGCAGTCGCCCGCCGCGCCGAAGCCCGGTGCGGGCGCCCCCGCCGGGGCGAAGCCGGGCGCCGCCGCGCCTCTGGGCGTCGACCCCGATCCCGCCTTCACCGCCTATCAGCGCGGGCGCTACCGCACGGCGATGGATCTCGCCGTCAGCCGCGCCAATGCGCAGAGCGACGCGGCGGCGATGGTGCTGGCCGCCGAACTCCTGTCGCAGGGCTACGGGGTGCGCCAGGACCCCACCGCGGCACGCAAATGGTACGAGGCGGCGGCGGCACGGGGGAATGCCGATGCGCTCTTCACCCTCGGCGCCCTTCTCATGGCCTCGCCCACCGTCACCACCAAGGACCAGGCCGTCGACTTCTTCCGCCAGGCCGCGGAAAACGGCAGCGCCCGCGCCGCCTATAATCTCGGCCTCGTCTATCTCCAGGGCGAGGTTGCGCCGAAGGAACCGGCCATCGCTGCCGAATGGTTCAAGCGCGGCGCCGAGCGCGACCAGCCGGACGCGCTCTACGCGCTGGCGACCCTCTACCGCGACGGCAACGGCGTCCCCCGCGACCCCATCGAATCCGCCCGCCTGCTCCAGCGCGCCAGCGAGATCGGCAACGACGTCGCCACCACCGAGCTGGCCATCGCGGTGTTCAACGGCGTCGGCGTGCCCAAGGACGAGGAGCGCGCCGCCGCGCTTTTCCGTAAGGCGGCGCTGCAGGGCAACGCCATCGCCCAGAACCGCTATGCACGCATCCTTTCGGCCGGGCGCGGCGCTCCCAAGGACGTGATCGCCGCTGCCGGCTGGCACCTCATCGCCAAGGCCCAGAAGCTCGACGATCCCACGCTCGACAGGCTGGTGGCGAGCCTCACCCCCGAACAGCGGGCGCAGGCACAGGCGCGGATCAAGCCGTGGACGCCGCCTCCGGCCTATTAGCGGGCGGCGGCTGTCCCACGAACGACGCAATTGCAGGGGAAGGGCGGGTGGCGCCCGTCCCGCCGGCCAGGCCGGGCGGCGCGTTCCCGCCTTGCTCATGCCGCCGGGCACCGCTACTCATCGGGACGCTTCGCCGTTGGGAGCCGGCGGCGCAGCGTCCAAGGCAGCTTCTGGGGAATTCGTTTGCTCATCGCTCGTCCAGTACCGTCGCGGGCAATGCCGCGTCTTCTCTCCCCCCGTCCGGATGTCGTCCGGGCGCTCGCGGTGGTGGTGGCGGTGCTGGTCGCGATGCTCACGCTGGGCGCGCCGGACGCCCGCGCGCTGGAGGCCGTGGCGATCCGCCTCGACGCGCCGGTGATCGATCTCGCCCCCGCCATCGAGCGGCGGACCAGCGATACCGACCGCCTGCAGGTCTCGACCGTACCCGGTGCCGACGGCATCGTCCGCCGCATCGAGGTGCGCTCGGTGGTGCCGGGGCCGCATGGCAGCAAATGGGCGGTCTTCGCCCTCGCCAACAACACCGACGAGCAGGTCGACCGGCTGATCGTCGCGCCGCATTACCGGATGGTCGGCTCCGGCGTGCTGTGGCCGGACCTCGGCAACCGCCGCATCCTCAACGTCACCACCAGCCAGGGTTTCCGGCCGGAGCTGCAGAACGCGCCGGACGCCGACGTGTTCTTCCTCACGCTCGATCCCGGCACCACGGTGACGCTGGTGGCCGAACTCGGCGATGGCGGCCTGCCGCAGCTCTATCTGTGGGAGCCGGAGGCCTACAAGGACAAGGTCAACAGCTTCACCCTCTACAACGGCATCGTCATCGGCATCGCCGGCCTGCTGGCGCTGTTCCTCACCATCCTGTTCGTGGTGAAGGGCAGCGCGATGTTCCCGGCGGCGGCGGCCCTCGCCTGGGCGGTGCTGGGCTATATCGGCCTCGATTTCGGCTTCTGGTCGAAAGTGTTCGGCATCTCGCCGCTGGCGCAGCAGTTCTGGCGCGCGGCGGGCGAAGCGATCCTCGCCGCGACGCTGGTGGTGTTCCTGTTCGCCTATCTCAACCTCAACCGCTGGCATGTGCGCTACGCCCATGTCACCGCCGGCTGGCTGGTGTTCCTCGCCGCCATCGTCGGCCTCGCTTTGCTCGACCCCTCCGCCGCCGCGGGCATCGCCCGCCCCTCGCTGCTCGTCGTCTCCTTCATGGGCTTCGGCGTGGTGGTGTGGCTGGCATTGCACCGCTACGACCGGGCGGTGCTCATCATCCCGACCCTGTTCCTGCTCGTGGTATGGGTAATCACGGCCGGCATGGCGGTCTCGGGGCGCATCGGCAACGACCTGGTCGCCCCGGCGCTGCTCGGCGGACTGGTGCTGATCGTGATGCTCATCGGCTTCACCGTGATGCAGCACGCCTTCGCCGGCATCGGCTCGGTCGCCGGCAGCGCGCAGGAGCTGGAGCGCCGCGCGCTCGCCGTGGCGGGCTCGGGCGACATCGTCTGGGACTGGGACGTCGACACCGACCGCATCCATGTCAGCCCCGAGGCCGAGCACATGCTGGGCCTCAAGCAGGGCACGCTGGAGACCGAAGCCGCCGGCTGGCTCGACATCATCCATCCCGCCGACCGCGACCGCTTCCGCGCCACGCTGGACGGGCTGCTCGACCAACGGCGCGGGCGCATCGACCAGGATTTCCGGCTGCGCGCGCATGACGGCCATTATCTCTGGTTCAACCTGCGCGCCCGTCCGGTGGTCGGCACCGATGGCGAGGTGGTGCGCTGCATCGGCACGCTCTCCGACGTCACCGACAGCCGCACCGCCGAGGAGCGCATGCTCCACGACGCGGTGCACGACAACCTGACCGGCCTGCCCAACCGCGAACTGTTCCTCGACCGCGTCGCCGCCGCCAACGGCCTTGCCCGCAGCGACGACCAGATCCGGCCGACGGTCATGCTGATCGACCTCGACCGCTTCAAGCAGGTAAACGCCACCCTCGGCATGCCGGCGGGCGATTCCATCCTGCTCACCGTCGCCCGCCGGCTGATGCGCCTCGTCAAGCAGCAGGACACGCTGGCACGGCTCGGCAGCGACCATTTCGCCCTGATCCTGCTCTCCGAGCGCGACCCCGAGCGGATCACCGCCTTCGCCGACACGCTGCGCCGCACGCTGCGCGCGCCCATCACCTTCGGCGACCGCGAGATCTTCATCACCGCCTCGATCGGCCTCCTGCTCGCCGACGGCCAGAAGCGCACGCCGGTGGAGACGCTCAAGGACGCCGAGCTCGCGATGTATTTCGCCAAGCGCGTGGGCGGCGACCGCATCGAGGTGTTCCGCCCGAACATGCGGACGCAGAAGCTCGACCGGCTAACGATGGAGCAGGACCTGCGCCAGGCGCTGCAGCGCAGCGAGATCAGCGTCCTCTACCAGCCCATCGTCGATCTCGAGACGCGCCGCATCGCCGGCTTCGAATCGATGATGCGCTGGCAGCACCCGACGCTGGGGACCCTCACGCCCGACGATTTCCTCGGCCTTGCCGAGGATTCCGGGCTGATCGTCGATCTCGGCCTGTTCGTGCTCGACACCGCCGCGCGCCAGCTCGGCGTTTGGCAGCGTTCGCTGCGCGGCGAACCGATCTTCATCTCGGTCAACATCTCCTCCCGCCAGATGCTGCGCCATGACCTGCTGCAGGACCTCAAGGCGGTGCTCGCGCGCAACGTCGTGGCGCCGGGCACGCTGAAGCTGGAATTGTCCGAGTCGCTGACGATGGAGAATCCGGAATACACGGCGCAGATTCTCGCCCGCATGCGCGAGCTTGATGCCGGCCTGACGCTGGAGGATTTCGGCTCCGGCTATTCGGCGCTCGCCTATCTCCAGCGCTTCCCCTTCGACAGCATCAAGGTCGACCGCACCTTCACCAAGGCGCTGGGCCGTAGCGGCAACAAGGCGCAGCGCCCTATCATCCTGCGCACCATCGTGAACATGGCGCAGGATCTCGGCATGGACATCATCGCCGAGGGCGTCGAGACCGAGCAGGTCGCCGCCGCGCTGGGAAAGCTCGGCTGTCGCTACGGCCAGGGGCGTTTCTTCGGCGAGGCGATAACCGCCGAGGAAGCGCGCAAGCGCCTGCAACCCGAGCAGCCCCCGACTTCGCTTCTGGAGCGTGGCCGCCAGCTGTCGCGCGGCGCGCGCGCAGGCGCCGGGCCGGCGGCAGCACCTGCCGCCCCTGTGCCCGCCCGTCCCGCCAG
>JAEYTJ010000248.1 GCA_023434095.1 Pseudomonadota bacterium | reverse complement strand
GCGCCTCGGCGAGCCGGGGGCGCCGAAGATTCCCTTCCACATCGTCCCCACGGGCGGCCGGACCAGGATTGGTCCGTTCGACGTGGAATTCGTGCCGGTCGCGCATTCCATTCCCGACAGCCATTCGCTGGCCATCCGCACCCCGCTCGGGCTGGTGGTGCATACGGGCGACTGGAAGATCGACCCGACGCCGGTGGTCGGCAACGTCACCGATCCCGCACGCTTCACCGCGCTGGGCGATGAGGGCGTGCGGGCGATCATCTGCGATTCCACCAATGCCATTCGCGACGGTATTTCCCCCTCCGAAGTGGATGTGCAGGCCGCCCTGCACGAATTGATCGCCGCCGCGCCGCACCGCGTGGCGGTGACGACCTTCGCTTCGAATGTGGCCCGGATCCGCTCCATCGCCGAGGCGGCCGTGAAGGCCGGGCGCGAGGTCGTGCTGGTCGGGCGGGCGATGGAACGCGTGATCGGCGTGGCGCGCGAGCAGCACATGCTCGACGGGCTGCCGCCGTTCCGTCCCGTCGATGCCTATGGCTTCCTACCGCGTGACAAGGTGGTCGCCATCCTCACCGGCAGCCAGGGCGAGCCACGCGCGGCGCTGGCGCGCATCGCCGATGACGACCATCCTGATATCGCCCTGTCGCCGGGCGACCATGTGATCTTCTCCTCGCGCACCATTCCCGGCAATGAGCGGGCGGTGAACCGCATCATCAACGCGCTGGTGCTGCAGGGCGTGAAGGTCATCACCGATCGCGACGGGCTGGTGCACGTCTCCGGCCATCCGCGCCGGGGCGAGCTGGAGCAGATGTATAAGTGGCTGCGCCCGCAGGTGGCGGTGCCGGTGCATGGCGAGCCTCTGCACCTGTCGGAGCACGCCGACCTCGCCCGCCGCATGGGCGCGCGCGAGGTGATCCGGCTGGTCGATGGCGATGTGGTGCGCCTGATCAGCGCCGATCCCTCGCTCGGCGCGGAGGTGATCGAGGAAATTCCCTCCGGCCGCCTCTACAAGGACGGGCACGTGCTGGTGGGCGCCGAGGACCCTGCGATTTCCGAACGCCGGCGGCTGTCCTTCAGCGGGCTGGTGTCGGTCGCCATCGCCATGTCGTCCAAGGGCGAGGTGGTGGGCGACCCGATGATCGACCTGTCCGGCCTGCCGCGCCTCGGCATTGGCGGCACGCCGCTCGACGAGGTGGTGGAGGACGCGGTTCTCAACTGCCTCGACGGGCTGCCCAAGGCCCGTCGGCGCGACCCGGACGCGGTCGCGGAATCGGTCACGCGGGCGGTCCGTGGGCAGATCAACGCCGCCTGGGGCAAGAAGCCGCTCTGCCATGTGCTCGTCATCACGGTATGACAGGCGGGCCGGCGGCGCCTGAAGACGGGCGCGGCCGCGCGGGGAGGGGAGCTTGATGATCGGCCGTCTGAACCATGTCGCCATCGCGGTGCCGGACCTCGCGGCCGCCATCGCGACCTATCGCGACACGCTGGGCGGCACGGTCTCGGGCGTCGAGCCGCAGCCCGAGCATGGGGTGAACACGGTCTTCGTCACCCTGCCCAACACCAAGATCGAGCTGCTGGGCGCGCTGGGCGACGCGTCGCCGATCGCGAGGTTTCTCGAACGCAACCCGGAAGGCGGCATCCATCATCTCTGCTACGAGGTCGACGACATCCTCGCCGCCCGCGACCGCCTGCTGGCGGCGGGGGCGCGGGTGCTGGGCTCGGGCGAGCCGCGCCTCGGGGCGCATGGCAAGCCGGTGCTCTTCCTGCACCCGAAGGATTTTCTCGGCACGCTGGTCGAGCTGGAACAGGCGTGAGGCGGCACCATGGGCGTCGGCACCTATATCGCGATCTATTTCATCGTCTGGTGGGTGGTGATCTTCGCCGTCCTGCCCTTCGGTGTGCGCTCCCAGCATGAGGACGGGGCCGTCGAGGACGGCACCGAGCCCGGGGCGCCGCAGCAGCCGATGCTGCTGCGCAAGGCGCTGGCAACCACCGTGGTATCGGCGATCATCGTGCTTCTCTTCGCCTGGCTGGTGGAAACCGGGCGGCTGGACATCGACATGTTCCCCATGCCGTTCCAGCTCTACGAGACCAGATAGTCCCGAATTTCCGGGCGGACGGGAAAAGAGCAAAAAAAGAGGCGGGACCGAAGTCCCGCCTTCCTTATCTGGCCGCCCGCACCTGATTCCGCGCCGTTTCGACGTCTGCCAGGGGGCTTTCTTAGCCGTCATTCCTCCCGAGACCTGGACCGATCAGCACGCTTGTTAGGCGTTCAGCGGACCTCTTTCTAGAGGCCGGCACTTTAGCAAAAAATAAGGCCTTGTCATCCTTGCGTCGCAATAGAAGAATGGTGCGATGCAACAAAATTGGGCGCGGAACGGGCAGCGAGCCCGAAGTTGAGGCAGTCCCCGCGCCATTCGCCCGCCGCGCCGGGGCGAGGGCTTGTCTTTTGTGGGACGATCCGGTTTCACTCCGCCATCGCCGCCACGCAGCCGATCCCGGCCGAATCGTGAGTTTCCGCTGATGCGCCTGTCCCGCTACTTCCTTCCCATCCTCCGCGAAGTCCCGAAGGAAGCGGAAATCGTCTCGCACCGCCTGATGCTGCGCGCCGGCATGGTGCGCCAGGAAGGCGCCGGCATCTATGCGTGGCTGCCGCTCGGCAAGCGCGTGCTGGACAAGATCTGCAACGTCATCCGCGAGGAGCAGAACCGCTCCGGGGCCATCGAGATCATGATGCCGACCATCCAGTCGGCCGATCTCTGGCGCGAGAGCGGGCGCTATGACGACTATGGCAAGGAAATGCTCCGCATCAAGGACCGCCATGAGCGCGACATGCTCTACGGGCCGACCAATGAGGAGATGCTGACCGAGATCGTCCGCGCCTATGTGAAGTCCTACAAGGACCTGCCGCTGAACCTCTACCACATCCAGTGGAAGTTCCGCGACGAGGTGCGCCCGCGCTTCGGCGTCATGCGCTCGCGCGAATTCCTGATGAAGGACGCCTATTCGATCGATCTCGACTTCGAGAACGCGGTCGTCGCCTATAACCGCATGTTCGTCGCCTATCTCAGGACCTTCGCCCGCCTCGGGCTGAAGGCGATCCCCATGGTGGCCGACACCGGCCCCATCGGCGGCAATCACAGCCATGAATTCATCATCCTCGCCTCCACGGGCGAGAGCCAGGTGTTCTGCCATGCCGACTATCTCGACATGGCGACCCCGGAAGAGGGCGTGGACTTCCGCGATCCGGCCGGCCTGCAAGAAGTCGTGAACCGCTGGACCAGCCTTTATGCGGCCACGGAAGAGAAGCATGACGAAGCCGCCTTCGCGGCGATTCCTGAACAGCAGCAGGTTTCGGCGCGCGGCATCGAGGTGGGTCACATCTTCTATTTCGGCACCAAGTATTCCGAGCCCATGGGCGCCAAGGTCACGGGCCCCGATGGCGTGGAGACGCCCGTTCACATGGGCTCCTACGGCATCGGCCCGTCGCGTCTCGTGGCGGCGATCATCGAGGCCTCGCACGACGAGAACGGCATCATCTGGCCGGAGGTGATCGCGCCCTTCCGCGTCGGCCTGCTGAACCTCAAGGTCGGCGATGCGGCCACGGACGGAGCGTGCGAGCAGATTTATGCCGAGCTGACCGCGCGCGGCGTCGACGTGCTCTATGACGACACGGATGAGCGGCCCGGTTCGAAATTCGCCACCGCCGACCTGATCGGCCTTCCCTGGCAGATCATCGTCGGCCCCAAGGGTCTGGCGGCCGGCACGGTGGAGCTGAAGCGGCGGGCCGACGGTTCGCGCGAGACGCTGTCCGTCGCCGCGGCGCTGGAGCGGATCATCGGTTGAGTTGAGGGCGCGACCGGCGGAACAGCGCCGGGCGAGGGGCGGAGCAGCATGGCGGCCAAGAGCGCAGCGCGTCAGGCAAAGGCGGCGAAGACGCAGCCCGACGGGGAACCGACGGGCTCCAAGCCGTTCAGTGCCTTCGAATGGATGCTGTCGCTCCGCTATCTGCGCGCGCGCCGCAAGGAAGGCTTCATCTCGGTCATCGCCGGGTTTTCCTTCCTCGGCATCATGCTCGGCGTGGCGACGCTGATCATCGTCATGGCCGTGATGAACGGGTTCCGCACCGAGCTTCTGTCGAAGATTCTCGGGCTCAACGGCCACATGCTGGTGCAGCCGATCGACGGGCCGCTGACCGATTACGACGCCGTCGCCAAGCGCATCGCCGGCGTGCCGGGGGTGAAGCTTGCCGTGCCGCTGGTGGAAGGCCAGGCGCTCGCCTCCTCCGCCTTCAATGCCGGCGGCGTGCTGGTGCGCGGCCTTTCTGAGGCCAGCCTGCGGGCGCTGCCGGCCATCGGTTCCAATATCCGCACCGGCACGCTGGACGGCTTCGATGAAGGCTCCGGCGTCGCCATCGGCAGCGGCCTCGCCAAGCAGCTCTCGCTGCAGGCCGGCGACAACCTTACCCTTGTCGCCCCGCGCGGCGCGGTGACGCCCATGGGCACCACCCCGCGCATCAAGGTCTACAAGATCGCGGCAGTGTTCGAGATCGGCATGTCGGAATATGACAGCGCCTTCGTCTTCATGCCGCTGGCGGAGAGCCAAGCCTATTTCAACAAGGATGGCGACGTCACCGCCATCGAGGTCTATGTCGACCATCCCGACGATGTCGAGCGCTACCGGCCGCTGGTGCAGGCGGCGGCGGAGCGGCCGATCTACATCGTCGACTGGCGCCAGCGTAACGCCACCTTCTTCAACGCGCTGCAGGTGGAGCGGAACGTGATGTTCCTCATCCTGACGCTGATCGTGGTGGTGGCCGCCTTCAACATCGTCTCAGGCCTCAACATGCTGGTGAAGGACAAGGGGCGCGACATCGGCATATTGCGCACCATGGGCGCCACCAGCGGCGCGATCATGCGCATCTTCCTCGTCACCGGCGCCGCCATCGGCGTGGTCGGCACGCTGGCGGGCTTCCTGCTTGGCCTCATTGTCTGCCTGAACGTAGAAGAGATTCGCCAGTTCATCTCGTGGCTCACCGCCACCGAGCTGTTCTCGCCGGAGCTGTACTATCTCAGCCGCCTGCCGGCGGAACTCAACGCCGGCGAAACCGCCACCGTGGTCATGATGGCGCTCATTCTCTCCCTTCTCGCCCCGCTCTACCCGTCCTGGCGCGCCGCGCGCCTCGATCCGGTCGAAGCGCTGCGCTACGAATAGGAGGGCGCCATGTCGACCGCTCACCCCAAGGCCGCACTGCGGCTTGAGAGCATCGAACGCCGCTATGCCCAGGGCGAGGGCACGCTGGAGATTCTGCGCGGCGCCGATTTCACCGTGATGGAAGGCCAGTCCGTGGCGCTGGTCGCTCCCTCCGGCACCGGCAAGTCGACCCTGCTGCACATTGCCGGGCTGCTGGAACATCAGGACGCCGGCGAGGTGTTCATCGGCGACACCGGCACCGCCGGCCTGTCCGACGCCGAGCGTACCCGCATCCGCCGGGTGGATGTCGGCTTCGTCTACCAGTTCCACCACCTGCTCCCGGAATTCTCGGCGCAGGAGAACGTCATGCTGCCTCAGATGATCCGTGGCCTGTCGCGCCGGGAGGCGGCGCAGCGGGCGAAGGAACTGCTCAGCTATCTCGGCCTCGGAAAGAGGCTGGAGCATCGCCCCGGCGAACTCTCCGGCGGCGAGCAGCAGCGCGTCGCCATCGCCCGCGCGGTGGCCAACGCTCCGCGCGTCCTGCTGGCGGACGAGCCGACGGGCAATCTCGACCCGCACACCGCCGACCATGTGTTCCATGCGCTTTCGCAGCTCGTGGAGGCGACCGGGCTGGCGGCCGTCATCGCCACGCACAATCTCGACCTCGCCGCGCGCATGCACCGGCGGGTGACCCTGCGCGAGGGCCAGGTAGTGGAGCTCGCCTGAGCGCACCGCGAGCCGTCCACGTCATCCGTAGGCGCGCAACATCATCCTGAGGTGCCCGGCGGAGCCGCGCCTCGAAGGATGGAGGCTTGGCGCCTGGTCTGGCGGCTCTCCGCGCGCAGGGCGATTCGGCGCGACGGCTTCGAGATCGTTTTCGTTTCGTCAACCATGAACCGGAACGAAAGAAGAACATGGATTGATCATGTGGATTGCGGGAGTCATGTTCTCTCTATGTTCCAGGGAGGTCGTCATGATCCGCGTTCTCGTTCAGGAAGCCGCCGCTCTCGCGTCCATCGCTCTGTTCGTCGGCATGATCGGCCTATGGGCCGGCGTCATCGCCGGGGTCTGAGCGCCCCGGCGTCCGCATGAAGGCGTTCCGCCTTCATGCGGCGGCACAGGGCGTTCCGCGTTAGAAGGCATAAAGGCGTTTCGCCTTTAGCCGGACGCATGAAGGCGTTCCGCCTTCACGCGGGGGATAGCGGGGAGGACGGCCCGCAAGGGTGGACGCCGCTGCCGGCGATGCCCACCATGTCAGCGTCGAGTCGCAGGAGGATGGTACATGGCACAGGCTGATGTCGGGTTCGTGCATCTTCATGTCCATTCCTCCTTCTCGCTGCTGGAAGGCGCGCTCGGCATCGGCAAGCTCGCCGATCTCGCCAAGAAGGACCGCCAGCCCGCCATCGCGCTGACCGATACCGGCAACCTGTTCGGGGCGCTGGAATTCTCCGAGAAGATGGCCGGCGCCGGCATCCAGCCGATTCTCGGCTGCGCGCTCGCGGTGGATTTCCCCGGGGCCGCACCGCGCGGTCCCGCCGGCCAGGAACGCCCCCGCATCGTCCTGCTCGCCGCCAGCGAGGAGGGCTGGAAGAACCTGATGGAGCTGGTGTCGCGCTCCTATCTCGACACCGCCTCCGACGGCGCGCCGCACATCAAGGCGGACTGGCTGGAGGGGCGTTCCGGCGGTCTCATCGCTCTCACTGGCGGTCCCTTCGGTCCCATCGACCGCGCGCTCGCGGCCGGCAGCGCCGACCATGCCGAGCAGCGGCTCGCCACGCTCCATGCCCTGTTCGGCGACCGGCTTTACGTCGAGATTCAACGCCATGGCGTCGCCGAGGAGCGCCGCGTCGAGCCGGCGCTGGTCGAGCTTGCCTATCGCCTCGACCTGCCGCTGGTGGCGACTAACGAGCCCTTCTTCGCCGCGCAGGACGACTATGAGGCCCACGACGCGCTCATCTGCATCGCCGAGGGGCGCCTGGTGGCGGAGCCGGACCGCCGGCAGCTCACGCCGGATCATCGCTTCCGCACCCGCGCCGAGATGGCGGCGCTGTTCGCCGACCTTCCGGAAGCTCTTGCGAATACGGTGGAAATCGCCCAGCGCTGCGCGTATCGCCCACGCACGGTGAAGCCGATCCTGCCGCGCTTCACGCTCGACCGCGACGAGGCGGAGGAACTGCGCCTGCAGGCGGAGGAGGGGCTGCGCAACCGCCTGGCGGTCCACGGGCCGACCGAGGGCCTGACCGTCAAGGACTATGAGGACCGGCTCGCCTTCGAACTCGGCATCATCGAGCGGATGAAGTTCCCCGGCTACTTCCTCATCGTGTCGGACTTCATCAAATGGGCGAAGGCGCAGGGAATCCCGGTCGGGCCGGGCCGTGGCTCGGGCGCCGGCTCGCTCGTCGCCTATTCGCTCACCATCACCGATCTCGACCCGCTCCGTTTCGGCCTGCTGTTCGAACGCTTCCTCAATCCCGAACGCGTGTCGATGCCGGACTTCGACATCGACTTCTGCCAGGAGCGCCGCGACGAGGTGATCCGCTACGTCCAGCAGCGCTATGGACGGGACCAGGTGGCGCAGATCATCACTTTCGGCACCTTGCAGGCGCGCGGCGTGCTGCGCGACGTCGGCCGCGTGCTGGAAATGCCGTACGGCCAGGTCGACAAGCTGTGCAAGCTGGTGCCGCAGAATCCGGCCAATCCGGTGACGCTGAAGCAGGCGATCACCGACGAGCCGCGCCTGCAGGGCGAGAGCGAGGCCAACCCGGTCGTCAAGCGCGCCTTCGATATCGCCACCCGGCTCGAAGGGCTCAACCGCCACGCCTCGACCCACGCCGCCGGCATCGTCATCGGCGACCGCCCGCTGGCGCGACTGGTCCCACTGTACCGAGACCCGCGCTCCGACATGCCGGTCACCCAGTACAATATGAAATGGGTGGAGCAGGCGGGGCTGGTGAAGTTCGACTTCCTCGGCCTGAAAACCCTAACCGTATTGCAGACCGCCGTCCGGCTGGTCGCGCAGCGGGGTATCAAGCTCGATCTGTCGACCATCCCGCTGGACGACAAGAAGACCTACGACATGCTGACGCGCGGCGAGACGGTCGGCGTGTTCCAGGTGGAAAGCGCGGGCATGCGGCGCGCGCTGGTCGATATGAAGCCCGACCGGCTGGAAGACATCATCGCCCTCGTCGCGCTCTACCGGCCCGGCCCGATGGCCAACATCCCCGTCTATTGCGCCGTCAAGAACGGGCAGGAGAAGGCGGCCTATGCGCACCCCGCGCTGGAGGCGAGCCTGAAGGAGACCTACGGCGTCATCATCTACCAGGAACAGGTGATGCAGATCGCGCAGACGCTCTCGGGCTATTCGCTCGGTGAGGCCGACCTGCTGCGCCGCGCTATGGGCAAGAAGATCCGTGCCGAAATGGACAAGCAGCGCGAGCGCTTCGTCGTCGGTGCGGTGGAACGGGGCGTACCGAAGGCCAAGGCCTCGGAGATATTCGACCTGCTGGCCAAGTTCGCCGATTACGGCTTCAACAAGAGCCACGCGGCCGCCTATGCGCTGGTGTCCTACCAGACCGCCTACATGAAGGCGAACTACCCCACGGAGTTCATGGCCGCCTCCATGACGCTGGACATGGGCAATACCGACAAGCTGGCGGAATTCCGGCAGGAGTCGCAGCGCCTCGGCATCGAGGTGGTGCCGCCGTCGGTGAACCTCTCGGGGAGGGAATTCGCCGTGAAGGACGGGCGCATCCTCTATGCGCTCGCCGCCATCAAGGGGGTCGGCGGTCATTCAGTCGACGCCATCGTCGAGGCGAGGGGCGAGCGGACCTTCGCGAGCCTCGCGGATTTCGCCTCGCGCATCAATGCGAAGGCGCTGAACAAGCGAACGATGGAAAGCCTCGTCAACGCCGGCGCTTTCGACGCACTGGAGAAGAACCGGGCGCGGGCCTCGGCGGCGATCGACTGCATGCTGGCCCACGCCGCATCGGTGGGGGCCGAGGCGGCTTCGGGGCAGGGCAACATGTTCGGCGGGCCCTCCGTCGCGGCGGAACTCCCGATTCCCGGCGCGGCGCCATGGCTGCCGGCGGAGAAGCTGCAGCGCGAATACGACGCCATCGGCTTCTTCCTCACCGGCCACCCGCTCGACGACTACGGCAAGGCGCTCGACCGGCTGCGCGTGCAGCGCTGGACCGACTTCACCCGCTCGGTGCGGGCGGGGTCGATGGCCGGGCGCCTGGCAGCGACGGTGGTGAGCCGGCAGGAGCGCCGGACGAAGACCGGCAACAAGATGGGCATTGTCGGTCTTTCCGATCCCTCCGGCCAGTTCGAGGCGGTGCTGTTCTCCGAAGCGCTGGCGCAGTTCCGGGAATTGCTGGAGCCGGGGAGGGCGCTGCTGCTGCAGGTCTCTGCGGAACTGCAGGGCGAGGATGTGCGCGCCCGGATCCAGACCGTGGAGCCGCTCGATCAGGCGGCCTCGAAGATGCAGAAGGGCATGCGGGTGTTCCTGCGCTCGCCGGAGCCGCTCGAAAGCGTCGCTACCCGGCTCGGTTCGTTGGGTGGCGGGCGAGGGGACGGAGAGGTTTCGCTGGTGCTGTTGCTGGGGGAGCGGGGCGATACCGAAGTCGAGGTGAAACTCCCCGGCCGCTTCAGCCTCTCCCCCCAGATCGCCGGTGCGCTGAAGGCGGTGCCCGGCGTCGAAATGGTCGAGATGGCGTAGCGGAGCCTTGGCGGGTTCCGGCGGGCGTGGCCGGCGCGCTTGCCGTGCCGACCTGCGCCATCTTCCCATCTCTTGGGCGCCGTTCGGCCCGTGAGGGATCCATTGCGGCCTTCTGCATCGCCTGGCCCACGCGGAGACGACCGCGAAAGGAGGCGACCTGTTCCCTTTCATCGCCTGAAATCTGCGGCAGCGTCTCCCGACGCCGTAAGGCGAGGGCTTGCAATCTGTGGGCTCACTGGAGGGCCATTCAACCGCCAAGATGTGCCCACGAGCGTCAAAAATGGTCATTTTCAGAAGGTGTGTGATATTTCTGGATGTTTCCGAACAAGTGGGGAGAATTTCTTGGCGGCTGATAGGCGTTTTTCCTTGATCTTTGCCGCGTGAATGCTTTTTTTGCCACTGAAGCGCAAATGAAGGTGATTAGGGCGGTGGTATTGGAGAGTTCAGCGACACGGCGGGCTATTCTTATCCTTGGCATGCACCGAAGCGGCACCTCGGCCCTCACGCGGACGGTCAATCTTCTGGGAGCCGCCACGCCGCAGACATTGATGGGCGCCACCTCGAACAATCTTCGCGGTCACTGGGAATCCAAGCCCATCGTCGAGCTGAACGACGAGATCCTCGCCGCCTGCGGCCACCGGTGGTATTCGCGTCAGCCCATCGCCGTCTCGCCCAGCGAGGTGGTGCGGTCCAAGGGTCTGTGGCCGCGGCTGCAAAACACGCTGGCGAGCGAGTTCGGCGACGCCTCGACGGTCGTGCTGAAGGACCCGCGGATCAGTCGCCTGGTTCCGCTGTACCGGGAAGTGCTCGGCGAGGCCGGCTACGCGGTCGAGGCCGTGCTCACCCTGCGCAATCCGATGGAAGTGGCGCAATCGCTGGCGCGCCGCGACGACATGGAGCCGCGCCGGGCCCTCGGTGTGTGGATGCGCTACACGCTGGATGCCGAACGGGGCACGCGCGGCCTTCCCCGCTCCTTGGTGGTCTATGAGAAGCTGCTTGCGGACTGGCGCTCTACGACGAGCCGGATGAAGCAGCAGCTGGGGGGCGCCTGGACGGAAGTCACCCCGCAGACGGAAGCGGCTATAGATGCGTTCCTGACGCCTGACCTGCGCCATCACACGATCGAGGTTCCCGGTGCCGGTATCGGTCGTGCCGCGATCGCCGGCCTGCTGTATCGCGACATGGCGCAAGCCCTTACCGACCGACCTTCCGCCACGCCGGGCGTGATTG
>JAEYTJ010000230.1 GCA_023434095.1 Pseudomonadota bacterium | reverse complement strand
GCATGAAGTCGATGCTTGCCTGGCTGCGCAAAAGGCGCGCGGCCGGTTCCGTCGTCATCATCGACGATGTGTCGCGCCTCGCCAGAGGATTGCAGGCGCACCTTGAGCTTCGCGGGGCAATCGCAAGCGCGGGCGGCACGCTGGAATCCCCTTCCATCGAGTTCGGCGAAGACCCGGACTCGATCCTCGTCGAAAACCTCCTCGCCAGCGTCTCCCAGCATCAGCGGCAGAAGAATGGCGAGCAGACCAAGAACCGCATGAAGGCCCGCGTCCAGAACGGCTATTGGACCATGCAGGCCCCTGTCGGTTACCGCTATGCGCGCGTTTCAGGACGCGGCCAGATGCTCGTCCGTGACGAGCCTGTCGCAACCGTCGTGACGGAAGCACTTGAAGGCTTCGCGTCGGGCCGTTTCGAGACACAGGCGGAAGTTCAGCGCCACCTCCAGGACCATCCGCTCTTTCCGAAAGACAGTCGCGGGATCGTTCGCCATCAGCGCGTCGGCATCCTGCTCAACCAGTGCCTCTACGCGGGCTATCTGGAGATGCCCTCCTGGGGCATCGATATGCGCCCCGCGCAACATGAGCCGCTGATCGCATTCGATACATACCGCAAGATTCAACGCCGCCTGTCCGGCGGCATCTATGCCCCGCGCCAACGCAACCTGAACGAGGAGTTTCCGCTGCGCGGCTTCGTCGTCTGCGACGACTGCGGAACGCCGCTGACTGCCTGCTGGTCCCAGGGCCAACACGCGAAGCATCCCTACTACCTTTGCCACAAGCGGGGCTGTGTGAGCTACCGCAAGTCGATCCGGCGCTCCGACATCGAAGGCGCGTTCGAGCAACTGCTCAAGGGCATGACGCCGAGCGAGACGCTCTTCAGCGTCGCTACCAAGATGCTCAAGACGCTTTGGGACCGCCGCCTGGCCTCGGGTCAGAATCAGGCCAAGGCCCTGGGCGCTCAGCTGGTCAAAGTCGAAAAGCAGGTCGGGCAGCTTCTGGAGCGCATCCTCGACGCCAACGTGCCCTCGGTCATTGCCGCCTATGAGGATCGCATCCGCCAGCTTGAGGAGGAGAAGCTCGCTCTCAAGGAAAAGATGGCGGGCTCCACCCGGCCGAAAGCGAGTTTCGAGCAAACAGTTCGAACGGCGCTTGGATTTCTCGCAAACCCTTGGAATCTCTGGGTTTCAGGTGAGCTGGAACAGCGCCGGACGGTGCTCAAACTGGCCTTTGCAGACCGTCTGCGGTATGCCCGAAATGAGGGATTTCGAACGGCAAATTTATCCTTGCCGTTCAAGATGTTAGGTCGGATTTCCGGTGAAGAAAACAAGATGGCGCACCCGGCACGATTCGAACGTGCGACCTTTGCCTTCGGAGGGCAACGCTCTATCCAGCTGAGCTACGGGTGCCTTGGGCGCGAAGCGGCGCCTGTGCCGCGTCTTCATAATCGAAGCGCCGGCCCCCGGCAACGGGGGCACGGGAGGTTTCGTGGAGAGGCGGCAATGCGTGCGCCGGCGACGGCAACGGGCGCGCGCTCCTCTTCCGGCTGGGGCCGGAGAGCATCGTGCCGGCGGGGTCGGGTCGGCGTAGCGCGGCGGCGCGTTTCCTGCCGAACCTCTCGCAACAATGGTGTGATGTGTCCGCGCGTCGAAGGATGCCAAGCGCGACGTGCTTTTTCACCGTGGCTGTGGCGGGCGCGCATTGGCCGTGGCGACGCGGCGTCCCCAGGAAATCAGGTCTGGCGAACAGTCGTCGCGGTCGAGCGCGCATTCGATCAGCGTCGGGCCGTTGGCATGGCCGAGCGCCCGCGCGATCGCCGCGGCAAGCTCGCCGCCCGTTGTGGCGCGAAGGCCGAGCCCGTCGCCGTCCTCGGCGTTGAAGACGTCGATCAGGCCCGCATAGTCCCAGTTCTTGATATTGTTGTAAGGCCCGTCATGAATCTCGACCTCGATCGTGTAGCCGCGATTGTTGATGAGGAAGATGAGGATCGGCAGCTTGCGCCGGATCATCTGCGCCACCTCCTGCGCCGTGAGCTGGAACGAGCCGTCGCCGATCATCGCCACCACGCGCCGGCCCGGCGCGCCGACCGCATAACCGAAGGTCGCCGGCACGGCCCAGCCGATCGATCCCCATTGCATCTCGATCTCGAAACGCGCGCCGTCGGGCAGGGCGAGGCGGGTGCCGTTGAACCAGGAATCGCCGGTCTCGACGATGAGGGTGGTGTCGCCGGTGAGCAGCGCCTGGATCTGGCGCATCATCTCGACACGCGAGAGCGCCGCCTCGGGGGGAGCCGCCGGTACCGGAGCGGGCACCGGGCGAAGCCGTCGGAACTCGTCGAGCGCGGTCGGATTGGCCTCGACCCGCGCCGTCAGGCCGCCGAGAACCTCGGCGAGGGGAACGCCGCTGACGCACTCTCCGGCCAGGGTGACGCCGTCGATGTCGAGCGTGAGCAGGTTGGGCCCTGACGGCTTCGCGGTCCAGCCGACCGTTGAATAGTCGTTGAACAGGGTACCGATGCCGATCAGGCCGTCCGACCAGTCGACGATCTCCCGCGTCGCCGGCGATGAGATCTCGCCCCAGTAGATGCCGGCGAATTGCGGATGCGATTCGGGAAAGAAGCTCTTGGCCGCGGCCATGACCGCCACCGGGCAGCCCAGCGCTTCCGCCAGCGCCAGAGCTGCACTTTCGGCCTTTGCCGCCCGTAGCTTCGGGCCGATGAGGATGACCGGCTTCTTCCGGCCGTTGATGAAATTCGCGGCCGCCGCCACGGCGGCTTCCAGCGTCGCGCCATCGCTGGAGACGCGGGCGAGAAGACCGCTCGCCGGTCCCGGCGCCGCACAGGGAGCCCCGATGATGTTGCACGCGATCTCGATATAGGCTGGCTTGCTCATGCGCAGGGCGGTGCGGATCGCTGCGTCGATCTGGGAGGGCGCCCGCTCGGGCGAGGTGATGGAGACGGCGCAGCAGGTGATCCGGGCGGCGATGTCCAGCTGGTAGGAGAGATCGGACGTCGCCATCGTGTGGTGCAGCAGATGGTCGGTGGCCAGATCGTTGGTGTTTGGAGCGCCGGAGATCAGGATGACCGGCAGGTTCTCAGCGTTGGCGCCGGCAATGGCATTGATGATCGACAGGCCGCCGACGCTGAAGGTGACGACGGCCGCCGCCGCGCCATTGGCGCGGGCATAGCCCTCGGCGGCATAGCCGCAGTTCAACTCGTTGCAGCAATAGACCTGCTCGGTCTCCTTATTGGTGAGCAGCTGGTCGAGCAGGGCCAGATTGAAGTCGCCGGCCACGGCGAAGTGATGCTTCAGCCCGATCTGGGCGAGACGGGCGGCGAGGTAGCTACCTACGGTGTACGTCATGTTGCGCTCGGCCTTGCCTTGAGGAAGGTCCGTCGAAGCTAGCAGCAACCCGCGGCTGCCGGTATCTCGAACCAACGTCCCGTGCGGGTCGCCCGCAAGGCCTGCCTTATCTCGTAGAGGACGGGACGGCCGCTGTCGCCGCAGGCCAATGCTGTGCCCGCCATGCCTCGTCCTGCCGGGCGCCTCCTGTGGCGGGCGGGCGGTTCGTTGTTATATAGCAGCCCCATGACAGACATTCCCGCTGCTTCTTCCCCGCCGCCGCGTGCACCGCTGTTCTCCCCGGAAGAGGTGGAGCGCTATGCGCGCCATCTTGTGCTGGCCGAAATCGGCGGGCCGGGCCAGCAGAAGCTGAAGAAGGCACGGATGCTGGTGGTGGGCGCGGGGGGGCTCGGCGCGCCGGCGCTGATGTATCTCGCCGCCGCCGGGGTCGGGCACCTTACGGTCATTGACGATGATGAGGTGTCGCTGTCGAACCTGCAGCGTCAGGTGATCCACACGACCGAAGCGATCGGCCGGCTCAAGACCGAGAGCGCCGGCGCGTTCATCGCCGCGCTCAATCCGCATGTCGCCTTCGAGGGGGTGGCGGCCCGGCTGACGGCGGAGAATGCGGCGGCGCTGGTGGGCGGGGCCGATGTGGTGATCGACGGCTCGGACAATTTTTCCACCCGCTATCTCGTCTCGGATGCCTGCGCGCTGGCCGGCCTGCCCTTGGTGTCGGCAGCGCTGGGCCGCTTCGATGCCACGGTGACGACCCTGCGCCCGCACGAGAAGGCGGCGGACGGCACGCCGAATCCGACCTATCGCTGCCTGTTTCCGGAGCCGCCGCCGGCGGGGCTGGTGCCCAGCTGCGCCGAGGCCGGCATTCTCGGCGCGGTGGCGGGGGTGGCCGGCACGCTGGTGGCGCTCGAAGCGGTGCGCGCCGTCGCCGGCTTTGGCGAGGGGCTGGTCGGACGGCTGTTGATGATCGACACCCTCACCATGCGCTTCGAGACGCTGAGCTATGGCTGGGACCCGGACAACCCGCTGACCGGCGAGAACCCGACGATCAAGGATTTGTCGGGGCATGCAAGGTAGCGGGACCTTATTGCGCTTGTGACATCCCGGCGGGCCGCGCCGGTGGAGCTCTGGTTCGACAAGCAAGCGTGAGTGGGCTACTCGCTCGTAAAATGCATTATTTAAGTACAAGCTGCGAAAAAGTTGCGGTGTGCTCAAAACTCCCCTCGGGGGGGTAGAAATTAAATATTAGAACGCCGTTTGGATGCGTACGCAACTCCACGGAATAAGCGATTGTATTTTGTTCAATGATGGCAATCCCCATATTATTTAGTCGTCTTTTTATCTTTTCTATTTTTATATTACGTCTCAATCCGTTGCATTTAAAAAATATATATTCATCACAATCGAGAAATCCTTGATCCTCGGTCAGGCTATCTACGACAATCGAAAACACTTTAAATTCTTCACCGTGTTTTTTTCTCAAATAAAAACGCAAACAGTCGAAGGCAAATACAAATGTCTCTTCCACATCGGGATCATATGTGATGAGGGGTTCGGGCTCAAGTCCTTCTATTGGACTTAGGAATTCTCTGACCTCGGCGAGGACACTTCCAATGGAGATAGGTCCAAAGCGCCCGTGACGTATTATCTCAAGGGCGTCGCCCTGAATGATATTTCTTTTACTTTCATCGACTTCCATTTTTTGCATTTGTCTCGGCAGAAAAAGTTGCGGGCATTCGATATCGGCGCCGTGCCTCATACGATCGACGATCTATTGAAGGTCCTCTGGCAAGCTATTGGCAAGCCACTTTTGGCGGGGCGAGGAGCCGTGCGGCCGGGATCGGGGCGGTCATTCGCGTGCGATCATTCTGCCCCCGATCCCGGATCGGCCTGTGGCCGTCCGGGATGACAAGGTGCCGGACACCACCCTCCTGTCCCGGCCCAGCGGAGCCGCAGGCGGAGCGCCGCGCCGGGACCCAGCGCAAGACACTTCGGCAATGAAGGCACTTCGGCAGTCCCACCGTGACCGCGGCTTGCGGCGAGCGCCCGCCCGGCCCTCGTGGGCCCCGGATCGGCGCCGCGCGATGCGCGGCTTGTCCGGGGAACGCAATGGGGGAGCCGAGCCGGGGTGACGGTGCGCGGGACCAAAGGCCCCACGTCATGCTGAGGTGCGCACGCAGGCGCCCGCCTTCAGCCGCCCCCTCAGAGCATCGCGGGCAACACCCGGTCCGGCGGGCGGTGGCCGTCCATGAACGCCTTGATGTTGACGATCACCTTCTCTCCGGTGTCGACACGGGCCTCGACGGTTGCTGAACCCATATGCGGCAGCAGCACCACCTTGCCGGCGCGGGCGAGCTTGAGCAGCTTCGGGCTCACCGCGGGCTCACGCTCGAACACGTCGAGGCCGGCGCCGGCGATCTCGCCCTGCTCGATCATGCGGATCAGTGCATGCTCGTCGATCACCTCGCCGCGCGCGGTGTTGACGATGTAGGCGTCGCGCCGCACCAGCTTCAGCCGGCGGGCGGAGAGCAGGTGGAAGGTGGCCGGCGTGTGCGGGCAGTTGATGGACAGGATGTCCATCCGCGCCAGCATCTGGTCGAGGCTGTCCCAATAGGTCGCCTCGAGGTCTTCTTCGATCTGGGCGGGGAGGGGGCGGCGGTTGTGGTAGTGGATCTGCAGGCCGAAGGCGCGGGCGCGGCGCGCCACCGCCTGGCCGATTCGCCCCATGCCGATGATGCCGAGCCGCTTGCCCCAGATGCGGTGGCCGAGCATCCAGGTCGGCGACCAGCCGGGCCAGGCGCCGTCATCGCCGGTGATGAGCGCCGCGCCCTCGGTAAGGCGGCGCGGCACGGCGAGAATCAGCGCCATGGTCATGTCGGCGGTGTCCTCGGTGAGGACGCCGGGCGTGTTGGTGATGGCGATGCCGCGCGCGGTGGCGGCGGCGACGTCGATATGGTCGACGCCATTGCCAAAATTGGCGATCAGCTTGAGGTTCGGGCCGGCCGCCTCGATGACGCGGGCGTCGATGCGGTCGCAGATGGCGGGGACCAGCACGTCGGCGGTGGCGACCGCCTCGGCGAGCTCGCTCTGGCTCATCGGCAGGTCGTCGACATTGAGCCGCGCATCGAACAGTTCACGCATGCGGGTTTCGATCTTGTCGGGCAGCTTTCGCGTCACGACGACCAGCGGCTTCCTGCGGGCCATGTTGCTCCCCGTACGATTCACCGTGGCGATCAAGCTCCCGTTAACGCTACGGGCCCCACACTCGCGCCAAAACCGGGCGAGGCGTTCCTTAGCAGACGGGTCGGCGAAACACAAAAATGCACCGATTCGCGGTGCAGGCGTGTCGCCCGATCGCACTGGCGGGCGGCGCTTGCACGATGGCGAAGGGTGATTGAGACGATGCGTAACGACAGGCTTCGAGGCATGGCAAAGCTGAGGAGCACGACCTTGCTGCTGGTGTCGCTGCTGGCGCCGGGCTTTCTGCTGGCCGCAATGCCGGCGCCGGCCGCCCTGGCGCAGGAGGCCGCGCCGGCTGACGCGGCGGGGCCTGTGGGGCGGACCAGCGGCCTGCCGGTGCCGCGTTTCGTCAGCCTCAAGGCCGACAAGGTGAACGTGCGCTCCGGCCCGACGCGCGACCACGGCGTCGCCTGGGTGTTCACCCGCGCCGGCCTGCCGGTGGAGATCACCGCCGAGTTCGAGACCTGGCGGCGCATCCGTGACGCTGATGGCGCGGAGGGCTGGGTCTATCATTCCATGCTGTCGGGCCGGCGCACCGCCCTCGTCAACCCGTGGAAGGCCGGCGAGGAGGTGTCCCTCTATGCCGAACCTTCCGCCACTTCCCCCGTCCGCGCCCGGCTGGAGGCCGGGGTGCTCGGCAAGGTCGAGCATTGCGACGGCCGGTGGTGCCGGTTCTTCGACAATGGCTTCGACGGCTTCATCGAGCAGGAGCGCCTGTGGGGCGTCTATCCCGGCGAGAAGCTGGAGTGACCGCCGGACACAAAAAAGCCGGTCTCGCGACCGGCTTTCATTCAGTGTCGGCGACGCGGCAGGCGCTGCCCGGCCGCGATCAGGAGCGGCGCTTGGGGCGCAGGCGCACAACCACGTCGACGCGGGCGACCTCATAGCCTTCCGGCGGCTCGGGAATGCGCTCGACCTCGACCGAGGTGCTGGGAATGTCGACGAGGTTGTTCTCGCCTTCCAGGAAGAAGTGGTGGTGGTCGGAGGGGTTGGTGTCGAAATAGGTCTTCGACCCGTCCACCGCCAATTCGCGCAGCAGGCCAACCTCTGTGAACTGGTGCAGCGTGTTGTAGACGGTCGCCAGCGACACCGGGAACCGGGCCTTGATCGCCTCTTCATGCAGGATTTCCGCCGAGACGTGGCGGTCGCCCTTGGCGAACAGCAGCCAGCCGAGTGCGAGGCGCTGGCGGGTCGGGCGCAGGCCGACATCGCGCAGCATGTGGCGCACGTCGTGGAACGGGCAGCCGGTGCGGCCCGCGCCGTCGCGCAACTTGGCAACCGGCAGCACGGGCCCGTCCTCTTCCACGACCATACGGGAGAAGGCTATGTTCTGGGGGCGAAAAACTTCGCTCATCTCGTCTTCCGAACCATCGTTACCGCCTTTCCCCCGGAGGGAGAGACAAGGGCGATCCGCAACACCGGCACCGCCGCGCGCTCCGCGGCAAGGCCGGAAGCAGGCGCGGAGCACCTTTTTCAACTGGCATTATATCGGCACGGGGACCGCCGCGGCAATATCGGGCGGGATAATCGTAATAGTTCCAATCTGCGGCGCCGCCGGACGCGGCCGTTCCCTGTTCTCCGATCGGAGGCGGAGCGTTGGTCGGCACGCGCCGGGCCCGGCCTGTGCGGCCACTTTCCGGGGCGGCGGTGCGCAGGTATTGTCACAGGCGTGACATTTTCGGCGCGTCGGCACATCGCCGGCCGGCTTTGAGCGCGCGGGGCGCTGTGATAGGAAGCGCGCTGCGTCAGGTGGCCGGGCCGGAGACAGCCCGCGCGTGTCGCAAAGAACACGCGGCCGTGGGCCGCTCAAGGCATGGAAACAGCAAGCGTGGGTAATACCGAAACGATGGTCGAGCGGCAGACGAGCTTCACTTACGAGGAACTGCTCGCGTGCGGGCGCGGAGAGCTTTTCGGGCCAGGCAACGCGCAGCTTCCCGCGCCGCCCATGCTGATGTTCGACCGCATCACCGAGATTTCCGAGGATGGCGGCCCGAATGGCAAGGGCCATGTGCGTGCTGAACTCGACATCAAGCCCGACCTCTGGTTCTTCGGCTGCCACTTCATCGGCGACCCCGTCATGCCCGGCTGCCTCGGCCTCGACGCGCTCTGGCAGCTGGTCGGGTTCCATCTCGGCTGGCTCGGCTCGCCCGGGCGCGGGCGTGCGCTGGGGGCGGGCGAGATCAAGTTTTCCGGCCAGGTGCTGCCCACCGTCAGCAAGGTCGTGTACGGCATCGACTTCAAGCGCGTGATGCGCTCCAAGCTGGTGCTCGGTATCGCCGACGGCTGGGTGGAAGCCGATGGTGAGGTGATCTACCGCGCGAGCGACCTGAAGGTCGGCCTGTTCCAGTCCTGAGCCGCGCCCTTGCGCGGCCCTCCGGGCGAGGCCATCTCGCCTGTCTCGACCCTCTCGCGTGCTTTGAAGGAAAGGAAGCCTATGCGCCGTGTTGTCGTAACCGGAATGGGCATCGTCTCGTCCATCGGCAACTCCACGCAGGAGGTGCTCGCCTCTTTGCGCGAGGGTCGGAGCGGCATCAGCCGGGCCGAGAAATACGCCGAACTGGGCTTTCGCAGCCAGGTGCAGGGCGCGCCGCAGCTCGACGCCAGCGAGGTGGTCGACCGCCGCGCCATGCGCTTCCACGGCGGCGGCACGGCGTGGAACCACGTCGCCATGGATCAGGCGATCCGCGATGCAGGCCTCGAAGAGGCCGATATCTCGAACGAGCGCACTGGCCTCATCATGGGTTCGGGCGGCTCGTCCACCCGCACCATCGTCGAAGCGGCGGACATCACCCGGAAGAACGCCAGCCCCAAGCGCGTCGGCCCCTTCGCAGTGCCCAAGGCGATGGGCTCCACCGCCTCGGCCACGCTCTCCACCTGGTTCAAGATCAAGGGGCTGAGCTATTCCATCTCCGCCGCCTGCGCGACCACCAATATCTGCATCGGCAATGCCGCCGAGATGATCCAGTACGGCAAGCAGGACATCATGTTCGCCGGCGGCTGCGAGGATCTCGACTGGACGCTGTCCTGCCTGTTCGACGCCATGGGCGCCATGTCGTCGGACTATAATGACCGCCCGGCTGTCGCCTCTCGCCCCTATGACAAGAACCGCGACGGTTTCGTCATCTCCGGCGGCGCCGGCGTTCTGGTGCTGGAAGAGCTTGAGCACGCCAAGGCCCGCGGCGCGCGCATCTATGCCGAGATCGTCGGCTATGGCGCCACTTCGGACGGCGCCGATATGGTTGCCCCGTCGGGCGAGGGCGCGGCCCGCGCCATGAAGCTCGCCCTTTCCGGCGTGAAGGGTGGCATCGACTACATCAACCCGCACGCCACCTCGACCCCGATCGGCGATCTCAAGGAGATCGAGGCGATCCGCGCCGTGTTCGGCGACAAGGCGCCGCCGATCTCGGCCACCAAGTCGCTCACCGGCCATTCGCAGGGCGCGACCGGCGTGCATGAGGCGATCTACTCGATCCTGATGATGCAGAACGGCTTCATCTCGGCGAGCGCCCATATCGACGAGATCGACCCCGCCTTCGCCGACATGCCGATCGTGCGCGAGCGCGTCGACAATGCACGGCTGGAGCGGGTGCTCTCCAACGGCTTCGGCTTCGGCGGGGCCAATGCGGTGCTGGTCTTCCAGCATCCCGAGTCGTGATCGAGGCGGCGGGGCGGAAGGAAAGACGAGCATGAGCCTTACGCAGGGCACTCCCCCTCAGGGCAACCTGATGCAGGGCAAACGCGGCCTCATCATGGGTGTGGCCAACGATCATTCCATCGCCTGGGGCATCGCCCGGACGCTGGCGGCGCAGGGCGCCGAACTCGCTTTCACCTATCAGGGCGAGGCGCTGGGGCGGCGGGTGAGGCCGCTGGCCGAGAGCCTCGGCAGCGACACGCTGCTGGCCTGCGACGTGGAGGACCTCGCCTCGGTCGACACGGTGTTCGCGGCGCTGAAGGAAAAGTGGGGCGCGCTCGACTTCCTCGTCCACGCCATCGGCTTTTCCGACAAGAACGAGCTGAAGGGCCTCTATGCCGACACCACGCGGGCGAACTTCACCCGCACCATGGTGATTTCCTGCTTCTCCTTCACCGAGCTCGCCAAGCGTGCGGCGCCGCTGATGACGCAGGGCGGCTCGCTGATCACGCTCACCTATGGCGGCTCGACGCGGGTGATGCCGAACTACAATGTGATGGGCGTCGCCAAGGCAGCGCTGGAGGCCAGCGTTCGCTACCTCGCCGCCGATTACGGCCCGCAGGGCGTGCGGGTGAACGCTATTTCCGCCGGCCCGATCCGCACGCTGGCCGGCGCCGGCATCGCCGATGCGCGGCTGATGTTCAACTACCAGAAGCGCAACGCCCCGCTGCGCCGCACCGTCTCCATCGACGAGGTGGGCGGTGCCGCGCTGTATCTGCTCTCGGACCTCTCCTCGGGCGTGACCGGCGAGGTCCACTTCGTCGATTCCGGCTACAACATCATCTCGATGCCGCACCCGGACGCGCTGAAGACCATCGAGGACGCCGAGGAACGCGCCGCCGGGGCGGCGGCGGAGTAGGCGCCCTCAGCGCTGTCAACGAGAAGAGGCCCGGCCAAGCGCCGGGCCTTTGCGTTTTACGCCCGGAGCGCGACCCGGTAGGGATGGGCGGGATAGACGCCCAGAATGCGCACTTCCTTGGAGAAGAACGACAGTTCCTCCAGCGCCAGCTTGAGATTGGCGTCCTCGGGATGCCCGTCGACATCGGCATAGAACTGGGTGGCGAAGAACTCGCCGTCGAGCTGGTAGGATTCCAGCTTGGTCATGTTCACGCCATTGGTGGCGAAGCCGCCCATCGCCTTGTAGAGCGCCGCGGGCACGTTGCGCACGCGGAAGACGAAGGTGGTGACGGTTGGCCCGTTATTGGCCGGCGTCCAGTCGCCGTCCTTGGCAAGGACGATGAAGCGCGTGGTGTTGTGTGCCTCGTCCTCGATGTTCTCGGCGATGATGTCGAGCCCGTAGATTTCGGCGGCAAGGCGCGAGGCGATGGCGGCGCGCGCCGGGTCCTGCGCTTCCGCCACCAGCCGGGCCGAGCCGGCGGTGTCGGCGCCGACAATGGCCTTGAGCCCGAGCTTGCGGATGATGTTGCGGCACTGGCCGAGCGCCATCACATGGCTTTCCGCCGACTTCACCGTCGCCAGCGTGGCGCCGGGAATGGCCATCAGCTGGTGGGAGAGCGGCAGGAAGAACTCGCCGATGATGGTGAGGCCGGAGGTCGGCATCAGGTGATGGATGTCCGCCACCCGGCCGGCGACCGAATTCTCGATCGGGATCATGCCGAGATCGGCCTCGCCGTTTTGCAGCGCGGCGAAGGCGTCCTCGAAGGTGGCGCAAGGCACCGCCTCATGCGCGGGATAGACCTCGCGGCAGGCGATATGCGAGTTCGCGCCCGGCTCGCCCTGGAAGACGATGGTGCGGCGGGTCGTCATGGAAGCGTCCT
>JAEYTJ010000150.1 GCA_023434095.1 Pseudomonadota bacterium | reverse complement strand
GTCTACGAGGATCTGGCCCCCTATTTGTCGATGTCGCTCGGCGCCGGCGAGACGACGCTGCTGCGCATGACGGCCGCCTATTCGATGTTCGCCAATGGCGGCCGGCGGGTGAAGCCGACGCTGATCGACCGGATCCAGGACCGCTACGGACGCACGATCTTCAAGCATGACCAGCGCGAGTGCCGCGGCTGCGACGCGCCGGAGGGCTGGAAGAACCAGCCCGAGCCCCAACTGGTAGACCGCCGCGAGCAGGTGCTCGATACGTTGACCGCCTACCAGATCACCTCGATGCTGGAAGGCGTGGTGCAGCGCGGCACCGGCACGGCGCTGAAGGTGCTGGGCAAGCCGATCGCCGGCAAGACCGGCACCACCAACGAGGAAAAGGACGCCTGGTTCGTCGGCTACACGCCGGAACTGGTGGTGGCGGTCTATCTCGGCTTCGACACGCCCAAGCCCATGGGCAAGGGTTCCACCGGCGGCCTCATCGCCGCCCCCGTGGTGCGCGATTTCATGAAGCTGGCGCTTGCCGACCGTCCGGCGGTGCCGTTCCGCGTCCCGCCCGGCATCAAGCTGATCCGTATCAACCCGAAGAGCGGCCTGCGCGCCGGGCCGGGCGAGGCCTCGATCCTCGAAGCCTTCAAGCCCGGCACCGCGCCGCCGGACAGCTATTCGATCATCGGCGCCACCGATGCGGCGGGCAATCCGATAGGCATCAACCCTGACGCCGACCGGGCGGTCGGGGCCAGCGGCACGGGGGGGCTCTACTGAGCCGCGTCCTCTTTCCCTGGCGCCGGCTGGATTGAATCGATTTCGCCGAAGCGCGCTCCAACTGTCTGACGGACAAGTCTTATCGTCGGTTTTCCTCCCGCAGGGCGGCGGGCGGCCTAGCCGTCATAGGGCCAGTCCTGGAGCGCTTCCTGCGCCTCGGCGAGGGTGGCGAGCCGGGCGACGGATGGGAAGGCATCGGCCGGCATCACGTCGGGGATCATCCGGGTGGTGAAGGTCCAGGCGATGGCGGCGGTGATGTCCGCCTGCATCGGTGCCGCGCCGAACAGCCAGCCCTCGGCGGGCCCGATCTCCTCGTCCAGCAGGCGGTAGGCGGCGAAGAGCTGCTCGTTCACCCGGTCGAGCCATGGCTTATGCAGCTTCTCCGCCGGCCGCAGCTGGTGCTCATAGACGATCTGCACGCTCTTCTCGCAGGCCGCCAGCGCGAGGCCGATGATGCGCTGGGCGCGGGCATGCCGCGCCGGCTCGTCCGGGACGAGCGAGCGGCCGGGGCCGGCCAGCTTTTCCGCATGTTCGAGGATCAGCGTCGAGTCCATCAGCACGACACCGCCGTCGGTCACCAGCGTCGGCGCCTTCACGACCGGATTGATCGTCTGGAACCGCTCATAGTGACGGAACACCGACACGGATTCGTGGGTGAAGGGCAGGCCCAGATAGGTCAGCGACACCGCGACGCGGCGCACATAGGGCGAATCGAGCATGCCGACGAGATGCATCGGGTGTTCCTTATCCCAGCGTTTGCCGCATCCTAGGCCCGCTGCCGTCGCCCGCAACCCGCCAAGCGCAGGCGGGGCGTTTACACCTTGGGGCAACGCCTCTATTTTCCGCCGCCTTCAACGTCCTATCGAGAGTAGCCAACATGCGCGCCGAGCTCGCCGCGAGCGTCGACGAAATCCGGGAAGCCGCCAAGTTGCTGCGGCAGCACATCGATTTCGACCGTTCCAAGGCCCGCCTTGCCGAGCTGAACGCGCTCGCCGAGGACCCCAATCTGTGGAACGATCCCGACCGGGCGCAAAAGCTGATGCAGGAGCGCGGCACGCTGGAGGACGGCCTCGGCGCTCTGGAGCGCATCGAGCGCGAACTGGCGGACAATGTCGAGCTGATCGAGATGGGCGAGGCCGAGGGCGACGCCTCCATCGTCGACGAGGCGGCGGCCGCGCTCACGCGGCTGAAGGGCGAGGTGGCGCGGCGCCAGCTGGAAGCGCTGCTGTCGGGTGAGGCGGACGCCAACGACAGCTATCTCGAAGTCCATGCCGGTGCCGGCGGCACCGACAGCCAGGACTGGGCGCTGATGCTGCTGCGCATGTATACGCGCTGGGCGGAAGGGCGCGGCTTCAAGGTCGAGCTGGTGGACGAGCAGGCCGGCGAAACCGCCGGGCTGAAGTCAGCGACCATTCTGGTCAAGGGCCACAATGCCTATGGCTGGATGAAGACCGAGGCCGGCGTGCACCGGTTGGTGCGCATCTCGCCCTTCGATTCGAATGCCCGGCGCCAGACCTCCTTCGCCAGTGTCGACGTCTATCCGGTCATCGACGACCGCATCGTCGTCGACATCAAGGAAAGCGACCTGCGCATCGACACCATGCGGTCCGGCGGTGCGGGCGGCCAGCACGTCAACAAGACCGAATCCGCCGTGCGTTTCACCCACATTCCCACGGGCATCGCCGTGGTGGCGCAGGGCGATCGTTCGCAGCACAAGAACCGCGCCACGGCGTGGGAGATGCTGCGTGCCAAGCTCTATGAGATGGAGCTGAAGAAGCGCGAGGCGCAGGCCGCCGCCGATCAGGCCGCCAAGACCGATATCGGCTGGGGCCACCAGATCCGCTCCTATGTGCTGCAGCCCTACCAGCTGGTGAAGGACCTGCGCACCGGCGTGACCTCCGGCACTCCCCAGGAAGTGCTGGACGGCGATCTCGATCCCTTCATGGAGGCGGCGCTGGCCCAGCGCGCCTATGGCGGCGGGCCGGCCAGCGTCGAGGACGTGGACTGAGCCGGCCGGGCGGCGGGGCGCGCGAAGCGCCCCGCGGAAGTCAGAGTGCCTGCGCCGCGGCCAGCACTTCATCGGCATGGCCGGCGACCTTCACCTTCGGCCACAGCCGGGCGACCTTGCCCTCGGCGTCGATCAGCACGGTGGTGCGTTCCACGCCCATGTACTTCTTGCCATACATGGATTTCTCGGCCCACACGCCATAGGCTTCGAGCATGGCGTGGTCTTCGTCGCCGGCGAGCGGGAAGGTCAGGCCCTCCTTGGCGCGGAACTTGGCGAGCGCCTTGTCCGGATCGGGAGAGACGCCGACGATCAGCGTGCCGGCGGCCTCGAAGTCGGGCTTCAGCCGGTTGAAGTCATGCGCCTCGACCGTGCAGCCGGACGTGCCGGCCTTCGGGTAGAAATAGAGCACCAGCTTTCGGCCCCGGCAGCCGGCGAGCGACAGCACCTCGCCCGAATCGGTGGTCAAAGTGAAGTCCGGCGCGGGGGCGCCTACGGCAATCTCGGTCATATGCCTTCCTTTCGGCGTGTTTGGGGGTGATCGGCTGGGAGGCGTGTGCGGCTGGGCGGGAGCCCGCCGACAGATGTGAAGGCGCGGCGATTGTGCAGGGCGATCAGCGGGATGTCAGCAAGCGCGTGGATAAGGTGTCGCGGCCTGTCTCGTGCACGGGCATTATGGCCCAGCCTCAAGGATTCGTGCCGTAGATGAATGACAAGACGACGCACAGGTCGCCGACAGCCGGCAAGCGCCAGGTGAAGCGCCTTCGCGTCAAGCGGTCGCCGCGGACGTGCGCGGCGCCCGCGCGCCGGCTGCGCTGGCTGCGCCTGTGCGCCTGGTCGGGCGGCTCCGCCGTCCTCGTGGCTGCGGCGGCGATCGCCAGCGTCTATTTCCTGTTCAGCGCCGGCGTCCTCACCGTCGACATGGCCCGTCCCTATGTCGAGCGGACGCTGGAAGCGCGGCTCGGCGCCGGTCGCACGGTGCAGATCGGCGCCATCATCGCCGAGCGCGCGGCGAGCGGGGGCATCGTCCTGCACGCCAACGACATCACCGTGCGCGACGATGACGGCGATGTCATCGCCACCGCCCCGCAGGCCGAGGTGGCGCTGCAGGACAGCTGGCTGCCCTGGCTGATGCAGCCCGAGCGGGTCGATCTGGTCGGCGTCCGGCTGAACGTGTTCATCGATGCGCAGGGCCAGCTCGCCATCTCCGCCGAGGCCGACGCCGCCGACGGCGCCCGTCCCCAACCCAAGGTCCTCGCCACCGTGCCGACGGCCGAGCCGGCCGCCGCGGCGCCTGCCGAGGCGCCGATGGCCGTGCCGGGCGACGCCGCCCCCGCGCCGGATCGGCAGGTGGCGACGCCGTTCGGCCCGCTTCGCCTCGCCAGCCTCGCCGCGCTGGCCCGCCAGTTCGACGAGGGCGGACTCGATGGCGGCAAGCTGAGCGAAATCGGCCTCAAGGAGGGCATCGTCGTCATCCGCAACGAGGTCAGCGGGCGCGAATGGACCTTCGACGACATCGACCTGTCGCTGTCGCGCCCCGCCGAGGGCGGTGTCACCTTCGACATCAAGGCCGGTGGCATGGACGGACCCTGGTCCGCCCGTGCCACCCTCGGCGCGCTCGTCGACGGGCGGCGCGACCTCGAGCTGGACGTCCGCGATCTGGCGCCGCGCGATCTGCTGATCGCCGCCGGCAAGGCGGGCGCCGATATTCTCGCCACCTCGCCGCTTTCCATCGATCTGGACGCCACCATCGACGCCCGCGGCGTGGTGCTGGCCACCAGCGGCCGGCTGGCCGCCGGCGCCGGCGAGCTTCAGGTGGGGCCGGACGCGGACGGGCGGATGCTGATCGACGAGGCGGTGGTGGCCTTCACGCTCGACCCGGCGGCGCGGCGGATCAACCTCACCTCGGTCACGGCGCAGGCCGGTCCCTTCGGCATGGACCTCGCCGGGACGGTGGAGATACCCGCCGACAAAGCCGGTCTGTGGCGGCTGCACACGAATTCCGCCCGCGCCAGCTTTCTCGGCGGCGGCCCTCACCAGAAGGAGGTGCCGCCCTTCGTGCTCGACGACATCGTGGTCGACCTGTCCTTCGATCCGGTGGCGCAGCGTGCCAGCATCGATCGCGGCGATCTCAAGGGGCCGCAGGGCGGCATCACGCTGGGCGGTGCGCTGGAACTGGCGGGGCCCTCGCCCTCGCTGTCGATGAATGTCACCGCCACGCCGATGACGGTACCCTCGCTGATCCGGCTGTGGCCGGCCGTCGCCGCGCCGGCGCCGCGCAAGTGGGTTTACGACCATCTCGTCTCCGGCGATGTCAGCAAGGCGACCATCTTCTTCAACGCGCCGCTGGATTCCATCGGCAATGACGACCGCCCGCTTCCCGACGATGGACTGAGCATCGACATTGTCGGCACCAATGGGCGCTTCATTCCGGTGCCCGGTCTCCCTCCCGTCATCGATGCCGACGTGGCGGTCAAGATCACCGGTCGTACCGCGCATGTGAAGGTTGCCAAGGCGGCGATGCAGACGCCCGGCGACCGCCGGCTGGAGATCGGCGAGAGCATCTTCGACATTTCCGACACGGCCCCCGAAAAGCCCGAGGCGAAGGTTCAGGTGAAGGTCGGCGGCCCGGCGGCGGCGGCCATCGAGCTGGCGGCCATTCCGCCGCTGCGCGGCCCGACCTATGTGCCGATCGATCCGCAGACCGTCTCCGGTACGATCGAGGGAACCGCGCAGATCAGCGTCAAGCTCTCGGACGACATCCGGCCCTCCGATATCGACTATGCGTTCGATGCCGTGCTGGACGATTTCGATGCGTCGAAAATGGTGTTCAACCAGAACCTCAGCGACGCCACGGTGCGTGCCTTCGTGACACAGGCGGCGACGGTGGCGCGCGGCGAGGGCAAGCTGGGCGGGGCGCCGGCCAGTTTCGAGTACAACCGTCCGGCCAGCGGCGACGTCACCTTCGCGGTCGCCGCGTCGCTCGACGACGCCGCGCGGCAGAAGCTCGGCTTCGAGCTGCCCGGCATGGTGGGTCCGCTCGGCGTCAAGCTGTCCGGCGTGGTCGGAGCGAAGGTCAAGACGGTGGATGTCGACCTCGACCTCACCGGGGCCAAGCTCGTCGACCTGGTGCCGGGCTGGACCAAGCCGGCCGGCAAGCCGGCACGGCTGACCGCCAAGGCCCACATCACCGACCGGGTCACCCGGATGGAGGATCTGGCGGTGACGGGCCAGGGGGTCGACATACGCGGGACGGTGGAACTCGATCCCAAGGGCGGGGTGCTGAGCGCCAACCTGCCGACCTTCAAGCTCGCCGACGGCGACAAGGCCAGTGTGAAGCTGGAGAACGTGGACGGCACCTACAAGGTGACGGTGCGGGGCGAGGTGATCGAAGCGCGTGCGTTCCTCAAGCAGCTGACCGACACCCCGCCCAGCGGCCCCGGCACCGCCCGCCCGCCGGACATCGATCTCGACGTTAAGCTCGGCGTCGTCGCCGGCAACAACGGCGAGACCATGCGCGATCTCGTGCTGGCGCTCTCGCGCCGGAACGGCGAGCTGCGCGCCTTCTCGCTCGGCGCGCTCGTCGGCCGTTCCGGCGGGGTGACCGGCGAATTGAGGGCGCAGGGCAATGGCCGCCCGCAGCTGCGCGTGGCGACCAGCGACGCCGGGGCGCTGCTGCGCTTCGTCGACCTCTACCCGAAGATCCAGGGCGGCGACCTCTGGGTCGACGTCGATGCCCCCGGCGGCGGCCGGCCGCAGAGCGGCGTCATCAATGTCCGCGACTTCGTGATCCGCGGCGAGGGCGGTCTCGACCGGCTGATCGCCGCCGCGCCGCAGACGGTGCGCGACGGGCGCCCGCAGCCGGGTTCGGCGATTTCCTTCCGCAAGCTTCAGGTCAGCTTCCAGCGCTCGGCGCAGCAGATCACCCTGCGCGACGGGGCCATCTGGGGCCCGTCGATCGGCTCGACCTTCGACGGCACGCTCGATCTCGCCAATGACCGCGTGTCCGTGCGCGGCACCTATGTGCCGGCCTATGGGCTGAACAATCTGTTCAGCCGGCTGCCGGTGGTGGGGTTCTTCCTCGGCGGCGGGCCGAATGAGGGGCTGGTCGGCGTGACCTACGAGATTGTCGGGCCGGTGTCGGGGCCGACGCTGCGGGTCAACCCGATCTCGGCCGTGGCACCCGGCTTCCTGCGCAAGATCTTCGAGTTCCGCCAGGCGCCGGACCCGACACCCCCGGCGGTGGTGCCGACGCGGTAGGGGGCGGCCCGCGGAACGCCGTCCCGGGCTCCTTGAGCTTGGAGCGGGCGCATGCGGAAGACGTGGATGGCCAGGACGAGCCCGGCCATGACGTGCTTATGGAGACCTCAGTCCACACGCCGTCATCCCCGGGCTTGGCCCGGGGATCCGTGACTTGGCTGGGCGTGACAGGTGCGTGTGGATGGCCGGGTCCGACCCGGCCATGGCGTTGTTAGCGCGCTCGCCGGGCGGCACCGGCACTCACACCGGCTTCAGCAGCACGTGCTTCTTCTTGCCGAGCGAGAGCTTGATGACGCCTTCCGGGGTGAGGTCGCGCTCACTCAGGAGCGCCTTCTCGTCGGTGACGGTGGCGTCGTTCACCTTCAGCCCGCCGCCCTTGACCTGACGGCGCGCCTCGCCATTGGAGGCGACGAGCCCGCTCTTCTCGGCGAAGGCGGCGAGCACGCCGATGCCGGCCGCCAGTTCCGCCGCCGGCACTTCCACGGTCGGCAGGTCGGCGGCGATGCCGCCTTCCTCGAAGGTCTTGCGTGCCGTCTCCGCCGCCGCCTCGGCCGCCGCGCGCCCGTGCAGCAGTGCGGTGATCTCGGTGGCGAGCAGCTTCTTCACCTCGTTGATGGCCGAGCCCTTCGCCTCCTGCGCGAGGCGCGCGATCTCGTCCATCGGCAGGGTGGTGTAGAGCTTGAGGAAGCGCTCGACATCGGCATCCTCGGTGTTGCGCCAGTACTGCCAGAACTCGTAGGGGCCGAGCATGTCGGCGTTCAGCCACACCGCGCCGTTGACCGACTTGCCCATCTTGGCGCCGGAGGCGGTGGTGAGCAGGGGTGAGGTCAGCGCGTAGAGCTGCTTCGTGCCCATGCGGTGGCCGAGGTCGATGCCGTTGACGATGTTGCCCCACTGGTCGGAGCCGCCCATCTGCAGCCGCACGTCGTAGCGCTTGGCCAGCTCGACGAAATCATAGGCCTGCAGGATCATGTAGTTGAATTCGAGGAAGGACAGCGACTGCTCGCGGTCGAGGCGCGTCTTCACGCTGTCGAAGGACAGCATGCGGTTGACCGAGAAGTGGCGGCCGACATCGCGCAGGAACTCCAGATAGTTCAGATCGCGCAGCCAGTCGGCGTTGTTGATCATCAGCGCATCGGTCGGGGCGTCGCCATAGGCGAGGTAGTTGGAGAAGACGCGCTTGATCGAGGCGATGTTGGCCTCGATCGTCTCCACCGTCATCAGCTGGCGGGCATCGTCCTTGAACGAGGGGTCGCCCACCATGCCGGTGCCGCCGCCCATCAACGAGACGGCGCGGTGGCCGGTCTTCTGCAGCCAGTGCAGCATCATGATCTGGATGAGGCCGCCCGCATGCAGGCTCGGCGCCGTCGGGTCGAAGCCGATATAGGCGGTCACCGTTTCCTTGGCGAAGAGAGCGTCGAGCCCCTGTTCATCGGAGATCTGATGAATGAAGCCGCGCTCGCTGAGGGTGCGGAGGAAGTCGGATTTGAAGCTGCTCATCACGGGGCCTGCGGACATCAACGCCATGTTAGGATCGGCCGGTCATGTATCAGCTTCCTGCCGCCAGCGCACCCCGGGGCGCTGCGGGCGGGATGCGGGAGGCGCGGAAGGTGAAGGCGATCGGCTTGATGAGCGGCACCTCGCTCGACGGGGTGGACGTGGCGCTGATCGACACCGATGGCGAGAGCGTCTCTGCTTTTGGGCCGGCCGCGACCTATCCCTATGGCGCGGACGACCGGATTCTGTTCGTCGCGGCACTGGAAGAGGCGCGCAGGCTCACCGACCGCGATGCCCGTCCGGGGGTTCTCGCCGCCGCCGAGGCCCGGCTCACCGAGCGGCATGCGCAGGCGCTGGCCGCCTTCTTCGCGGCGCATCCCGAGCACCGCGATGTCGCCGTCATCGGCTTCCACGGCCAGACCGTGCTGCACCGGCCGGAGATCCGGCTCACCGTACAGATCGGTGACGGGCCGGCGCTGGCACAGGCGGTGCGCGAGATGACGGGCGCGCCGGGTCCGAACCTTGTCTATGACCTGCGCGCCGCCGATGTCGCGGCGGGCGGGCAGGGGGCGCCGCTGGTGCCGGTCTATCACCGTGCGCTGGCGCGGGGACTGACGGAAAACGGTCCGCTGCTGGTGCTCAATCTCGGCGGCGTCGCCAACATCACCTATCTCGACGGCGACGCCGATCCCATCGCCTGCGATACCGGTCCGGCCAATGCGCTGCTCGACGATTTCATGAAGGCCCGCACCGGCGAGCCGCTGGACCGCGACGGTGCCTGCGCCGCGGCGGGCCGGGTGAATGAGACGGCGCTGGCGCGTCTGCTGGACCACCCCTTCTTCGCGCAGCGTCCGCCGAAATCGCTCGATCGGAACGATTTCCGCGCCTGGGTGGCGGAGCGCGGTGGCCTAGAGGCGATGCGCACGGAAGATGGCGCCGCGACACTGACGGCGCTGACGGCGGCCTGCGTCGGCGCCGTGATGCCGCTTCTCCCGCGCCGGCCGGGCAGGCTGATCGCGGCGGGCGGCGGTGCGCATAACCCGACGCTGCTGCGCATGCTCGGCGAGCGCCTTGGGTTGCCGGTGCTGACGGCGGAGGCCGTCGGCTGGTCGACCGACGCGCTGGAGGCGCAGGCCTTCGCTTTCCTCGCGGTGCGGGCCCTGAAGGGCCTGCCGCTGAGCTTCCCCACCACGACCGGCGTCGTTGCCCCGATGACCGGCGGGCGGGTGATCGCGCCGGCTTGAAGAGAAGCTGAAGGCATTATTCAAAAAAACTGAATATGCGACACAGAATGTCGCAGTATTCCTGAAATGCAATGGTGCGATGCGCAATCTGATGATGCGGTGCACAATATTCCATGTAGTTTGAGGGCTCCCGGAAGTCCGGCTCGCCAGGCAGGCAGCTTCCTCTCAACACGCCTGGACAGAAACTTGGAGCCTTCGACATGCGCAGCCTCAGCCGCGATATCCTGCCGCTTGCCGTCGCCGGCGGTCTCATCGCCGTCGCCGTCATCGCCCCCGTCCGCGCCGCCGACAAGGTCGCGGGCCTGAAGCCGGCCACCGCCCAGACCATCAATATCGGCTATGTGAATGGCGTTGCGTATTATACCCCGCAGGACGATGGCTATCACGTCGTCGCCACGCTGAGCGTGGCCGGTGGCGCCCCCGTCCGCGTCGCTGCCACGCTGCAGCCCGATCAGGCCGTCAGCGTCTCCGTTCCGGGTGCCGTCGACACGGCCGCGAGCATCGTCGAGATCGCCCGCGAAGGCGACGTGGTCAAGGTGACCAATCCCCCGCGCCTCGTGCTGAACTGACACTTGCCGTCTCCAATGCAAAAAGCCCGGCGCAGGCAGCGCCGGGCTTTTCTTTTGGCAGGCGGAAGACGGCCGCCTCAGGCGGCGCTGGTCTTCTTCGCGGTGTCGGGCAGGCGCTTGTCGAGATAGGAGCCGACGACCTCCATCAAATCCTCGGTCTTGCCGTCGAAGAAATGGTTCGCGCCCGGCACGGTCTGCTGGTCGATGACGATGCCCTTCTGCGTCTTCAGCTTCTCCACCAGCCCGGTGACGGCGGAGAACGGCACCACCGCATCCTTGTCGCCATGCACGAACAGGCCGGAGGACGGGCAGGGGGCGAGGAAGGAGAAATCGTACAGATTCGCCGGCGCGGCGATGGAGATGAAGCCCTCCACCTCCGGGCGGCGCATCAGAAGCTGCATGCCGATCCAGGCGCCGAAGGAAAAGCCGGCGATCCAGCAGGCGCGCGCGTCGGGATTGATCGACTGCGCCCAGTCGAGCGCGGCGGCGGCGTCCGCCAACTCGCCCTGTCCGTGGTCGAACGCGCCCTGCGAGCGGCCGACGCCGCGGAAGTTGAAGCGCAGCGTCGAGAAGCCCCGGTTCACGAACTGGTAGTAGAGATTGTAGACGACCGGATTGTTCATCGTGCCGCCGAACTGGGGGTGCGGGTGCAGGATGATCGCGATGGGCGCGTGGCGCTGCTTGGCCGGCTGATAGCGGCCTTCGAGCCGCCCCTTCTCGCCGGTGAAGATGACCTCGGGCATGAAGTTCGTGACCTTGACTGGGGCGGGGCAAGGCGAATGTGGTCCGGTGGGCCGCTGAACCCGTTCCGGCCTTCGTCTCGAAAGACGGCCTTACCGCATGCGCCTTGACGACCTGGGGCGGGAGCCCTAATTTATTAGAATAATTCTAAACTTCTACGTCGAGTTGCGGTTGTGCCGCGTTCAACCGGCGCGCGACCGAAGGCCCAACGAAGAAGGCGGGATGGTCACCTATGACGGACGGCGCCTCAATTTGCAAGCATTAGCCGAAGGGAAGGGGCAGACGCCGCCGCGCCTTCCTATATAGGAGACGGAAAAGGAACTGCGAGCCTCCGTACCCATGAACGCACGCATCTATCTCGATCATAACGCGACCTCGCCGGTGCGCCCGGAAGCACGCGAGGCCCTGCTGGCGGCGCTCGACGCCACCGGCAACGGCTCCTCCGTGCATGCCGAGGGCCGTACCTCGCGCGCGACCATGGATGTGGCGCGGGCGCGCGTGGCTGGGCTGGTGGGGGCGAAGCCGGCCGGGGTGGTCTTCACCTCCAGCGGTACCGAGGCGGATGCGCTGGCCCTGACGCCGGATTTCCGTCGCGGCGAGACCCCTCTCGGCTGCGACGTGCTGCTGGTGAGCGCGGTGGAGCACGCCGCGGTGCTGCGCGGCCATCGCTTCGCACCCGACCGGGTCGAGGTTCTTCCCGTCGATCCGCGTGGCCGGGTGCTTCTCGACGCCCTCGACGGAGCGTTGCAGCGCCATTCCGCCGCCGGGCGCCGGGTGCTTCTGTCGCTGATGGTCGCCAATAACGAGACGGGCGTGCTCCAACCTGTGGCCGAAGCCGCCCGCCGCGCCCATGACCATGGCGCCCTGGTCCATACGGACGCGGTGCAGGCGGCGGGGCGCGTTCCGCTGTCCATCGCCGCGCTCGGCGTCGACCTGATGTCGGTCTCCGCCCACAAGCTCGGCGGCGCGCCGGGGGCGGGGGCGCTGATCCTCGCAGACCCGGACCTGCGCCCCGCGCCGCTCATCGGCGGCGGTGCGCAGGAGCGCGGCAGGCGGGCGGGCAGCGAGAACGTGCCGGCCATCGCCGCCTTCGGCGCGGCGGCCGAGCGCGCGGGTGCGGCGGTGGATGCCGACGGCATCCGCATCAATGGCTTGCGCGAACGGCTTGAAGACGCTCTAAGGTGCGAGTTCCCCGAACTCGTCCTGCTCGTGGGCGATGTCGACCGGCTGCCGAACACGTCGTGCTTCGCGCTGCCGGGCGTGCCGGCGGAGACCATCGTGATCGCCCTCGATCTCGGGGGCCTCGCGGTGAGCGCCGGCGCCGCCTGTTCGTCGGGCAAGGTCGCGGCCTCGCACGTGCTGGGCGCTATGGGCGTGCCCGAGCGCATCGCGCGTTCGGCGTTCCGCCTGTCCTTCGGCTGGTCGAGCGGGGAAGAGGATGTCGACCGGGCGCTCGGCGTTTTTCGCCGGGCCTTGCCCGGTCTTTTGCGTCGCCGCGCGGCGGCGTGAAAAAAGGCGCCGCCTCCGGGCGGCGGGACGGCGCAGGGGCTGCCTCGGGCGGCACCTGCGGAGTGGTTGACCTGACCCGCGGGCCTTGACCCCGCGTGGGAGAGGAGATGAGACGATGCCGGCCGTACAGGAGACAGTGGACCAGGTCCGCTCGCTTGATGTCGATCAGTACAAGTACGGGTTCTTCACCGAGATCGAGACCGAAAAGGCCCCCAAGGGCCTGACCGAAGACACGGTCCGCTTCATCTCGGCAAAGAAGAACGAGCCCGAATGGCTGCTGGAATGGCGGCTCGACGCCTTCCGCCGCTGGCAGACGATGCGTGAGCCGGACTGGGCGCGTGTGAGCTACCCGCCGATCGACTATCAGGACCTCTATTACTACGCCGCGCCCAAGGCGAAGGAAGCGCTGTCGATCGACGACATCGACCCGGAGATTCTCGCGACCTACGAGAAGCTCGGCATCCCGCTGCGCGAGCGCGACGCGCTGCTCGGCATCGAGAGCGGCGCCACCAAGGTGGCGGTCGACGCGGTGTTCGATTCGGTCTCGGTCGCCACCACCTTCAAGGAAGAGCTGGCCCGCGCCGGCGTCATCTTCATGCCGATCTCGGAAGCCGTGCGCGAGCATCCCGAGCTGGTGAAGAAATATCTCGGCTCGGTCGTCCCGGTGACCGACAACTACTTCGCCACGCTCAACTCGGCGGTGTTCTCCGACGGCTCGTTCGTCTACGTGCCGAAGGGCGTGCGCTGCCCGATGGAGTTGTCGACCTATTTCCGCATCAATGAGCGCAACACCGGCCAGTTCGAGCGCACGCTCATCATTGCCGACGAAGGCGCTTATGTGAGCTATCTCGAAGGCTGCACCGCGCCGATGCGCGACGAGAACCAGCTGCACGCCGCCGTGGTCGAGCTGGTGGCGCTGGACGACGCCGAGATCAAGTACTCGACGGTGCAGAACTGGTACCCCGGCGACAAGGACGGCAAGGGCGGCATCTTCAACTTCGTCACCAAGCGTGGCGACTGCCGTGGCGACCGTTCCAAGATCTCGTGGACGCAGGTCGAAACCGGCTCGGCCATCACGTGGAAGTCCCCGAGCTGCATCCTGCGCGGCGACAATTCCCAGGGCGAGTTCTACTCCATCGCGATTTCCAACGGGCGCCAGCAGGTCGATAGCGGCACCAAGATGATCCATCTCGGCAAGAACACGTCGAGCCGCATCATCTCCAAGGGCATCGCGGCGGGCTATTCCGACAACACCTATCGCGGCCTCGTCACCGCCCACCGCAAGGCCACCGGCGCGCGCAATTTCACCAATTGCGACAGCCTGCTCATCGGCGACAAGTGCGGGGCGCATACCGTGCCCTATATCGAGTCGAAGAACTCCTCCGCGCAGTTCGAGCACGAGGCCACCACCTCGAAGATCTCCGACGACCAGCTGTTCTACTGCCGCCAGCGCGGGCTCGATCCCGAAGAAGCGACGGCGCTGATCGTCAACGGCTTCGTCAAGGACGTGCTGCAGCAGCTCCCCATGGAGTTCGCGGTGGAAGCGCAGAAGCTGATCGCGGTGAGCCTTGAGGGCTCGGTGGGCTGACGCCCGAAGTCGCGGATGCCCGGGTCAGTCCCGGGCATGACGTCGCATCATTCGGAACCCTCGCATTCGTCATGGCCGGACGTGATCAGGCCATCCACGGATCGGGTTCAAGACAATGGAACAGATGACATGGCTATGCTCGATATCGACAACCTCCACGCCAAGATCGACGGCGAACACGGCAAGGAGATCCTCAAGGGCCTCTCGCTGAAGGTGAATCCCGGCGAGGTTCACGCCATCATGGGGCCGAACGGCTCCGGCAAGTCGACGCTCTCCTACATCCTCGCCGGCAAGGAGGATTACGAGGTCACCGACGGCTCCGTCACGCTCGACGGCGAGGACCTGCTGGAGATGGAAATCGACGAGCGCGCCGCCAAGGGCGTGTTCCTCGCCTTCCAGTACCCGGTGGAAGTGCCCGGCGTCGCCACCATGACCTTCCTGCGCGCCTCGCTGAACGCGCAGCGCAAGAAGCGCGGCGAGGCGGAAATCTCGACCCCGGACTTCCTGCGCCTCGTGAAGGACAAGGCCGCCCATCTCGGCATCAACCAGGACATGCTGAAGCGCGGCGTCAATGTCGGCTTCTCCGGCGGCGAGAAGAAGCGCGCCGAAATCCTGCAGATGGCGATTCTCGAGCCGAAGATCTGCGTGCTCGACGAGACCGATTCCGGCCTCGACATCGACGCGCTCAAGGTCGTCTCCGAAGGTGTCAACGCCCTGCGCTCGCCCGACCGGGCGATGATCGTCATCACCCATTACCAGCGGCTGCTCAACCATATCGTGCCCGACTTCGTGCATGTGATGAACAAGGGCCGCATCGTGCGCTCCGGCGGCAAGGAACTGGCGCTGGAACTCGAAGCCAATGGCTATGCCGAGTATCAGCAGGACGCGGCGTGAGGTGGATGAGATGAACGCTGACATCCGTCCGATCCGCACGCCGGCCGAACAGGCGATCCTCGCCTCGCTCGGCACCGTGCCGGAAGGCGGCGACCGGCTGGCCGATCTGCGCCGCGCCGCCGCCCGCTCCTTCGAGGAGAACGGCCTGCCGCACCGGCGGGTCGAGGAATGGAAGTACACCGACCTGCGCAGTCTGATGCGCGAGGCCGTCCCCGTCGCCGGCACGGCCGCCGTGGCCGAGGCGGACGCCCGCGCGCGCCTGCTGCGCGGGGTCGAGGCACGCCGCATCGTGGTCGCCAATGGCGCCGTGGTGCCGGAGCTTTCCGACCTCGCCGATCTCGAGGAAGGGCTCGCCGTCACCACGCTGTCCGCCGCCATCGCGGCGGGCGATGAGGCGCTGGACCGCCTCGGCGGTATCCTGCCCGGACGCTACGACGCCGCGCTGGCGCTCAACACCGCGCTGGCAAGGGACGGCGTGGTCGTCACCGTCGCGCCGGGCGCGAAGATCGAACGTCCGCTGCATGTGGCGCATGTGTTTGCCGACGCCGCGGCAGCGGCGAGCTACGCCCGCTCGCTGGTCGTGGTCGGGGCAGGCGCTGCCTTCACCTATGCCGAGAGCTTCGAGGGGCCGGACGGGCTCGCCTATCAGGCCAACAGCGCCACCGAATTCGTGGTCGGCGACGAGGCGCATCTCGACGTGGTGCGGCTGCAGGAGGACGGCTCCTCGGCGTTCCACCTCGCCACGCTGCTGTTCGCGGTCGGCCGCGAGGCGCAGGTGCACGCCTTCAGCTTCTCGCTCGGGTCGAGCGTGGCGCGGACCTCGCTCTACGCCACCCTGTCGGGCGAGAACAGCCACGTCGCCTTCAACGGGGCGGCGCTGCTGAAGAACCGCCAGCACGCGGACACCACGCTCTATGTCGACCATCAGGTGCCGGGCTGCGAGAGCCGCGAACTGTTCAAGCACGTGCTCGACGATTCCTCCCGGGGCGTGTTCCAGGGCAAGATCGTCGTCCGCCAGGCGGCGCAGAAGACCGACGGGCGGATGATGAGCCGCGCGCTGGTGCTCGGCGACGAGGCGGAGATGGACAACAAGCCGGAGCTTGAGATCTTCGCCGACGACGTGCAGTGCGGCCATGGCGCCACCTGCGGTGCCATCGACGACGAACTGCTGTTCTACCTGCGCGCCCGCGGCATCCCGATGAAGGAGGCGCAGAGCCTTCTGGTGCAGGCCTTCGTCGGCGAGGCGGTGGAAACCGTCGAGCATGACGGCCTGCGCGAGGCGCTGGTCGAACGCGCGGAAGCCTGGCTCGCCGCGCGGGCCTGAGGCGGATTGGACGGGGCGAGCATCCTTCGAGGCTCGCTTCGCTCGCACCTCAGGATGACGTTGCCCTCGTGCACCACGTCATCCTGAGGCGCCGGCCAAAGGCCGGCCTCGAAGGATGTTCGCCCGTGTGGCGCCAGAAAGGTCGACCGATGACCATCACCCTCCATCCCGCCGTCGCAAACGGCACCTATGACGTCGCCCGCGTGCGGCAGGATTTTCCCATCCTGTCCAAGCAGGTCTACGGCAAGCCTCTCGTCTATCTCGACAACGCCGCCTCGGCGCAGAAGCCGGTGCAGGTGCTGGACCGGATGCGCTTCGCCTATGAGAACGAATATTCCAACGTCCATCGCGGCCTGCACTTCCTCGCCAATGCGATGACCGAGGCCTATGAGGAAGCGCGCGAACGCTCCCGCGCCTTCCTCAACGCCCCGTCGCTGGAAGAGGTGATCTTCACCCGCTCGGCCACTGGCGCGCTCAACCTCGTCGCCTCCTCGCTCGGCCAGTCGATCGGCGAGGGCGACGAGATCGTGCTCTCGATCATGGAGCACCACTCCAACATCGTGCCGTGGAACTATCTGCGCGAGCGCAAGGGCGCGGTGATCAAATGGGTGCCGGTGACGGAAGACGGCGCCTTCGACCTCGACGCCTTCAAGGCGCTGCTGACCGAGCGCACCAGGATCGTCGCCATCACCCACATGTCCAACGTGCTGGGCACGGTGACGCCGATGAAGGAGATCGCGCGCCTCGCCCATGAAGTCGGGGCTGTGGTGGTGGTCGACGGCTCACAGGCGGCGGTGCACATGCCGGTCGACGTGCGCGATCTCGACGTCGATTTCTACGCGGTGACCGGCCACAAGCTCTACGGGCCCACCGGCATCGGCCTGCTCTACGGCAAGCGGGCGCTGCTGGAGAAGATGCCGCCCTATGAGGGCGGCGGCGAGATGATCCGCACCGTTACCGAGGAGGGTGTCACCTATGGCGAGCCCCCGCACCGCTTCGAGGCCGGCACGCCGCCTATCGTGCAGGCCATCGGCCTCGGTGCGGCGCTCGCTTATATGGAAAGCCTGGGCCGCGAGCGCATCGCCGCGCATGAGGCTTCGCTCGGCGCCTATGCGCGCGAACGGCTGTCGCAGATCAACTCGGTGCAGGTCTATGGCGACGCGCCGGGCAAGGGCGCCATCTTCGCCTTCGACGTGAAGGGCGCCCATGCGCACGACATCGCCACCGTGATCGACCGCGCCGGGGTGGCGGTGCGTGCCGGCACCCATTGCGCGATGCCGCTTCTGGGGCGATATGGTGTGACGGCGACGTGCCGGGCGTCGTTCGCCCTCTACAACACGCATGAGGAAGTCGACGCCCTCGCCGACGCCCTCATCAAGGCTCAGGATCTTTTCGCATGAGCGAAGCCCACACGTCCGACAGTCCGAACACGCCGGCGATCCAGTCCGGCATCCCGGAGGAGGAGCTCGAGCGCCTGACCGACGACATCGTCGCGGCGCTCAAGACCGTCTACGACCCGGAAATCCCCGTCGACATCTACGAGCTCGGCCTGATCTACAAGGTCGACATCGCCGACGACCGTCAGGTCGCGGTCGAGATGACGCTCACCACGCCGAACTGCCCCGCCGCGGCCGAGCTGCCGGGCATGGTGGAGGGTGCGGTGGCGAGCGTCGGCGGCGTTGCCGGGGCCACCGTCAACCTCACCTTCGATCCGCCCTGGGACCAGGGCCGCATGTCCGAAGAGGCGCGGCTGGCGCTCAATCTGTGGTGAGAGGGGCCGGGCGGTGAGCGAGACCCCGGCCGCACCGCCGCTTTCCGGCGTGCTGGAAACCGGCCTCTATGTCGACGACCTGCCTCGCGCGCGCGATTTCTATGAGCGCGTGCTGGGGCTGGAGCCGATGGTCGCCGATGATCGTTTCTGTGCCTACAGGGCAGGACCGGGCAGCGTGCTGCTGCTCTTCCTGCGCGGCGCTACGCGCGCGCCCGTGGTGATGGCGGAGGGCACCATTCCCCCGCATGACGGCAACGGCGCCCTGCATTACGCGCTGGCGATCCCCGCGGGCGCGCTGGCGCACTGGGAGCAGCATCTGGCCGTTCATCGCGTGCCGCTGGAAGGCCGGGTGAACTGGAAGGGCGGGGGAGTCAGCCTCTACTTCCGCGATCCCGATAATCACATGGTGGAACTCGCCACGCCGGGCTTGTGGCCGAATTATTGAGTGCGGATGCGTTTGCGTTGTGCGCCGTCATCCTGAGGTGCCCGGCCATGGGCCGGGCCTCGAAGGAGGATCGGTTGGGCGCGCCCGAGCGACCGTCCTTTGAGGCCCGCTCCGCTCGCACCTCAGGATGACGGGGCTGGAGCCGGCGAAGCCCCGCCGCTATCACCCTTGCCGCCGCCTCGCCGATCCCCCATCTTAGGCGTGACCGATCCGCCGGCCTTGAACCGGCGTCGATGTGGAGACAGCGAGAATGAACCAGCCCCGCCCCCGCCCGCAGGTGATGACCCTCACCGATGCCGCCGCCGACCGCGTGCGGCAGGTGATCGCGCGCTCGGAAAAGCCGGTGGCCGGCCTGCGCATCGGCGTGAAGAACGGCGGCTGCGCCGGCATGGAATACACGATGGAGTTCGCCGAGGAGGCGGGCAGGTTCGATGAAGTGGTCGAAGACAAGGGCGTCAAAGTGCTGATCGACCCCAAGGCGATCCTCTACCTTCTCGGCACCGAGATGGATTTCAAGGCTGACAAGTTCGCCGCCCAGTTCGTGTTCAACAATCCCAACCAGACCTCGGCCTGCGGCTGCGGCGAATCCGTCGCCATCACTCCCGTGCGGCCGGAGACGGCCGAAGCCAGCGCCTGATCCGCGCGCGGCGATGGACGAGGCGGACATCGCCGATCTCTTTGCCGCCTTCGGGCCCGTGCGCACCCGCCGCCTGTTCGGCGGGCTGGGGCTTTACGCCGATGGCGTGATGTTCGGCCTCGTGGTCGACGCGCGCATCTATCTCAAGACCGACGCGGCCCTTGCCGCTGACCTCGCCGCCGCCGGCGCGGAGCCCTTCACCTATGCGCGCAAGGATGGTCGGCGGGTGAGCCTCGGCTACTGGTCGCTGCCCGAGCCGGCGCTGGACGATGGCGAGGTCGCGGCGGCCCTTGCCCATCGCGCGCTTGCCGCTGCCCGTGCCGCTTCCGCCGCCACGCCGCGCCGGCCGCGCCCCTCGCGCACCCGCTGAAAGCCGGCTCCGCAGGGGAACCCGTCCGCGACGCGCGTGTTGCCGAGGTACCCGGCGGCGCCGGGTTCCCTGACGCGCACGGAGCGAAACTGTATGGATCTCGACAGCTATGGCGGCCTGAACGGGCTCCGCGACCTCATCGTCCTTTACGGGCTGAACATTCTCTACGCGGTGGCGCTGCTGGTCGTCGGCTGGTGGCTGGCGAGCGTGGTGGACCGGCTGGTGACCCGCGCACTCAACGCGACGCACCGCGTGGACGCGACGATTGTCGGCTTCCTGTCGAGCCTTGCCCGCTACACGGTGCTGGTGTTCGTCGGGCTCGCGGTGCTGCAGCGTTTCGGCATCCAGACCACAAGCCTGATCGCGGTGCTGGGCGCCACCTCGCTGGCGGTCGGCCTGGCGCTGCAGGGCACGCTCTCCAATGTCGCCGCCGGGGTGATGCTGCTGCTGTTCCGCCCCTTCAAGATCGGCGATTCCGTCGAGGTCGGCGGCCAGAGCGGAACGGTGAAGGCCATCACCCTGTTCACCACCGAACTCGCAGCCGGGGACAATGTGCAGGTGCTGATGCCGAACGGGCGGGTATGGGGTTCGCCCATCATCAACCGTTCGGTCTATGGCGCACGCAGCTTCAGCTTCGCCCTGGAGCTGAAGCCGGATGACGACATCGAGGGGGTGATGGAGGAGGGCCTCGCCTTCCTGAAGAACGATCCGCGCGTTTCACGGGAACCCGGCCCGTCCGCGTCCATCGCGAAGATGGCGCTGGACCGGGTGGAGATCGGCTTTTCCGGCTGGGCGTCGTCGGGCGATGCTGGAGGGGTGCGGGGCGACCTGATCCGGCGACTGCGCGCCATAATCCACACGCCGGCCACGTCAATTGACGCGCCAGTTGCGGCCGCGCCGGTCGCCGCCGCGCCGCGCCGGACACGCGCGGTCAAGCCTGTGGCGCCTGCGGATCAGGCGGAAACCGGTTCCGCCCTGCCGCAGCCGAAGGCCGGCGAGCCGTTCAGCCGGCCTTGATCTTCACCGGGCGCAGCAGGAAGGCCGGCAGGTGCGAGGTGTCGGCCGGCTCGTCCATCGGCGCGCGGTCGGGGCGGCGATG
>JAEYTJ010000140.1 GCA_023434095.1 Pseudomonadota bacterium | reverse complement strand
GGATCGCGGCGCGGCGATCCTCACCGAGAGCGCGGCAGCAGTGAAGGCCGCGGTGGATCTGCCGATACAGGTGCAGTGCGAGCCACCGGACGACGACGACTGGTTCGGCCGGATGTTTGCCGCCGGGGCGGACGCGCTCGGCATGCATCTGGAAGCCTGCACCGAGGAGGTGCGTCACCGCATCATGCCGGGGAAGGCGCAGGTGTCGGTGGAGCGCTACTTCTCGGCCTTCACCGCCGCCGTGCCGGTTTTCGGGCGGGGGCAGGTGTCGACCTACATCCTTGCCGGGCTCGGCGATTCCCGCGATGACATCCTGTCCGTCTGCGACCGGCTCACCCGCATGGGCGTCTATCCCTTCGTGGTGCCCTTCGTGCCGATTTCCGGCACGCCGCTGGAAAGCCACCCCACCCCCTCGCCCGCCTTCATGAATTCCATCCTCGGTCCGCTGTCGGGGATGCTGCTGGCCACCGGGCTGAAATCCATCGACGTCAAGGCCGGCTGCGCCAGATGCGGCGCCTGTTCGGCGCTCGCCACCTATGAGCGGCAGAGCGCGGCCTCCGGGGGGTGCGCGTGATGTTCGAACCCTTCCGCCCCTTTCGCGCCGCCGATTTTCAGGTGAAGTTCGCGACCCAGACCTGGGAGAAGCGCGGCGCGGCGCGCCTGCGCCACGAGGTGTTCTGCGAGGAGCAGGGCCTGTTCGGCGGCGATGACCGCGACCCGATCGACGAGGTGGCCATTCCCATCGTCGCCGTTTCCATGCTCGGCCTGCTGGCCGACGATGTCGTCGGCACGGTGCGCATCCATGAGCCCTTGCCGGGCGAATGGTGGGGCTCGCGCCTTGCCGTGGCGGCGGATTATCGCACGGTCGGGGCGCTGGGGGCGGCGCTGATCCGCCTCGCCGTCTGTTCCGCCCACGCGCGCGGCTGCACGCGCTTCCTCGCCCATGTGCAGAGCCAGAACGCGCTGCTGTTCCGCCGCCTGCGCTGGACCATTCTCGAAGAGAGGCAGCTGCACGGCCGCCCGCATGTGCTGATGCAGGCCGATCTCGCGCATTACCCGCCGATCCATGACGCGGAAACCGGCTTCCACGCCCAGCCGCGCCGGGCGGCGTGAGCAGGGGAGGGGGCGCATGGCACTCACCCTGGAGCGCGACCTGTCGGGCCGGCTGGACTTCGGCGGCGTCGCCTTTGGCGAGGTGGCGAGCCGCCTGCGCGCTTCGGCCGGCCTCGCCTCCAAGGCCGACATCGCCCGCGCCGCCGTCCGGCTGGGCATTGACGGGCGCGAGGCCATCCGCGTCGGCGACGACTGCGCGGCGATTCCGGACGGCGAGGGCTACCTGCTGTTCGCCATCGAAGGTTTCATAAACGAATTCGTCGCCGGCGATCCGTGGTTCGCCGGCTGGTGCGGGGTGATGGTCAATCTTTCCGACATCGCCGCCATGGGCGGGCGCCCGCTCGCCGTGGTGGATGCGGTGTGGGCGAAGGGCGAGGACGGCGCCGCCCCGGTGCTGGAGGGGCTGCGGTCCGCCTCGCAGCGCTTCGGCGTGCCCATCGTCGGCGGCCACACCAATCTGGCGAGCGAACAGGGCCAGCTCTCCGTCGCCGTGCTGGGTCGGGCGAAACGCCTGCTCACCTCCTTCGACGCCCGCCCCGGCGAAATACTGGTGGCGGCCATCGACCTGCGCGGGCGCTACCGCGAGCCCTTCTCCAACTGGGACGCCGCCACCGACGCCCCGGCGGAGAGGCTGCGCGGCGATCTCGACCTGCTGCCCCGTCTCGCCGAGGCCGGCCTCGCCCGCGCCGCCAAGGACATCAGCCAGGGGGGGCTGGTCGGCACCGCCGCCATGCTGGCGGAAGGGTCCGGGGTCGGAGTCGAGATCGACCTCACCGCCGTGCCGGCGCCCGAGGGCGTCGATCCGCTGCGCTGGCTGATGACCTTCCCGAGCTTCGGCTACATCGTTCCCACTGCACCGACTGTCCTTCCCATCGTTCTCACTACCCTCAGGGATCGCGGCATCGCCGCGGCGGCCGTGGGCACGGTGACAGCGGAGCGGAAAGTCACGGTGGGACAGGGGCTAAGCCGCGAAACCATATGGGATTTCGCCCAAGCGCCGCTCATCGGCTGCGGACCGGCGGAGGATGCGGCATGAAGCGGCCCCTGCGCATCGCGATTCTCGCCCATTCCACCAACCCCCGCGGCGGCGTCGTCCACGCGCTGGAACTCGGCGAAGCCTTGGTACGACTGGGTTTCGAGGCGGTGGTGCACGCGCCGGACCCGCGCGGCGCCGGCTTTTTCCGCCCCAGCCTGTGCGAAACGGTGAGTGTGCCCGCCGCGCCGGCACCGGTCGATGTCGCGGCGATGGTGCGCCAGCGCGCGGACGAGTATGTCCGCCATTTCGAGGTGCCGGCCAACCGCCGCTTCGACGTCTTCCACGCCCAGGACGGTATATCCGCCAATGGCTTGGCCAGCCTGAAGGAGCGCGGCCTGATCCCCGGCTTCGCCCGCACCGTGCACCATGTGGACGCCTTCGGCGATGCCGATCTGACGGCGCTGCAACGCCGCTCCATTGTTGCCGCCGACCGGCATTTCGTGGTCAGCCATCTCTGGCAGGGCCTGCTGCGCGAGACCTTCGGCATCGACGCCGCGCTTGTCGGAAATGGCATAGATATCAAGCGCTTCACGCCCGACCCAGACGGGCGCGAGGCTGCGTTGGCGGATCGTCTGGGGCTCGGCCCCGGGCCCATCGTGCTCAGCGTCGGCGGGGTCGAGGCACGCAAGAACAGCTGCCGGATTCTGGAAGCCTTCCGGCAGCTCCGCGCCCTGCACCCGCGCGCCCAGCTCGTCATCGCCGGTGGCGCCAGCGTGCTCGACCATCACGACTATCTCAACCAGTTCAATGCGTTGCAGGTGTCGTCCGGCCTGCCGACGGAGGCGGTCATCCGCACCGGGCCGCTGCCGCAGGACGACATGCCGGCGCTCTACCGCTGCGCCGATGTGCTGGCTTTCGCCTCGGTGAAGGAGGGCTTCGGCCTGGTGGCGCTGGAAGCGATGGCCTGCGGCCTGCCAACCGTTGTTTCGGCCATCGCGCCCTTCACCGAGCATATCTTCGGGTCGGAAACGGTGTGGTGCGACCCGCTGCATCCCGCCTTCATCGCCGATGCGTTGATGCTCGCCCTGCAGCCGCAAACCCGCGCGCGTCTCTCCCGATTGGGTCCGGTGGTCGCCGCGCGGCACGCCTGGGCCGCGACCGCGCGGGCGCATCTCGCCACCTATGAGTCCCTCGCGGAGCCGGTTCATGCCTGAGATGCGCTTCACCATTCGCTGGCCGGACGGAACGAGGGAGGGCTGCTACTCGCCTTCGCTGGTCATCAAGGACTATCTAACCCCCGGCGAAGACTACGCTTTATCGGATTTTCTCGCGAAGTCCCGCGAAGCGCTCACCATCGCCAGCGCCCGTGTCGAGGCCCGCTACGGCTTCCCCTGTTCGCGCGCCATGGGCCAGCTCGCCCGGCTGGAGCAGGCGGGCCAAGCCTATGCCACCCATCCCGATGCCCGCGTCGCCGTCGAGGCATTCGCGGAATGAGCCGGAGCCAGCCCATGAACGAGAACCGTGTCACGCATTATCCCGTGGTCATTGTCGGGGGCGGGCAGGCGGGTCTGTCGACCAGCTACCACCTCACCGCGGCCGGCATCGACCATCTGGTGCTGGAGAAGCGCACCGCCCTGCACGCCTGGGAAAGCCAGCGCTGGGACAATTTCTGCCTCGTCACCCCGAACTGGCAATGCGACCTGCCGGGCCACCCCTATGCCGGGCCGGACCCGGACGGCTTCATGAAGAAGGACGAAATACTCAGCTATCTCAAGGCATTCCGTGCCAAGGTCGATCCGCCGATCCGCGAGGGGGTGACGGTGCGCCGCGTCAGCCGACGCGCCGAAGGAGGTTTTCTCGTCGCCACCTCCGCCGGCGATGTCAGCACCGACCATGTGGTGGTTGCCTCCGGCGGCTATCACGAGCCGATCGTGCCGCGTATGGCGGAGCGTCTGCCCTCCTCCATCGTGCAACTCCATTCCGCGCAGTACCGCAACGCCGGCCAACTGCCGGACGGGCCGGTGCTGGTCGTCGGCTCCGGTCAGTCCGGGGCGCAGATCGCCGAGGACCTGCACCTCGCAGGCCGCAAAGTCTATCTCGCCGTCGGCAACGCCCCGCGCTGCGCCCGCTTCTATCGCGGCCGCGACGTCGTCACCTGGCTGGCCGACATGGGCTATTACGACATGCCGGTGGATGAGCATCCGCTGCGCGAAGGCGTGCGCGACAACACCAATCACTACGTCACCGGCCGCGATGGCGGGCGCGACATCGACCTGCGCCGCTTCGCGCGGGAGGGGATGGAGTTGTTCGGCGTGCTGCGCGACTATGACGGGACCGACCTGCTTTTCGACACCAGCCTCGCCCAGGCCCTCGACGACGCCGACCGGACCTATAACGGCATCAACGCGGCCATCGACAAGCATATCGCCGCCAATGGCCTCGCCGCGCCGCCGCCCTCGGTCTACACGCCGGTCTGGCACCCGGAAGAGGAGCGGCCCGCGCTCGACCTCGCGGCCACCGGCATCGCCGCCATCGTCTGGTGCATCGGCTTCCGCCCCGATTTCCGCTGGCTGGACACCCCCGTGTTCAACGGCGCCGGCCATCCTCAGCACCGGCGCGGCGTCACCGCGCAGGAAGGGGTGTACTTCGTCGGTCTGCCCTGGCTCCACACCTGGGGTTCCGGACGTTTCGGCAGCGTCGGGCGCGACGCCGCTCATATCGTCGCGCATATCGGCGAGCGCCTCTCCCGCCGCGCCGCCGGACAGGACACTGCCGCATGAACGTCGCGCTGCCTCTCGACCGGCTTGCCCCCGCCGCCGCTGCCGTGGCGGAGGATACGTGGGTGCTCGGCATGCCGCAGCTTTGCCTCGCCGGCCTCTCCGAGGTTTGGCTGTTGAAGGAATTGGGCCACCGGCACTGGATGGGTCTGGCGCAACTGGCCGGGCGCGCCGTCCCTGATTTCCGCACCGCCGACGGCGCACCGGTCTATGCCGCCTTCCGGGCCCTGTCGGTGGAGCGGGCGGACTTCGCCGCGCTGGCCGAGAACGATCCCCTGACCATCCGCAGCGAAACCTCCCGCCTCTCCCGCACCCGGTGCGTCAGCCGGCACGACCTCATTTGTCGGGAGCTGCCGGTTGGCACGGTGCATCTCGTCTCGGCCTTCGTGCGCCGGGCGCCCGGCGGCGGCAATCACACGGTGGCGCGGGTGGCGCTGGAGGGTTTTGCCGCGCCGGCTTTGCCGCTGGCGGACCGCAGCACCCCAACGGGTGCCGAATCGCTCGCCGACCGCGCCTCGGCCTTCCGTACTGGCGGAATGGCGCCGGACGCCCGATTCGAACGCGACGGGGGCAGTTCCGAGGCGGTGGTGGCCTTCGACCCCTGTCCAGCTCAGGATTTCAACGGCGCCGGCTTCCTCTATTTCTCCAGCTTCATCGCCTTCATCGACCGTGCCGAATGGCATTTCGACGGTCGCCAGGCGCCGCTGGCGACGACGCGGACGCGCGAGGTCTATTTTCACGGCAACATCGATCCCGGCGAGCGGGTCGCGGTGCGTCGGCTCAAAGCCGAGCGGACCGCAGGCGAACTCGTCCATCACTGCCGGCTGGAGCGCGCCTATGACGGCATGCCGCTGGCGGACGCCTTCACCCGTCGCAGCTTTTGAGGTGCGGGCGCCTGTATGGCCGGCGGTTGGCGGCGGCGTCATTGGCCTGTGAGAAATCCTGCGAGACCCCGTTGCAATCTCCACGAGGCTGGGGCATAGAGACGGCCCGTTCGGGG
>JAEYTJ010000338.1 GCA_023434095.1 Pseudomonadota bacterium | reverse complement strand
CCGCCATGTCGAGCGTCACCCCCACCTTGCCATAGCCCGCCTCCACCCCGCCGATGGGAATGGCGAGGAAGCGGATGACATAGGCGATGATCAGCGCTGCGCCGGAGCCCGACAGCAGCAGCCCCGTGGAGACGCCGGCAACGCGCTCGGCAAGGCCGGAGACCAGATTGTCGAAGCCAGCCAGCGGCACCAGCAGGCCGACCGCCAGCACCGTGCCCGGCACGGCATAGCCAAGGCTCGCCAGCCGCAGGGCGAGCCCCGAGCGCAGCGCCCCGGTGCGCAGCGCCACCACCACGGCGAAGCCGAGCAGCAGGGCGAGCGCTGTGCCCAGCGCGGCGAACAGCGCGGTGTTGGCGGTCTCGGTGAGGATCGTCTGCGAGACGCCGTGGAACGAGACGCGCTTCCACGCCAAGAGGGCGAGATGCCCGGCCGGCAGCACGAAGCCGAGCAGCACCGGCAGCAGGCAGGCGAGGAAGGCCAGCGCCGCCGCCCCGGCCGAGAGCGTCCGCCGCGCCGGCGGGCGGGCGCGGTCGCCGATGCTGCCGGTCTTCAGCTTGCGCCGGCCCCAGCGCTCCAGCATCACCAGCGCGAACATCAGCGCCAGCATGCACAGCGCGATCTGCGCCGCGCCGGGCAGGCTGGAGCGGTTGAGCCAGGTGGAATAGATCGACAGCGTCAGCGTCTGCACGCCGAGGAATTCGGAAGCGCCGATGTCGTTCACCGTCTCCATCAGCGCCAGCGTCACCCCGACCGCGATCGCCGGGCGAGCCAGCGGCAGGGCGATGCGGAAGAACGCCTCCCCGGCGCCCGCCCCCAGCGTGCGAGCCGCGTCCAGCACCGAGGCGGTCTGCACCAGGAAGGCGGCACGGGCGGAGAGATAGACATAGGGGTAGAGCACCAGCCCGAGCAGCACGATGCAGCCCGGCAGCGACCGCACCTCGGGCAGCCACAGGTCCCGCGGGCGCAGGCCGAAAGCCGTGCGGATCAGCGTCGGGATCGGCCCCAGCGGATGGATGGCATCCACATAGACGAAGGCCTGGATATAGGTCGGGATGGCGAGGGGAAGCAGCAGCGCCCACTCGAACACGCCGCGGCCGGGAAAGCGGCACACCGCCACCAGCCAGGCGGTACCGGTGCCGATGATGGCGACGAAGGCGCCGACGCCGAGCACCAGCACCGTGGTCTCGAACAGCGCGTGCGGAATGACGTTGGCGATGAGGTGCGGCCACAGGTCGCCCGAGCCCTGCGCCGCGGTCCAGGCCAGCGCCAGCAGCGGCAGCAGCACCAGAAGCACGACCGCCCCCGCCGCCGCCCGCACGAGACGGGAACCGGTAACAGGGGCGCGGCGCGGGTTAGCGGAAAGAACCAGGCTCATCTCGCCAAACGTCCCGGGGCGGCACGCCACCCCGGGACCCGTTCACTGCACTGGACTGAGCGGCGCGGACGCGCCGCCAGGCCCGATCAATTGTCGAAGCCAACCTTGTCGGCGAGGTCCGCCGCCGCCTTGCGCGCCTTGGCGACCGCGACCAGGTCGACATTGTCGACCTTGAGCGGACCGAAGGCCGCGATGATCGGATCGACCGGCGCACCGGGCACCACGGGATATTCGAAATTGGCCTTGGCGTAGAGTTCCTGCGCCTCGGGCGAGACGAGATACTCGAGCAGCTTGACGGCATTGTCCTTGTTCGGCGCGCTCTTGGCGACGCTGGCGCCGGAGATGTTCACATGGGTGCCGCCATTCTCGAAGGTGGGCAGCACGACGTTGATCGCCTTCGCCCATTCCTCCTGCTCGGGGCCGCCCTTGCCGGAGCGCATCAGGCCCACATAGTAGGAATTGGCGAGGCCGAGATCGCAGATGTCGCCGAGAATGTCCCGCGCCACGTCGCGGTCGCCGCCGGCCGCCTTGCGGGCCAGGTTGGCCTTCACGCCCTTGAGCCACTCCTCGGCCTTCGCCTCGCCGTGATGGACGATATAGGCGGCGATCAGCGCCGTGTTGTAGGGATGCTTGCCCGAGCGGATGCAGACCTCGCCCTTCCACTTCGGGTCGGCGAAGTCTTCATAGGTGATCGCCGTGTCCTTCACCCGGTCCTTGGAGGTGTAGGCGACGCGGGCGCGGGCGGAAAGCGCGAACCACTCGCCATCGGCGCCGCGCAGATTGGCCGGAATGGCCTTCTCCAGCGTGTCGGACTTCACCGGCTGGGTGACGCCCTGGTCGACGAGGTCGAGCAGCGCGCCGACATCCACCGTCATCAGCACGTCGGCGGGAGAAGACGCCCCCTCGGCCTTGACGCGCTCGGCGAGCCCGTCCTTGACGAACACGCTGTTCACCTTGATGCCGGTCTTCTCGCTGAAGGCATCGAAGAGCGGCTTGGCAAGGCCCGGCTCGCGGGTGGTGTAGATGTTCACCACCTCTTCGGCCGTCGCGGCAACCGGCGCGAAGGCGAGCGTCGCGGCGATGAAGCCGCCGAGAGCGAGACTTCCGGCGAGGCGGCGGGCAAACGGGGTCGGGGTGCGAGCGATCATCGGCGTCTCCTGCGTGCGGACCACCTTCAAGGGGCGGTCGCATGGTTGACGTTAAGTCTGCCGCAGGCGGTAGCGGACGGGGGCGGGACGGTCAACGAAAAGCTTAGTGAACTCAATACCTTATAATAAGTCTAATCAAAAACTGAAGCAGGCGGCGACCGCATGCACCGTCGCCGCGCATGCCGGCTGCGACGTGCCATAGGGCGACGG
>JAEYTJ010000046.1 GCA_023434095.1 Pseudomonadota bacterium | reverse complement strand
GCGCAAGGCGGTGCGGGCGGCGCCGGCGGGCGCCGTCACCAGAATGCGCGGCGACGCCGGGCGCGGGACCTGGGTGCCCGCCGGCTCCAGCAGCCGGAAGCGCCCGTTCGCGGTGGCGAGAAAGCGCTGGTCGCCCAGCCGCTCAATTCGTCCTTCGGGCGCCAGGGCGACGATCTCGTCGACGACGACCACCTCGCCCTCGCCGCCGAAGGCCAGCAGCATGCGCCGCGCCGGGGCGCCGGCGGTGGGAAGCACCGCGATGCCCGGCACCTTCTCCAGCGCCGTCACGGTCCTCAGCGAGGCGATGCGCACCGCCTCCATCTGCGCGCGGCCGGCGCGCACCAGAAGATGCGCGGTGTCGGTCGCCGGCGGCAGCGGCGCCGGGCGCTTCGCCGCCACGCCGAGCGGCAGGTCGACCATCGCCACCCGCGTGCCGTCGGCGAGCAGCGCCACGCCGTCCACCAGCTCGGCCTCGGCGCCGAAACGCTCGCGCCAGCTCGGCGGCAGCGGCTCGACCCGCGCCTTGTGCGGCTGCAATTCGCCCTCGACCAGCACGGCGGCGCGCACCTTGCCGCCGCTGCCGAGCAGCAGCAGCGTGCCCTTGGTGGCGCGCAGCGGCGCGAGGCCCATCCGCGTGCCGAGGTGAATGAGAGGAAGGCCGCTCGACGCCAGCGTGCCGGTGGAGGTCATGGCCACCAGGCGCGCCCAGCGCTCGCCGCTCACCGTCATCGAATCCATCACCTGCCCGGCGGGAAAGGCGAGGCGCAGCCCGCCGAGCGCGACGGCCAGAATGTCGACCCGCACCGCGTCCGGGCGCGGCCCCTGCCCTTGCGACGCCTCGGCACGGGCCGGCTCGGCGCGGGGCACGGGCGCGCGCAGGCTCGCGGCGATGCGGGCGGCTTCGCGGGAGACGGGGCCGCGCGGGGCGGCAGGCAGGGAATCGACAGGGAACATGGGCGACCGGCACTACGGGACATGACACACCGACCTTTCGGCCTGCGAGGGTCAGTTTCCACCGATACCGTTAATGCCGTCTGAACCTTCGGGAAGCTCCCCGGCCACCTACGCGAAATCGCCGCGAGAACTCAGCCGCGCGCGACCAGGATCGTCACCGTGTCCCCCTCATGGGCGAGGTGGACGCCGTAGCCCGTCGCCCGCGCCAGCAGGCCGGCATAATGCGGCTGGATGGCATGGGCATCGAGCGTCCCGCCTTCTTCCGGCGGATGTCCGGCCAGCAGGGCGACGAGATGCGGGGGAATGCGGGAATGGCTGCCCTGCGTGGTCAGGCGGAAGCCGCCCTCCTCGCCGGCGCCGTTCTCCTCCACGCCGATGCGCCCGCCGCGCGGGATCGTCGAGGTGGCGACCACAAGGAGATTCAGCAGCAGCTTCACCTTGTTCTTCGGCGCCAGCACGCGCGGCAGCTGCCAGGTCAGGGTGGTGCGGTCGTCCTCGAGGAAGCCGCGCGCCACCTTCTCCGCGTCGCCGGTGTCGATCTGCGCCCCGGCCGAACCGGCAGCGCCGAAGGCGAGGCGGGCGAACTGCAGCCGGGCGGAAGCCTGCCGGGCGCTCTTGGCGATGAGGTCGAGCGCGAAGCTCTTCATCGCCGGGTCGTCCTCGTCCTCCAGCACTTCCAGCCCGTTGACGATGGCGCCGACCGGGCTGATGACGTCGTGGCAGACGCGCGAGCACAGGAGCGCGGCGAGGTCGAGCTTGTCGAGGTCGATGGCGGTCGTCATCGCGTCCCTTGCGAAGAGGCTATGGCGGGATCGCCCGCCCGGAAATCGCGCCGGCCCGTGTGGCCGGCATCGCCGGGTGTGATACACCGCGCTCCCATGGAGGCCAACCGTTTCTCCCCTCCACCTCCCGTCCAAGCCGGAAACACGCGCGCAATGTCCTCCCTGCCTCCGCACCTGCCGCCCCATCTCAGCCTGCTCTCCGCCCTCGCCGATGCGGCGCTAAAGGCGGGCGAGGTCATCCTGCGCATCCGCGCCGAAGGCATGGCCGGCGGCGGCATGGCGAGCGCGAGCAAGAGCGACGCCAGCCCGGTGACCGCCGCCGACCTCGCGGCGGAAGAACTGCTCCGGGCCGAGCTGGCGCGCTTGCTGCCGGGCGTGCCCGTCATCGCCGAGGAAGCGGTGGCGCAGGGGGCAGGCGAAGCTCCGGCCGACACCTTCCTGCTCGTCGATCCGCTCGACGGCACGCGCGAATTCATCGGCGCCAGCGGCGAGTTCACGGTGAATATCGGCTTGGTGGAGGCCGGCGTGCCGAGTGTCGGCATCGTGCTCGCCCCGGCGGTGAACAAGCTCTATGCCGGCGCCACGACCGCGCAGGGGGGCTTCGCCTTCCTCGGTGGGCGCGACGCCGCTCCCGCGAGCTGGGCGCCGATTCGCTGCCGGCCTGTGCCGGAAAAGGGTCTCGTCGCGGTCGCCAGCCGGTCGCATCTCGACCCCGACACATCCGCCTTCCTGGCCGATCTCGACGTCGCCGAATCGATCAGCTGCGGCTCGGCGCTGAAATTCGGCCTGGTGGCGGAAGGGCGGGCCGATCTCTATCCCCGCTTCGGCACGGTGTGCGAATGGGATGTCGCCGCCGGCCATGCGGTGGTGCGGGCCGCCGGCGGCAGCGTGCGCCGCCCCGACGGCGGCGCCCTGCCCTATGCGCGCACGCAGGCGGACTACCGGGTGCACGGCTTCATCGCCCGCGGCGCCGAGGGATGAGAGAAGGCGGCCGGGCCACACCCTGCCCCGCTTCCGCCCTTTTGGACCCGCCGTGCCTTTCTCTGGTCGCACTCCATGCTATTGATAACCTCGGGGTGCTGGCTGCCCGGGTCCTGAACCGGGCCCGCCGATAGCCCCCGCCTGTTGAGATCAAACGCGAGACCGTCCATGCCGACCTTGCGCGCTCTTTATGCCTGCTTCGCCCTTCTCTGCGCCCTGCCCTTCCTCGCCGCGCCCGCCCAGGCGCAGCAGGCGGGCGGCACCTATTCCACCGACGAACTGGTGCAGCAGGGCCACGGCTTCTTCGGCGAGGTCTCGCGCGGCCTGGCGCTGTCGATCGAGAAGGCGGTGAGCCAGTGGGGCCAGCCCAACGGCTACATTCTCGGCCAGGAAGGCTCCGGCGCCTTCGTCGGCGGCCTGCGCTACGGCGACGGCACGCTCTACCCGCTACGCCGGCGACCTGAAGGTCTAG
>JAEYTJ010000367.1 GCA_023434095.1 Pseudomonadota bacterium | reverse complement strand
CGAAACCGGTGACCACCTCGTCGGCGATCAGCAGGATGTCGTATTTCTTCAGCACCGCCTGGATCTTCGGCCAGTAGCCGGCCGGCGGCGGCACGATGCCCCCGGTGCCCAGCACCGGCTCGCCGATGAAGGCGGCGATGGTGTCGGGCCCCTCGGCAAGGATCATTTCCTCCAGCCTGTCGGCGCAGTGCGGGGAGAACTGCTCCTCGCTCATGGAACGGTCCGGCCGGCGGAAATAATAGGGCGCCTCGGTGTGCAGGATCGGCGCGCGCGGCAGGTCGAACAGGTTGTGGAAGCCCGCGAGGCCGGTGAGGCTGCCGGTCATGACGCCCGAGCCGTGATAGCCGCGCCAGCGGGAGATGATCTTCTTCTTCTCCGGCCGGCCGAGCACGTTGTTGATGTACCAGACCTGCTTGATGTTGGTCTCGTTGGCGTCCGAGCCGGACAGGCCGAAAAACACCCGGCTCATGCCTTTGGGCGCGCGCTCTACCACCATGCGGGCGAGGTTGATCGACGGCTCGGAGCCGTGGCCGGCATAGGCGTGGTAATAGGCGAGCTTGGATGCCTGTTCGGCGATGGCGTCGGTGATCTTCTTGCGGCCGTAGCCGACATTCACGCAGTACAGCCCGCCAAAGGCGTCGAGGCTGCGCCGCCCCTCGCGGTCGACGATATAGACACCCTCGCCACCGGTGACGATGCGGTTCGGCGTCTCGCCACGCGCGTGCTGGGCCATGTGGGTGGACGGGTGGAAGAAGTGGTCGCGGTCCCAGCTCTCGAGTTCGTTGCTGGCGGGGGTGGCAGGATCGAGCATGTGCAACTCCTTGTTCCCCGCCTCAGTTGAGGTCGAGGCAGACATATCTAAGGTCGGTGAAGGCTTCCAGGCCGTGGCGTGAACCCTCGCGGCCAAGCCCGGATTGCTTGACGCCGCCGAAGGGAACGGGCGCGCCGGTGATCTTGACGCGGTTCACCGCGACCATCCCGTAGTCGAGCGCCCGCGCCATCCGCGCCGCCCGGGCGCCGTCGCGTGTGACGACATAGGCGACCAGCCCGTATTCGGTGGCGTTGGCGCGGGCGATCACCTCTTCCTCCGTTTCGAAGGGAGCGAGGGCAGCGACGGGGGCGAAGGTCTCCTCACGCATGATGCGTGCGTCCTCCGGCACGTCGGCGAGCACGGTGGGGGCGAGGAAGAGCGGCCCGGGCATCGTGCGCTCCGGCGTGAGGCGCCGGGCGCCATTGTTGAGCGCGTCATCGATCTGCGCCTGCGCCTTGGCGACCGCCCCCGCATGCATCAGCGGGCCGATCTCGGTCTGCGGATCGAGCCCCGGGCCGACGCGCAGGCCGGCGACACGTTCGGCGAATGCCGCACAGAAGCGCTCGTAAAGCCCGCGCTGCACATAAATCCGGTTGGCGGCGAGGCAGTCCTGGCCGGAGGTGGCGAACTTGGCGTCGACGGCGATGGCGACCGCGCGGTCGAGATCGGCATCGTCGAACACGATCAGCGGCGCATGGCCGCCAAGTTCCATCACCACCCGCTTCATGCTGGAGGCGGCATTGCGGGCGACGATCCGGCCGATCTCGGTCGAGCCGGTGAAGCTCACCGCCCGCACCCGCAGATCGGCGCAGAAGGTCTCGGCGATCGGCGCGGGTTCGCCGGTGACGACATTGACCACACCAGCGGGAAAGCCGGCCCGCTCAGCCAGTTCCGCCAGCGCCAGCGCCGAGAGCGGCGTGTGCGAGGACGGGTGCGCGACGACGGTGCAGCCGGCCGCCAGCGCCGCCGCCGCCTTGCGGGTGAGCATGGCGGAGGGGAAGTTCCACGGGGTCAGCAAGGCGGCGACGCCGACCGGCTCCCGGCTCAGCACCATCTGCGCGCCGGGGAGATGGCTGGTGACGCTCTCGACATTCACCCGCAAGGCTTCCTCGGCGTAATAGGCGATGAAGGAGGCGGCATAGGCGATCTCGCCGCGCGACTCCGCCAGCGGCTTGCCCTGTTCCAGCGTCATGAGCAGAGCAAGATCCTCGGCGGCTTCCTGCATCAGCGCATGCCAGCGGCGCAGCAGGGCGGCCCGCTCCTGCGGCAGAAGCACCTTCCAGCCGCGGAAGGCGCGGTGGGCGGCGTCGACGGCCCGCGTCGCCTCGGCCGCGCCCAGCGCCGCGACCTCAGCGATGGCGCTGCCATCGGCCGGATCGGTGACGGTGAAGGTCTGGCCTTCCGGCGCGCCGGTCCATTTGCCGTCTATATAGGACAGGCTGCGCAGCAGGCGCGGATCGGACAGCCGCGCTAGCGCCGGGTGACCGGCGGCGCGGGCGCAGCGTTCACGGCGGGCAGGTGCGGTCATGGCGGCTCCTCTCTCTTTGCCTGAAGCCTAGGCGGGCGGGCTCCGAGAGGGTTTCCGAACATTCGGGCGACCACCGACAGGCCGCCGGAACTTCGCCGGTGCGCCGAAGAACTATCGGCGGGTGCGGCGACTAACGCAGCACGGAGGCGAGGAACTCGCAGGTGCGCGGGTGGGTGGGCGCGGTGAAGATCGCCTCCGGTGCTCCTTGCTCGCAGATACGTCCCTTGTCGAAGAAGCACACGCGATCCGAGACTTCGCGGGCGAAGCGCATCTCATGCGTCACCAGCAGCATGGTCAGGTCGTGCTCATGGGCGAGATCGCGGATCACCGCGAGCACCTCGCCGACCAGTTGCGGATCGAGCGCCGAGGTCGGCTCGTCGAACAGCAGCACGCGCGGGCGCATGGCGAGCGCGCGGGCGATGGCGACGCGCTGCTGCTGGCCGCCGGACAGCTGGGAGGGGAAATGGTCCTTCTTGTCGGCGAGCCCCACCAGCGCCAGCAGGTCCACTGCCCGCGCCTCGGCCTCGGCACGCGACAGGCCCAGCACGCGTACCGGCGCTTCCGCCACGTTGCGCATCACGCTCATATGCGGGAACAGGTTGAAGCTCTGGAACACCATCCCGACATGGCTGCGGATGGTCCGCAGGTGTCGTTCCGAGGCCTTGAACGGGCCGGCGCCGCCCGGCTCGTGATAGTCCTTGCCCGCCAGAGTGAGGTGCCCCTCCTGGAACGGCTCCAGCGTCATCAGGATGCGCAGCACGGTCGATTTGCCCGAGCCGGAAGGGCCGATAAGCGTGACCTTTTCGCCGGGCGCGACCTCGAAATTGAAGTCGTCGAGCACGGTGAGCGCGCCGAAACGCTTAGTCACGCCGGCGAACTGGATCAGGGGCGCGGGGGCGGTCTCGGTCATCGCAGCGGGATTCCTGCCTTGGGGAGCACCTTCTGCAGCCGGTGAAGGCCGGCCGAGCAGATCAGCGTCAGGATGAGGAAGATGAGGCCGACCATGGTTAGCGGCACGAGATATTCGAAGGTCCGCTCGCCGATCATGTTGGCCAGCGCCATCATGTCGAGCACGGTGATGACGGAGAGCACGGGCGTCTCCTTGATCATTGCGACCATGTAATTGCCCATGGCGGGCAGGATGCGGGGCACGATCTGCGGCACCACGATGTCGCGATAGGTCTGCATCCGGGTCATGTTGAGCG
>JAEYTJ010000311.1 GCA_023434095.1 Pseudomonadota bacterium | reverse complement strand
GGATCCGGCGTTGTGCCGCGCCGCGCTGGAGGCGGAGTCGCGCCGGCTGGTGCGCATGGTGAGCGGCGAGACCATGGATGCGCTGTTGGCGCTGGACCTGCCCCTGCCGGCGCAGCTGGCGACGCTGCGCACGCTGGTGCTGGGGGGCGGGCCGGTGACACCGGACGCCATTGCCGCCCATGCCGCGCGGCTGGCGCCGCCGAGGCAGCCGGCGCCGGTGCGGATCGACGATGTGCAGCAGGCCGTGTGCCGGCGCTATGGGGTGACGCGCGAGGATCTGCTGTCGCAGCGCCGCACCGCCCGCGTGGTGAAGCCGCGCCAGATCGCGATGTATCTGGCGAAGACGCTCACCCTGCGCTCGCTCCCCGAGATCGGCCGGCGCTTCGGCGGGCGCGACCACACGACCATTCTGCACGCGGTGCTAAAGCTGACGCGGCAGGTGGAGATTGACGCCGCGCTGGCGGCCGAGGTGGCGAGCCTCACCGCCGCGATACGGGAGGGGCGGTGATGGACCCGCTTTCCTTCGACAGCCTGCCGCCCCGGCTGGCGGCCCTGACGACGCTTTGCCCCGCCAAGGGCTGCTGGGTGTGGCAGGGCGCCGACAGCGGCAGCGGGCGCGGCGGCGGCTATGGCCGGGTGAAATGGCAGGGCGTGACGCAGGCCGTGCACAAGGTGGTGTGGCACATCGCCGGCGGGCGCCCGCTGCGGAAGGGCGAGCAGCTGGACCATGAGTGCCGGGTGCGCCGCTGCTGCAACCCGGCGCATCTGCGCCCGATGTTCCAGCCGCGCAACATGAAGCTGGCGCATGCCCGCCGCCGCGCGGACTTCACGGCGGAGGCGGTGCGGTGAGTGATATCGTCATTCTCGACGGGCGCGTGGTCAACGACATCGTCATTCTCGACGGCCGCGTCTCGATCCTGCTCGGCGATGTGCGCGCGCGGCTGGCGGCGATGGAGCCGGAGAGCGTCGATTGCGTCGTCACCTCGCCACCCTATTGGGGGCTGCGCGACTATGGCGTCGACGGGCAGATCGGGCTTGAGCGGACGCTGGGCGAGCACCTCGAGGTGATGCTCGACGTGTTTCGCCTGGTGCGGCGGGTGCTGAAGCCGACGGGCACGCTGTGGGTGAACTATGGCGACTGCTACGCCACCAGCCCGAACGGGCGCAGCGCGGCGGACTGCAAGGCCGCCGGCACGGATGACCGGACCTTTCGGGACAAGCCGTTCTCGACCATCGGGCCTATCTATCCGCCGGATGCCGGGAACCCATTCCCCACCGGCGGGCGCCGGGGTGGCGGAAACAACTCTTCGCCGGAGCTCAAGCCCAAAGACCTCTGCATGGTGCCGAACCGGCTCGCCATCGCCCTGCAGGAAGACGGCTGGTGGGTGCGCGGGGAAAACATATGGGGCAAGCCGAACCCCATGCCGGAGAGCATCCGCGACCGGCCCGCAACCGCGCATGAGAAGGTGTTCCTGCTCTCCAAGAGCGGGGCGCCGACATGCTGGAAGCATCGTGATGGCCGGTGGGTCTTCACGTCGCCGGCGCCTGACTATCGCTGGATCGAGAAGGAAAGCGGCGTCGAGGTCGATGCCCCGCAGGAGGGCGAGGGCTGGCGCCGGGTGAATCTCTGGTCGGCTTATGATTACTACTACGACGCCGAGGCGGTGCGGCAGGGGCGGACCTCCAGCGAGGATGCCGCAGTGTTTCGCGGCGGCTCCTATGTCGGCGGCGAGCCGGGCGCGCGGGCCGTTCGCGGCAACAAGCAGGCGCAAACTGCCGCCTCCGCCGCCGCGGCGGGCGCCTCCAGCGGTCGCCGCATGGCCGGCTTCAATGACCGGTGGGACACCAAGGAAAAGCTGCGCGCGGCGGATGTCGCCGGGCCGCGCCATGCCGGCCACATCAACCGCACCGGCATAGAGGCCACGCCGCGCGGCGAGGGCCGCAACCTGCGCAACTACGAACCGGCGCCGCTGGGCGTGTGGCCGGTGGCCACAAAGCCCTTTTCCGACGCGCATTTCGCGACCTTCCCGCCCGAACTGGCGGAACGCTGCATTCTGGCCGGCTGCCCCAAGGGCGGGCTGGTGCTCGACCCCTTCGGCGGGGCCGGCACCACCGGGCTGGTGGCCGCGCGCCACGGGCGGCGGGCGGTGATGATCGAACTCAACCCGGAATATGCCGACATCGCCCGCCGGCGGATCGAACGCGAGTGGCGCGTGCCGCAGGCGGCGCCGGCCGCCGCGCCGATGACCGAAGGGCTGTTCGCTTCCCTGATGATGAAAGACGCCGCCGAATGACGCGCGAAACACTTCCTGTGCGGCGCTTTGCCGAGAGCATGAGCTTCACGCTCGGCAATATCTTCTATGTCGTCACGCTCGGTTATTACGATGACGGGCGCGTGGGCGACGTCTTTGTCGGCGGGCCGAAGAGCGGGTCCGACGCCGAGACCAATGCCCGCGATGCGGCGGCGATCCTCTCCATTGCCATGCAGCACGGCGTGCCGCCGGCCGCTTTCGCGACCGCCGTGCAGCGCGATGGCGACGGCGCGCCGCTGGGGCCGATTGGCGCCGTGGTGGACCACCTCGCCGCGACGGCGGCGCCTGCGGGCGGGGAGGGGGCGTGATGGCTGTTTTGCGTCATGTGGGCGTCGTCACGGCGCACCGCCCCGGGGAGGACGAGCCACTAAACCTGCGGCTCACCATTCCCGGCCCGGCAGATCCTTCGCCGTATCGCATCGAGGCGACCGTACCTTTTGGAGAGGCTGCCGTGGTCGCGGATGCGATCAGCGACGCCCTTCGGCGCCTTGCGACGCCGCCCGAAGGCTGGGTGGACTGGAAGGCTGCGGCGCTCCGGTTGGCGCGTTGCCTGATCGAGATTCGAGAGCTTTCCGAAGACGTCGATGCGCTCGACGATGTTGATATCGATCACACGGTGGAGGCGTTCGGCGGGACAGACGTGCTGCGTCTGATCGAGGTGCGCTTCTCGCACGAGATGGAGCAAGTCGCCCCCGCCAAGGGGAGGGTGTGATGGAGCATCACAATCCCGCCCCCATGCGCGTGCTCATCGGCTGCGAGACCTCTGGCGTCGTGCGCCGGGCGTTTGCCGCCTACGGGCACGATGTCTGGTCGGTTGACGTGCTGCCGGCGGAAGATGGCAGCAACCGCCATATCATCGGCGACGTGCGCGACTATCTCGCCGAGGGCTGGGATCTGCTCGCGGTGATGCACCCGCCCTGCACGCGGCTCTGCAATAGCGGGGTGCGCTGGCTCGATGAGCCGCCGACCAAGCTGAACCAGAATTACAGCGCCCCGGACATCGCTGCCTATGCCGCGATGGATCGCGACGCGCGGCTGGCGTTCATGTGGGCGAAGCTCGACGAGGGCGCGGCGCTGTTCTCCGACTGCTGGAACGCGCCGGTGGAGCGCGTGTGTGTCGAGAACCCGGTGATGCACCGCCATGCCCGCGAGCGCATTCGCAACTGGGCGAAGCCGCAGACCGTGCAGCCTTGGTGGTTTGGCGATCCAGCGCTCAAGGCGACGGGGCTCTATCTGCGCGGGTTGCCGCCGCTGGAGCCGACGAAAAAGCTGACTCCGCCGGCGCGCGGCACGGAGGAGCACAAGGCTTGGTCGCAGGTGCATCGCGCCTCGCCCGGGCCTGACCGGTGGAAGGACCGCAGCCGAACCTATGAGGGGCTGGCGGCGGCGATGGCAGCGCAGTGGAGCATGGCTGCCGCGCGGCAGGCGGAGGCGGCCGAATGATGGTGCAAAGGCTGGATGCAAAAGGGGCCGTGGATACGCTCCACGGCCCCCGCCGCTCACGCAGCTTTCTCGAAACCCACCACGATGCGCCCGCCAAGGGCGCGCGCGGCTTCGTCAAGCTGCTCCAGCTTGGTGCCGTGCCTCGGATCGAGGATGCGGCGGACCTCGCCTTCGCTGCGGCCCATGCGCGTGGCGAGGGCGGACTTGCTGATGCCCGCCGCCTTCCACGCTGCATAGACCGCCACCTTGGCCGCCAGCCGGGCCGGCACCGTGACCGGCACCTCTCCCGGCTGGAGGGGCGTGGGG
>JAEYTJ010000197.1 GCA_023434095.1 Pseudomonadota bacterium | reverse complement strand
CCGATGCGGCCGAAGCCGGGGGTCGAGACGCTGAGGCCGGCGAAGGGGTCGCCCTCATAGGCGTCGAGCCCGAGCGCGATGACGAGCGCCCCCGGACAGAAGGCGGCGATGCGCGCCAAGGCGTGATCCAGCGCGGCGAGGAAGCCCTCGTCGCCGGTCTTGCGCGGCAGTGGAAGGTTGAGATTGTAGCCGAGGCCCGCGCCGTCGCCGCGCTCCGCCGCATGACCCCAGAAGAAGGGGTAGAACCGCGCCGGGTCGGCGTGGAGGGAGACGGTGAGCACGTCCGCCCGGTCGTAGAACACGCCCTGCGTGCCATTGCCGTGGTGCACGTCGATGTCGAGAATGGCGACGCGGGCGGTGCTTGCGCGCAGCCTCTGCGCGGCGATGGCGGCATTGTTGAGGTAGCAGAAACCGCCGGCCATATCCGGGAAGGCGTGATGGCCGGGCGGGCGGCAGAGCGCATAGGCCGCTGCCGCACCCTCCTGCACAAGCTGCGCCGCATGGGCGGCGGCGTGGGCGCTGTGCAGCGCGGCTTCATAGGTCTCCGCCCCGATCGGGCAGGAGGTATCGGCCATGTGGTAGCCGGCCTGGCCGACGGCGGAGAGCGGGTAGGAGCCCCCGCGCCCATTGGGATGGATATTGGGGATCACCTCGTCCGACGCCCCTTCGATGCGCTGCCAGCGCGCGAAGATGCCTTTGAGGAAGGCGAGATATTCCGGCGTGTGGATGGCGGCGGCCGGAGCATAGCCGAGATCGGGCGGCGCCTCCGGCGTGAGGCCGGCGGCGCAGGCGGCGGCGAACAGAATATCGGCGCGGGCGGGCACTTCCGGGTTCGGGGCGCGCGCCCCGCTGGTCAGAAAGAAGCCGGGATAGTGCTTCTTCTGCGCGGCATCGAAGATCACCTTCATGGGGCGGAGCTCCCGCTTGCGATGGAGGGGATGCCCTTGAGCCCGAGCCGGGCGCGCACCTCGTCCGGGGTGGCGAGGCGATGGCCGAGTTCCTCGATGATCCGCCGCATTTTGCGCACCTGCGCGGCGTTCGAGGTGGCGAGTTCGCCACGGGCGATGGCGAGGTTGTCCTCCAGCCCGACCCGGACATTGCCGCCGAGTATAACGCCCATGGTGCCGAGCGGCATTTGCTGGCGACCGGCGGCGAGCACCGAGAACTGATAGCCGCTGCCGAGCAGCCGGTCGGCGCTGGCCTTCATGTGCATCAGCTGTTCGGGCGCCGCGTCGATGCCGCCGAGCACGCCTAGTACGAACTGGATGAAGACCGGCGGCTTCAGCAGTCCCTGCCTGAGATAGAAGGCGACCGTCTGCAGGTGCCCGATATCGTAGCATTCGAGTTCGAAGCGCGCGCCGCGCCGGGCGCCGAGGTCGGCGAGTATAGTCTCGATGTCCTCGAAGCTGTTGCGGAAGATGACCGCGCGGGTGGCTTCCAGAAAGCCGCGCTCCCATTCTTGCTGCCAGTCATAGCGATCGGCGAGGGGGAACAGGCCGAAATTCATCGAGCCCATGTTGAGCGAGCACATTTCCGGTTCGATGAGGCGTGCCGCCGCCAGCCGGTCGTCCAGCGTCATGCGCGAGGAGCCGCCGGTGGAGAGGTTCAGCACGGCGTCGCAGCGGGCACGGATGCGCTCCACCATGTCCTGGAACAGCGCGGGATCGGCCGAGGGCGTGCCGCTGGCGGGATCGCGGGCGTGCAGATGCAGGATCGCTGCCCCCGCTTCCGCCGCCTCGATCGCCTGCTCGGCGATCTGTTCGGGCGTGATGGGGAGATAGGGGCTCATCGACGGCGTGTGGATGGAGCCGGTGACCGCGCAGGTGAGAATGACGGGCAGGCTCATCGCGCGTCTCCCACCGGCAGCCCGGCCTCGGCGGCGAAGCTCTCCAGCGCCACGCCGAGCTTCGCCATGATCTCGTCGATCTGCTCGTCAGAGACGATCAGCGGCGGGCACACCATGAAATGGTCGCCGATGCGCCCGCCACGGGTGCGGCGGGAATAGATGATCAGCCCGGCCTCGTAAGCGATATCGACGAGGCGCAGATGCGCGTTCAGCTCTACCGGCAGCGGCGTCATCGTCGCGCGGTCGGCCACCAGCTCGAAGGCCAGCAGCAGCCCCTTGCCGCGCACGTCGCCAATGAAGGGAAAGCGCGCCATCAGCCCTTCCAGCCGCGCCTTCAGCACCGCGCCCTGTCGCGCGGCGGCGGCGATCAGGTCGAGCCGGTCGATTTCGTCAACCACGGCGAGGCCGGCGGCGCAGGCGAGCGGATTGCCGGCATAGGTGTGGCCATGGACGAAACCGCCATGGTCTATCACCGTCTCGGCGATGATATTGTCCGCCACCATGGCCCCGAGCGGGGCGTAGCCGGCGCCGAAGCCTTTCGAGAGCGCCACGATGTCCGGTCGCAGGTCCCAATGCTCGCTGGCGAGATAGCGCCCGGTGCGGCCCGCCCCGCTCATCACCTCGTCGCAGATCAGCAGCAGGCCGAACTCGTCGCAAATGGCGCGAATGGCGGCGTAGTAGCCGTCCGGCGCCACCAGCGCGCCTGTGGAGGCGCCACCGACCGGCTCCATGATGAAGGCGAGGCAGGTCTCCGGGCCCTGCCGCAGGATTTCGTCCCGCAGCATGTGGGCATAGCGCAGGCCGCGCTCTTGCAATGTCAGCCCGTCGCGGTCGAGATAGCAGGTGGGCGCGGGGATTTTCGGCATTTCCCGCAGCATCGGCGCAAAGGGCGCGCTCATGAGCGACATGCCGGTGACCGCCAGCGCCCCGAGGGTCGAGCCATGATAGGAGGGAAAGCGCGAGATCACCTTCCAGCGCTCCGCCTGCCCGCGCGCCACCGCATATTGCCGGGCGAGCTTGAGAGCGCTCTCCACCGCTTCCGAGCCGCCGGAGACGAAGAACACCCGGTCCAGCCCTTCCGGCATGCGTTCCGCAATCCGGGTGGCGAGCCGCTCGGCCGGCTCGTTTTCGAAATGCAGCCGATAGCCGAAGGTGGAAAGCTCCATCTGCCGGCGCATGGCGTCGAGCACGGCGGGGTTGGAATGACCGATATTGGAGACCATCGCGCCGCTTGAGCCGTCGAGATAACGCTTGCCCGCGCTGTCCCAGAGATAGACGCCCTCGCCGCGAGCCAGCATCGGCCGGCGCAGGCGGCTCTGATAGAAGAGATGGGAGGGCGGGCGTTCGGTGTTCATCAGCGGCTCACAGGTGGCGGGAAGCGCAAGCCGCCCCGGCCCGGCGGCATGTCGAAGGGCGGCATCGCTGAACGGAGCCCTCGGGCGAGTCCATTCTGAGGGGATGCAGGCCAAGTTTACCATCCTGTCGGCCCTGCACCAGATTGCCTGGCTGCTTGCTAGCCGAGGCAGGCATCCTCGCGAGCGCTGTAGCCTTCGGGCCGAGGGGCGCTCTTCGCCGGCTGGCCGCGGCCGAGGGCGCCGTCCGCGCGCGCGCGGAGATAGACGAAGATGGCATCGACAAAGCACATCACGTTCGGATTGGTGCCGAAGGCCGGCATCACCAGATCCTGACTGGTGCTGACATTCTGCTTGCCATTCGTGACGGTGTCGATGAACGCGTCATAGGTGAGGGCCTGGAGCGCATCGGTCAGCGAGGGGGCGAAGCTGGAGCCCAACCCGTCCGGGCCGTGGCACTGCATGCAGTTCGCAGTATAGCGGATGTAGCCGATCGCCGTATACCAGTCGACCGTTCCGTCCTTGTCGATCTGGAATGTCGGGTTGCCCTGCTTGTCGCTGTAGAGCCCGTCCGTCGAGCTAGCAGAGGCCGGGTCGCCGGAGGGATCAGCTGAAGCTGCCCCCATGACGAAGAGAAGACAGGCGGCGATGGCCGCGCCGGTGCGAACAGGCATGCGATCCTCCCGCTCCGCCGTCTTGTTGTGATGTGGCGTGCGGTCGGAGCGGGCCATGCTCCGTCTCCCGGCGGCTGCGGTCAAGCCGGCGAAGGACATTGGAACGGGAGCGCCGGAGGCGTGCGGCGGAAAGGTGCCGCCGTGGGCGTGCGGAAGGCCAATTCCTGGACAAACGAAAACGGGCGGCAAAGGGCCGCCCGTGATTGAATTATCACGTCAATCGCGAGGGCGACGGCTCGCCGCTCCCCATCCTGTCCGCTGACACGGACCCGTCAAATCAGGGGCTTACGGGAACAGTGGCGCCGCCAGTCCGGTTGCTCGATCCATCCACCGACGACACGATGGCGGAGAGCCCGATGCCGGCACCAATAGTGGCCGCAATACCGAGGGCCGGATCCATGCCTCCCGAATTGGTGAGGCCGAAGCCGCAGCCAGGCGCCCGGAGTGTCTCGGTGGTGGAACTGGGAATGGTCACCGTCCGGTTGTCGCCGAAATCGACCACGGCGTTACCCTGGCCCCGTACCGAAACCTTGTCGCCGGTCTTCAGAGAGGTGCCAATGACACCGGGCGCGAAGCCGTTGCCCTTGTCCACCATGACCGAGCCCACGGCCGAAGCCAGCTGCCCGGTCGTCTGGCAGTCGCCTTGAGCCGCCGCGCTTCCGACGACACCGAACGACAAAGCAGCCGCAGCCGCGAGAGAAAACACAGTCCGCATCATAGCCCCTTGACCTCCGAGACACAGAGTGCCGCCAGGTAACTTTATCACCTCATAACACATCGTAGGCCGTAGATAACTACCGTTATGCCGGTTCGAAAGCGAAGTCGGGCGAGGGGGTGTCCCACAATTCCCGGTAGGTTCTCGAGTTGTGGTCGGGGTTATAAAAAATGGCTATTTTGCAACGTGTTAAAAGCAAAATTCGGTGGTGTCGCTCATCGGCCACACCCGTGTGATTTTCTTGATTTGGCTGAATGAGGGGCGGTTAAGACGTCCGGGCGCGACGATTCGTGCAGCCGAGTCTGCCCCGCGAAGGCGTGTCGATGGGCAGCTGTCGGCCGTCGCGTTGCCGTGCACGGAGGGCTGGATTTTGCCCCGCGCCCATCCTATGGCGAGAACTCGCAGAGCTTTATGGAGCAAAGAGCGCGATGGATGGCGAGGAGTTGAAGCGGATTTTGTGCCGGCTGGAATCCGGCATGGTGCTCACCGTGCCGGATGCCTGGATCGACAAGACGATTCCCGGCTCCCATGTCACGCGCGCCCGCCTCGTCGCCGAGATCGCGCGGCAGTATTTCTGCACCCACCATCAGGATTTCGGTTCGCAACGATTCGAAAAGCAGGAAGTTGCGTTCACTGGGTGAATTTATGGCGCCGGCCGCGCTTCCGCGCTTGTCATGGGAGAAAGCCGCGCCTGCTCGTTGAAGAGCGCGCGCTCGAGCACAGCGTTGAAGGCCTCCGGGGTCTCGATCATCGGGCAGTGGCCGGCATCGGCCACCGAGTGAAGGTGCAGCGATCGATTGGCCGCCGCCAGCTCACGCCAGGGTCCAATCGGCGTCACCCGGTCATGCGCACCCCAGATCAGATGGGTATCGACAGCCACGTCGCCGATGAACGCGCGCACGTCGATCGTCTGCAGCGAGCGCAGGATGGACAGGCCCATCATGAAGCACTGGCGGTTGGCGATCTCACGGAAGGTCGTCTCGACCATCCTGGTGTCGAGCCGCGAGGGGTCGTGGAACAGCTCGCGTGAGATCTTGTGGGCATAGTCCAGCGAAAGTATGCGGGTCACGCCGAGGCCGAGGGTCACGTTCTCCCCCGCCCCGGGGCAGCCGCTGACAAAGGCCTGCCTGACCCGGAAGGTCGGGTCGCGGGCCAAGGCAAGGCCGATATAGCCGCCCATGGAGTTGCCGAACACAACCATCTCCTGCGACCGGTGCGGCAGCAGGTTTTCCTTCACGCAGTCGATCAGGCTTGGAACGGTGCCGTAGATCTTGTCGAATTTGACGAATGGGTCGTCGAATACAACGATTTCAAAGCCTTTGCTTCGCATGATCTCGATTTGCGCCGACCATATCCAAGATCCGGCGAAGAGTCCCGGAAGAAATATGGCGAGTGCAGCCATTCTTCGCCCCCCGGCGATGCGAGAAGTTTTCGTGTAAGCATTCTTCGGGCCCAGCGGGCGCCTACATGTTTCCTTTACACTGGAAGGGCTGCGGTCGGTCAGTGACTATTTTTGATCGGATCGCGATCGTCGAAGCATGGGGCCGCGCCCATGCTGGAAATCCTAGAAGAAATCTGGTCGTATGAAGCAGTTCCCGGTCTGGGTGTGCCCGAGAAAGATCTGCTGTCACGGAATACTTTCGAACGCGGTCCGGCCGGATACGGGGCGGGCAGGCCACGACGGCGACCCCGGGGGGCCGCAGCTTGGGGGATGATTTGAGGATATGATGACGTCGCCTTTCCGCTTGCCGACCAATATTGTCGTCGTCATCCTCACGCTCATCCTGTTTTCGGTTGCCGCGCTGTTCGTCGTGTCCCGACCCGGCGGGTATCAGGGCTATGCGGAGGCCGATTTCATTTTTGTCGGGCCGGACGAGGCGGGGCGAATCGTCGAGCTGAAGGTCGATGAAGGCGATGTGGTGACGAAGGGAACGCCCCTCTTCACCATCGATGAGGATCTTCAGGTGGCGGATGTGAAGGCGGCGGAAGCAAGCCTGGGGCAGGCATCGTCACAGCTTGCCAACGTCAAGGCCTCGACCCAGCGTCCCGAGCAGGTCGCCGTGTTGCAGGCGGGCGAGAGGCGTGCAGCCGCGGCGCTGGAACTGTCGCGGCTCGAACTGGAGCGGCAGAAGGACCTGCAGTCCAAGCAGGTGTCCTCAAAAGCGGCGCTGGATTCCGCTCAGCAGACCTTCAACCAGAACGAGGCCTCGCTGGACGAGGTGCGCCGCCAGATCGAGGCGGCGAAGCTTGCCGGCCGCGATGACGAGATCGCCGCAGCCGAGAAGGCGGTGGATGCGGCGCGCGCCTCTCGCGCGCGGGCGCAGGTGCGGCTGGAGCGCCGGCGCATGTCCGCGCCCGTCGGCGGGACGGTGGAAACGCTGTATTTCCGCGCCGGCGAGCTGGTTCCCGCTGGCAGGCCGGTGGTGTCGATCCTGCCGCCGGAGCTGATCAAAGTTCGGTTTTTCGTGCCCGAGCCGGCGCTTCCCAAGTTCCGGATCGGCAGCGCGGTGACGGTGACCTGCGACGGCTGCGCGGAGGAGATCGAGGCCTCCGTCAGCTACATCGCCGCCAGCGCGGAATACACGCCTCCCGTCATCTACAGCCTGGATGAGCGCGCCAAGCTGGTGTTCATGCTGGAGGCCAGGCCGCGCGATCCCTCCCAATTGCGCCCCGGACAGCCGGTCACGGTCGAGATCGCGCCATGAGCGCGGGCCGGGACGTGGCGCCGGCCCCCTCACCGCTCGTGCCGGGCGGCGGGAACGAGAGCGGTTACGCCATCGACGTCCGGGGGCTGAGCAAGAGCTTCGGCGGCAAGCGCGTCGTCCGCGACCTCTCCATGCGGGTGAAGCGCGGGCAGATCTACGGCTTTCTCGGCCCCAACGGCTCGGGCAAGACCACCACCATCCGCATGCTGTGCGGACTGCTGACGCCCGACAAGGGGCACGGCACCTGCCTCGGCATGGACATTCTCACCGAAGGCCGTGCCATCCGCCGCCATGTCGGCTACATGACGCAGAAATTCAGCCTCTATGCCGATCTCTCGGTGCAGGAGAACCTCGAATTCGTCGCGCGCATCTTTGGTGTGCCCGACGCCGAGACCGCGGCGGCCGACGCCATCGCCTCGCTCGGACTGGCGGGCCGCGAGCGCCAGCTCGCCGGCAATCTCTCCGGGGGGTGGAAGCAGCGTCTGGCGCTCGGCGCCTGCATCTTGCCTAAACCCCGGCTCCTGCTGCTCGACGAGCCGACGGCCGGCGTCGACCCCAAGGCGCGCCGCGATTTCTGGGCGCAGATCCACGACCTCGCCGCGGAAGGGGTCACGGTGCTCGTCTCCACGCATTACATGGACGAGGCCGAGCGCTGCCACGAGATCGCATATATCGCCTATGGCGAATTGCTGGCGCAGGGCACGGTGGAGGACGTCGTGGCCGGCTCCTCGCTCCACATGTGGCGGGTCACCGGGCCGGATCCGGCGGCGCTGGCCCGCGAGCTGACGGAGGTGCCCGGCTTCGAACTGGTCGCGCCGTTCGGCACCAGCGTGCATGTCGGAGGGCGCGACCGGGAGGCGCTTGAGCGCGCCATCGCCGGCTTGGCGGCGCGGCAGGAACTCGTCTGGCGCGCCGACGCTCCTAGCCTCGAAGACGTGTTCATCGACCTCATCAACCGTTCAAGGGATAAGGGCCGGTGACGGGCGCGGCGGGTTCTCTGCGCCGTATCGGCGCGATGATACGCAAGGAATTCATCCAGCTGCTGCGCGACCGCGTCTCCTTCGCGGCGATGGTGTCGATCCCGCTTCTGCAGCTGATCCTGTTCGGCTACGCTATCAACACGACGCCCCGCCACCTGCCGACGGCGGTGCTGGCCTACGACCAGTCGGCGCTCACCCGGTCGATCCTCGCTGCCATCGAGAACACGAAATACTTCTCGATCACGCATCATCCCGTCAACGAGGCTGAGGCCGAGCACCTGCTGCGCTCGGGACAGGTGCTGTTCGTGGTCGAGATTCCCGCCGGCTTCGAGCGCGCGGTGCGGCGCGGGGAAAGCCCGTCGCTGCTGGTTTCGGCAGACGCCACCGATCCTGTAGCGTCGACCAGCGCGCTGGCCGCACTGGGACGGCTGGTGGAAACGTCGGTGCGGCGCCAGCGCTTCAACCTCGACGACGCTCCCGAAGGCAGCGGGCTGGAGAAAGCCCCGCCGCCCTTCGAATTCCGGACGCACCCGCGCTACAATCCGGCTGCCGTTACCCAGCTGAATATCGTTCCGGGCCTGCTCGGCACCATCCTCACCATGACCATGCTCATCTTCACCGCCCTTTCGGTGACGCGGGAAATCGAGCGCGGGACGATGGAGACGCTGCTCGCCATGCCGATCCGGCCGGTGGAGATCATGGTGGGCAAGATCGCGCCCTATGTCATGGTCGGGGCGATGCAGGCGGCGATGATCCTGGGCGCGGCCGTGCTGCTGTTCCAGGTGCCTGTCGTCGGCAATCTGACGCTTCTGACCGTCCTGACCGGCCTGTTCATCCTCACCAACCTGTCGATTGGTTACACCTTCTCCACCCTGGCGCAGAACCAGCTGCAAGCGGTGCAGATGACCTTCATGTATTTCCTGCCCAATATCCTGCTCTCGGGCTTCATGTTTCCTTTCGCCGGCATGCCGACCTGGGCGCAATGGGTCGCCGAGACGCTGCCGCTGACCCATTACCTGCGCATGGTGCGTGGCATTCTGTTGAAAGGAGCCACATCAGCCGATCTCGCGCAGAACATTATCGGGCTGAGCGTCATCATGATCGTCGCCATGGTCATCGCTGTCACGCGCTTCCGGCAGACGCTGGACTGAGCGCGGTTGCGCCGTCCAGCAGACTCAGCCCGCACCGTTCGTGCCGGGTGGGCGGCCAGCGCCGTCGAGCGGGGGAAAGGTCGCCAGCAGCGTGAACTGTTCGGCATTTTCGGTGCCGATGACGTCGAGCCCGCCCGAACGCACCCAAAGATGCGCCGCCAGTCGGCCCTGCGTATCCTTCGTCACGCCATAATAGAGCGTCGTTGGCACGCCGCGCCGTCGCAGCATGCACCGCGCCGCGACCCCCTGTTCGAGGCACAGGGCGCGGAACGGCATGCGGCGCGCCACCGCGCGGATCGCCCAGCGGGCGCGAGCGATCTGCGCCTCGGCATCCGCCGGCGGCGGCTTGGCCGGCCAGGCGGCCGAAAGGCGGGCGACATGGCGGAAGGGCAGGGTGACGACCGCCAGCCGGGCCAGCGAAACCGTAAGAAGCGCCTCGCCGAGCAATGCCCGGTCGCGCCAGGCCAGCCGCTGCCAGCGCGCGAGAAGCGAGGGTAGGGAGCGGCTCACCGCGCGACGATCAGCAAGAGGAGGCCTGCTGCGGGGATGCTCCCAGCCGGGCATGTCCACATCATCGCGCCCCTCCTCGGACCTTCGTCGCCGGACACGATGCCAGCCCGGTACCCATCCAAGACCGAAGCCAGCGGTTTCTCAACCCCGCCCAAGGGCGCTCCCGCTTACTGGCGGTCGAGCAGCTTGCGTTCGACGGTCTGCAGATGGGCGCGCATGCAAGCGGCTGCGGCGGCAATGTCGCGCTGCTCGATCGCCTCGACGATCGCCTCGTGCTCGGCGAAGCTGTGATGGCTGGGCAGGGGCTTCACCGGCGCGGTGCGCAGCCGCCCCCAGGTTACGGCCCGCCGCACCGCATTCAGCGTGTCGAACAGGCCGAGCAGCAGCGTGTTCTGCGAGGCCTCGGCGATGGTGCGGTGCAGGCGGGTGTCCCACGCCTCGTACTGGCGCCAGGTTTCCGCCTGGCGGGATCGTGCCAGGCACATCCGCATTTCGGCGATGTCCTCCGGGGTAGCGGTGAAGGCGGCAGCGCGGCAGATTTCCGGTTCCATAACGATGCGCGCCCGCATCACCTCCGCCGGGTTGCTGCGGCGAGCCAGCGCCGCGATGTCGGCGAAGGTGTCCAGCGGCCGGCTGCCCATGAAGGTGCCCTTGCCGACATGGCGCCAGAGCTGACCTTCCGCCTCCAGCACGTCGAGCGCCTTGCGCAGCTCGGTGCGCGACACGCCGAGCGCGGCCGACAATTCACGCTCCGGCGGCAGGCGGCCATCGTCGGCAAGGTCGATCTGGGCGAGATAGGCGCGCAGCTGCGTGACGATGCCTTTTTCGAGATGGGTGTCGGCGGCAGGATTGAGCATGGGAATCCGGGTCAACCAAAGAGCGAATTGGTTCATTCTATGGCGCTATCAAAACCAGAGGTCAAGCCGATCCGCCCTTGACCGACTTTGTTAGCCAATATAAACCAAAACAAAATTGGTATCCAACCTCGCGGGTTGGTGAGTGGCGGATTGAACCGCTCGGCTCTCATGGGAGACTGAAAATGCTCAAGGAATTCACGAGAAAACTGCGCGGTCTTTCCGGCGTGGCGGCTGCCGTCAGTGTCGGTCTGGTCTTGTCGGCGGCGTCGCAGGCGGAGGCGAAGGTTCGCGTCGCCTATGGCGATATCGCCTCGGTGGAGAACCTGCACCTGCTCGCCGCCTTCGAGCTCGCCAAGGAGCGCGGCGTCGAGATCGAGATGACCTATCTGAAGTCCGAGGACATCGCCGCCCAGGCGGTGGTGAGCGGGCAGGCGGATATCGGCGTCGGCGGCCCCTATGCGCTCATGCAGAAGGTGAAGGTGCCGGTGCGCATGTTCCTCCAGCTCTCCACCCTGCGCTTCTACCCCGCTGTGAACGCCGAGTTCTACAAGAGCTGGAAGGACCTCGACGGTCAGGAAGTCGCCGTCCACTCGCGCGGCTCGGGCACCGAAGCCATCATGAAGCTGATGGAAGAGAAGCAGGGCATCAAGTTCTCGAAGATCAGCTACATCCCCGGCTCGGAAGTGCGCACCGGCGCGCTGCTGCAGGGCAACGTCAAGGCGACGATCGTTGATTCCGCCGGCCGCCGCCTGTTGCAGGAGAAGGCGCCGGGCAAGTTCATCATCCTTCCGCTCGACGGCATCGACGCTACCGACGAGGCGATGTTCGCGCGCCAGGACTTCCTGGACAAGAATCAGAAGGACGTCGACATCATCGTCGAGTCGGTGCTGACCACGTGGCGTGAAGTGACCAAGAACCCGGCGATCGTCGCGGAGTGGCGCACGAAGTACAAGCTGCTGCCGGACCTGCCGGCCGACCAGGTCGCCGAGATCACCCCCTACTTCACCGAACTCGCCGAGGGCAAGGCGTTCCCGCTCAACGGCGGCGGCGCGGAAGCGGCCAAGGACGACTTCGAGTTCTACACGCTCTCCGGCCAGCTGCAGGGCGACCCTGACAGCCTGAAGGTCGAGGATTTCTGGGCCCTCGAGCCGCTGAACCGCGCGCTCGGCAAGGTCGGCACGAACTGAAGGTCGGTTGAATGACCTATCCGGTACAGGCGAACGGCTCCTCGCGAGCCGTTCCCCCCGCCGAGGCTTCCTTCTTCTGGAGGAAGCTTTCGCGGCACCGCACCGCTCTCTGGCGCACCGCGTCGGTCGGGCTGTTCTTCCTCATCTGGGAAATTGCCGGGCGCATCCCGATCAGCTTCGCCTTCCCGACATTTCTTGAGACGCTGAGCGCCTTCGTGACGATGACGCTCGACGGTTCCTTCGTCGCCGCCTATGCCGAGACGCTGCAGCCGCTGGTCATCGGTATCGCCGTTTCCGCCGTCATCGGCATCGCGTTGGGCATCGTCATGGGCCTGTCGCGCTTCGCCGAATGGCTGGTGGCGCCGGTATTCATCGTGCTGCAGGCCGCGCCGATGGCGGCGCTGATCCCGCTCATCACCTTCGTCTACGGCATCGGCCTCGTGTCGAAGACGCTGGCGGTGATCATGCTCGCCCTGCCGGTGATCGTCCTCAACGGCTACAAGGCAGTGCGCAACGCCAATCCTTCGCTGGTCGCCATGTGCTACTCGTTCCAAGGCAATTTGTGGCAGCGCATCACCAAGATCATCATTCCCGATGCAAGCCCGGTGATCTTCGCGGGCCTGCGCCTCGGCCTCGCCGCCGGCTTCATCGGCGTGATCCTGGCCGAGCTGCTCATCACGCCGACCGGCATCGGCGACCTCATCACCTATCACCGCTCGGTCGCGAACTATGCCGAGATGTATGCGGCCGTCGTCTCCATCATCCTTGTGTCCACCCTGACGCTGGCAGCGCTTGAGGCTTTCGAGCTTCGCGTGCTGCGTCCCGAGAAGAGAAGGTCCTGATCATGCGCAACATCACCGCCCAGGCGGCGAGCGCCGCTTCCCGCCCCGCCGGCTCGGATGTCGCGGTCGAGGTGCGCGGCGTCTGCAAGATGTACAACGAGGTGGAGGCGCTGCGCAGCATCGATCTCGACTTCCCCTCGGGCAAGCTGACCACGCTGCTCGGGCCTTCCGGCTGCGGCAAGACCACGCTTCTCAAGATCATCGCCGGCCTGATCCCCGCCACCTCGGGCGAGATCCGCGTGAACGGTCAGACCGTCACCGGCCCCGGCCCGGAACGCGCCTTCGTGTTTCAGGACTTCGCGCTCATGCCGTGGGCCACGGTCATGCGAAACGTTGCCTTTGGCCTTGAGCTGAAGGGCATGGGCAAAGACGAACGCCAGGCGATCGCCCACAAATACATCGCCGAGGTCGGGCTCTCGGGCTTCGAGAACAAGTACCCGCACGAACTCTCCGGCGGCATGCGCCAGCGCGTCGGTCTCGCCCGCGCCTTCGCCGTCAACGCCGACGTGCTGCTGCTCGACGAGCCGTTCTCCGCGGTGGACGAGCAGAACCGCCGCAAGTTCCAGGAAGACCTGCTGGAACTGGTGGACAAGGAGAAGAAGACCTTCATCTTCGTCACCCACTCGATCGAGGAAGCGGTCTACTGCTCGGACCGCATCGTCATCCTGTCGCGCCGTCCCGGCCGCATCGCGCAGATTATCGAGCCGGAGATCGACCGCTCGGCGTCGCCCGACGCTATCCGCCGTGACCAGGGCTACCTCGATACGGTCGAGGAAATCTGGCAGGGCCTCAAGCACTACGTCGACTAGGGGAGGGCGCGATGACTCTGTTTGGATTTCGCGTGCCGATGATGGCATCACTTCTCGTGTGGTGCGTGATCTGGGAACTGGTCGGGCAATCCGGCTTGATGTTCCTCGTTCCGCCACTTTCCGACGTGCTGGTGGCGGCCGTGGCGCTGGTGCAGACGGGCACCTGGCAGGCGGCGGCGATCACCACGCTAAACAGCTTCCTGATCGGCATGTTCTTCGCCATCGTCGTCGGCATCGCCGTCGGCGTGCTGATGGGGCGCTCGACCACGGCCGATAGCCTGCTCGGCATCTGGGTCAACATCTTCGTGTCGGCGCCGCTGTCGGCGCTGGTGCCGGTGCTGATGATCCTCTTCGGCATGGGCGAGACCACGGTGGTTGTCACCGTCTTCCTCTTCGCGGTGTGGATTATCGTGCTCGATACCCGCGCCGGTATCCAGAGCGTGCCTAATTCGCTGCTCGAAATGGGCCGCAGCTACGGCGCCTCCACCTTCGCCCTTTACGGCAAGATCATCCTGCTCGCGGCACTGCCGGAGATCCTCGCTGGCATCCGTCTCGGCGTGGTGCGCGGTGTGAAGGGCGTGGTGATCGGCCAGCTATTGGTGGCAATCATCGGCTATGGCGAATTGTTCGAGCTCTATTCGCGCAATTTCGACATGGAGAATTTCTGGGCCCTCACCATCATCCTCTTCGCCGTTGCGATGGGATTGTCGGCCCTGATCGAAAGCATTGAGAAACGCGTCGACTATTACGCAGGAGTACGCTGATGAACGCGCCTATCGACACCTCCACCTACGTGATCACGCCTCCTGGCATTCCGACGCTGCCCGTCGAAGGCTCGGACAAGCTGTTCCCGATCCACCGCATCTATTGCGTTGGCCGCAACTACGCCGAGCACGCCATCGAGATGGGGCATGATCCCAACAAGGAGCCGCCCTTCTTCTTCCAGAAGAATCCCGACAACGTCATCACCGACGGCACCTTCCCCTATCCCGACAAGTCCAGCGACGTGCACTACGAGCTGGAAATGCTGGTCGCGATCGGCAAGGGCGGGATGAACATCCCGGTCGAATCCGCCCTCGACCACGTGTGGGGGTACGGCATCGGCCTCGACATGACCCGCCGCGACCTGCAGGGCGAAGCCAAGAAGCTCGGCCGTCCGTGGGAAGTGGGCAAGGCCTTCGAGGCTTCCGCCCCCTGCTCGGCGCTGGTGCCGGCCTCCGCCATCGGCCATCCCGCCTCCGGCAAGGTGTGGCTGAACGTCAACGGCACGCAGCGTCAGGTCGGCGACCTCAACCAGATGATCTGGAAGGTGCCGGAGATGATCTCCTACCTCTCCGGCCTGTTCGAGCTGCAGCCGGGCGACGTCATCATGTCCGGCACGCCTGCCGGCGTCGGCGCCATCGTGCGGGGCGATGTGATGGAGGGCGGTGTCGACGGCGTCGGCACGCTGACCGTCAAGGTCGTCTGAAAGACCTCGGCCGGCTCTCGGTGGGGATCATCGGGTGCCGGCGAGGGGCTGTCTGAACGGGACGCGGCGTCACGCCGGCGTCCCGTTT
>JAEYTJ010000192.1 GCA_023434095.1 Pseudomonadota bacterium | reverse complement strand
CCGATGCTGGCGAAGGGCGATTCCCTCTACCTGCAGACGGCCTATGTCGATGGCGCGACGAGTTATCTCGGCTTGATCGATCCGAGCGGCGATTTCTCACCACCCGATGCCTATTGGGACATGAACGGCGGCTTCTCGCGCGTGTCCGGCTGGAACATAACGGCGCAGTATCTGCACAACTGGTCTCCGGTCCTAAATTCAGCGTTCTACGCGGCATATGGGCGCTTCGACGTCAAGAATGCCAATGCCGTCTTGAGCTACGGCGCCTCTGGCGGTCAGAATTTCAACGCAGGGGGAAACCTCGTCTGGTCGGCGACCGAAAATCTCTCCTTTGTCGCGCAATACGTCTTCAATTATTATGCGGCGCGCGATTATGTTAAAACGTTCTACGGACCTTCTCAGAGCTCACAGAGCGCCCATCAGATTTTGCTGATGGCGCGCTATGATTTTTAGGTCGAAACGGAATTGCGTTGATCGTCGTTTACGCAACGGTTCTCCGGCGGCCGTTGAGGTGCGGCTCAACCATCCTGCGAACCGAACTTCGTTCGGTGCTGCAACGCTGCGCCCGTCTCTGATGCGACAAGTGACGGGTCTCACGCCCGTCAGAACGAAACTTCGGGTGCGCCCATGACCCTACTGCGCTCTGTTGTCCGGCGATTTGCGGCTCTGGCCCACGCAATCAGCGCCGGGATCGCGACAGTGTCGCTGCTTTCAGTGACGTTGCCCCTTCCACCTAATCCAGTTTGAAGTTCGCTTTGGCCCGACGCGAGGACCAGAGCATGAAGCGCAGCCGTTTCTCGGAAGAGCCGATCATAGGCCTCCTGAAGGAGCATGAGGCCGGGGTGCCGGTGGCGGAACTGTGCCGGAAGCACGGTGTGAGCGATGCCAGCATCTGCCGCATGACGGTCCGCTACCAGACGACACGGGCAGGCGATGGCGTCCTGCGCGAACGCATGAAAGCCATGGCGGCCGAGCGCCGCCGCTTCGGCTATCGGCGTCTGCACGTGCTGTTGCGGCGCGAGGGTTTTGCGGTCAACCACAAGCGCCTGTTCCGCATCTACCGCGAGGAGCGCCTGATGGTGCGCCGCCGCGGCGGCCGCAAGCGGGCGATCGGGACGCGGGCGCCCATCCTGACGCCGCTGAAGCCGAACGAACGCTGGTCACTCGACTTCGTCAGCGATCAGTTCACGGACGGCCGGCACTTCCGCATCCTCACCGTCGTGGATGACTGCACGCGCGAATGCCTCGGGCTGCTGGCCAACATGCCCGTCGTCGCCAACCCGCCCGACGATGACGGGGAAGGCCGCGGCCTCCCGGAGCGCCAGAGGTGCCGGGCACGCGTGCCGAGCTCCAGGCAGTCGCTCTTGCGCCTTATCGGCCCCGGTCGGCAGAGGGGCGCCCGTAGGAGATGATAACGGGCCGGCCGCGCGTCCGGGTCAGCCTTGCTCCGGCTCCCCTGTTCGCCCTCCCTCCTCCTCGCAAAAGCCGGCTTGGCGGTGGAGATGTTCGGCCAGTTAACGGATCGTTAACCAAGGTTAACCGAATCTCTTCTTTCGTTGGGGAGATTCGCGCCATGAACAGCATCAGCCAGACAGGACCGTCGATCCGCTTCCGGGGACGATCGTTCATGGCGATGACGCTGGTGGCGGACGTGCCGCTCGACGTGTGGCTGGCCAATTTCGACGTCTGGCTGCAGCGTTCTCCCGGGTTCTTCAACGGCCGCACCGTGGTGCTCGATCTCGCCGACACGGCGCAGAGCAAGGCGGGGGTCGAGCGCTGGATCGCGGAACTCGCCACGCGCGGCGTCCGCCTCATCGGTCTCGAAGGCGTGCGCCCGAGCCTGGTCGATGCCGGCATGCCGCCCATCCTGCGCGGCGGGCGCGACAGCACGCTCGTCATCGAGGACGTCGCCACACCCGCGCCGGAACCGCGCAAGCCCGCCGAACCGGTCAACATGATCATCGAGCGCCGCGTGCGCTCCGGCCAGTCGATCGTCTGCCTCGAGGGAGACGTGACGATCATCGGCTCCGTCGGCGCCGGCGCGGAGATCATCGCCGGCGGATCGATCCACGTCTACGGGACGCTGGCCGGCCGCGCCATCGCCGGAGCGACTTTCGGCGCCTCGGCGCAGATCTTCTGCTCCAGCCTCGACGCCGAACTGCTGGCGGTCGACGGCACCTACCGGACGGCCGACGACATCGACGACGCCTTTCGAGGCAAGGCGGTCAGGGTATCGACCGCCGATGCCGCCCTGCAGATCACCGCGCTTTAGGAGCGAAGAAGGACATGGCTAAGATCATCACGGTCACGTCGGGCAAAGGAGGCGTCGGCAAGACCACGACGACTGCCGCCATCGGCGCCGCACTGGCCCGCACCGGCGACAAGGTCGTTGTCGTCGACTTCGACGTCGGGCTTCGCAATCTCGACCTGATCATGGGGGCGGAGCGTCGGGTCGTGTACGACTTCGTCAACGTCGTCCAGGGCGATGCCCGTCTGCCGCAGGCGCTGATCAAGGACAAGCGGCTGGATTCGCTGTTCCTGCTTCCGGCCTCCCAGACGCGGGACAAGGATGCGCTGACGGAAGAGGGCGTGGACCGGGTCATCGGCCAGCTGTCGCAGCATTTCGACTGGGTGATCTGCGACAGCCCGGCCGGCATCGAGCGGGGCGCCACCCTCGCCATGCGCCATGCCGAAATCGCCATCGTGGTGACCAATCCCGAAGTGTCGTCCGTGCGCGACAGCGACCGCATCGTCGGCATTCTCGATGCGAAGACGCTGAAGGCGGAGCGTGGCGAGACGGTCGACAAGCGCCTGCTGCTGACCCGCTACGATCATGTTCGCGCCGCGCGCGGCGACATGCTGAAGACCGAGGACGTTCTGGAAATCCTGTCGCTCCCCCTGCTCGGCATCGTTCCGGAAAGCGGCGATGTGCTCAAGGCGTCGAATATGGGCGTTCCGGTCTCGATCCACGAACCGAACAGCGCGCCGGCGCGCGCCTATCAGGACGCGGCGCTGCGCCTCAAGGGAGAGAGCATCGCCATGGAAATTCCCCGGCAGCGCGGCGGTCTGTTCAGCAAACTCCTGCGGAGGGCGGCATGACACTCTGGAAGCGCCTTTTCTCGACGTCGAGCGCGCCTCAGGCGAGGGAACGGCTGCAGATCCTGCTGTCGCATGAACGCCAGGTGCTGGGCGGAAGCGATCTTCTGGCCCGCCTGCGCGAGGACATCCTGGCGGTCGTCGCCAAGCATGTGCCCTGCGAGCAGGACAATGTGAAGGTCCGGCTGGAGCGGGGAACCCCGATGTCCGTGCTCGAAATCGAGGTGGAGGTCCGTGGCGACCTCGACCTGGCCGTCGGCCGGGCGGCCTGACGCGACGACGAACAGCTGGGCGCGCCAGGCTCTGCCCTTCCGGAGCCGGGCGCGCCCTCGCCGGACGATTGTCCGGCTGAGAGGGCCCTTGATTCCCTTCGCCGTCACGGCGCCACGGGACTTGCGAGAACCTTATCGACGCGGTGCCCGTCGAGATCGATCACCTCGAAGCGCCAGCCGTTCCACTCCAGCGACTCGCCCACCGAGGGCACGCGGCCGAGCTGCGCCAGGACGAAGCCGGCAACGGTTTCGAAGTCGTCGTCCTGCCGCATGTCCTCGACGTCCAGCGTGCGCTCCGCATCGTCGATCGGCATGCGCCCGTCGAGCAGCCAGGAACCGTCCTCGCGGCGGACGGCATAGGGCTCCTCCTCTCCGGCGAGTTCCGGCAGGTCGCCCGCAATGGCGGTGAGGACGTCCGTCGGCGTCACCATGCCCTCGAACGCCCCGTGCTCGTCGACCACGATCGCCATGTGCACCGGCGATCCCTTGAACTGCTCCAGCAGTTTCAGAGCTGGCAGCTTCTCCGAAACGAAGAGCGGCTGGCGCAGCGCCTTTTCCACGTCCAGCGTCCCGTCGGTCCGATACTGCGCGAGCAGGTCCTTCGCATGGACGACGCCGAGCACCTCGTCGACTTCATGCCGGCACACGGGAAAGCGTGAACGCCCGCTGGCGCGTATCTCGTCCATGATGGCCTCGGGAGGATCCTCGATGTCGAGCCAGATGGCATCGACCCGAGGCACCATGATCGAGCGCACCGGGCGTTCGGCCAGCGTCAGCACGCGCTCGATCATCGAACTCTCCTCGGGACTGAAGGCGGTCCCATCCCCGGAGGACGAGGCGATCATCGCCAGCTCTTCGGAGGCTTCGGGCGCGTTCTGCCCGCCGCGCAGGAGGCGCAGCACGGCGCGGGAGGTGCGGTCCCGCAGGTCCATCGTGGTCACGCGCTTGCGCACATTGCGCCGGCCGAACTGGTTCGCGGCCTCGATCAGGATCGAGAAGCCGATCGCCGCGTAGAGATACCCCTTCGGAATGTGGAAGCCGAGCCCCTCGACGATGAGACTGAAGCCGATCATCAACAGGAAGCCGAGGCACAGGATCACCACGGTCGGGTGCCGGCTGACGAACGCCATGAGCGGGCGGCTCGCCAGCATCATGACGAGGATCGCCACGATCACGGCGATCATCATGACGGAAAGCTCCCTCACCATGCCGACCGCCGTGATCACGCTGTCGAGCGAAAACACGGCGTCCAGCACGACGATCTGCGCGATGACCTGCCAGAAGACCGCGTAGGCGCCGGTGCTTGCCTTGGCCTCGTGCCCGCCTTCCAGCCGCTCATGCAGCTCCATCGTGCCCTTGAACAGCAGGAACAGGCCGCCGAGGATCAGGATGACGTCGCGCCAGGAAATCTCCGAGCCCAGTACCGTGAACAGCGGATAGGTGAGCGTGACGATCCAGGACACCGACGCCAGCAGTGCGAGGCGCATGAGCAAGGCGAGCGAAAGGCCGATGATCCGCGCCCTCTCGCGCTGATGCGGCGGCAGCTTGTCGGCGAGAATGGCGATGAACACCAGATTGTCGATGCCGAGAACGATCTCGAGCACAATCAGCGTGGCGAGGCCGGCCCAGGCGGCGGGATCGGCCATCCATTCGAAAAACATCGGATCAGTTCCAGCGCATGGAGGGGGTCAGAAGACTTGAGCGATCAGGAAGAAGGCGGCTTTCAGCAGGGCATAGACGATGCCCCAGACCAGCCCGGCGGAGAGCACCGAGACGACAAGCCCCGCCGCGATCCAGATGCCGTCCCGCTCGAGCACGCCCAGCGCCATCACGCAGATCGCAAATGCGGGCAGCATGTTTCCCAGCGGGATGGGCAGGAACAAGACGATGGCGAGCAGAAAACACACGATGCCGACCAGCCGCTCGGCCGGCGGCGAGCTCATCCAGCCGAGGCGCGGCCGCAGCAAGGCCTCCCCACGGGCCAGCCAGGGCTGGGCGCGGGTGACGACCGCGCTGAAATCCTTGCGTGCCATGGAGCGATCGGCAATCACTCGGGGGAGCCAGGGCCGCATGCCGAGGGCGAGCTGCGCCGACAGGAAGATGAGCGGCGCGCCGAGGATCGCGGAGAGACCCGGCGGCGCGGGAAGCACATTGGGGAAGGCGAAGAGGAACAGCAGCGCCGCAATCGCCCTGTCTTCCAGGGCGGTGAGCAGATCGCCGATGGAGATGCGCTCCCGGTGGGTCCGGGTGGCGAGAGCGACGAGAAGCTCGGACAGGCGACTGTCGGCGCCATCCTCGCCCGCCGCCCCGTCGGACGTTCCGGACCCGAAGTCGGGAGATCGAGGATCATCGAGGCTCATGAAGCGGGCATCTCGGCCGCCATCCGGACCGTCCTCGATGCCTGCGCCCGACCGCGTGCGGTTCCCCTCTCGCGACGCGTGGGCGGCCGGCCCGCTTTGGTAAGGGGCGTGAACAGCTCGGCGACGCGCGGCCCGTCATGCGGCTTCATGTCATCCAACCTCACGGCAGAGCGGACGTGGAAGGCTGGTCGGCCAGCGTGCCGATCGCCGCTTCCAGCAGCGGCGTGTCCACCTTGGCCACGAGGGCATAATCGATGTTGCCCACCTGCCAATGGGCCGTCGTGAAGCCTTCGCTGCGTGTCAGGACGGGCGCGGTGATATCGGTCGTGTCGGACCGCACCGCGAACAGCGTCACTAGGCCGAAGGCGTTGGTCTGGATCGCGATCTGCAAGCTGGGACCCTGCGTCGAAGGGAACACCTGCACATCCTCGACTTCCCAGCTTTCCGGCAGATCGGGAACGATGATCTCGGTGGCCGCACGAATCTCAAAGGCATCGATGGCGCGGGACTCGATCTGCGATGCCATGGAAAGACGCAGTTCCGTGGCCTTGTAGGCCCTTACGGCATCCGCGACATAGGCCGGCGGCAGATCGAACGCGGAAACGCGGCTGATGATCCAGGGCCCGAGGGCGGCGTGGGCCATCCAGCCGCTGCCGACCAGAGCCATGATCGCCGCGCCCCGGCGCACCCGGCCCATCCACATCCGGCGGACCAGCCCCCGCTCCAGGCGCCGCGCCGCCGCAACATTCTCGCGGGTCGGCTCGTCGCTCCTGCCGCCATAGGCGAGGCGCACCTCGTTCCAGCTGCGCATGTCGGCCATAAGGGCGACGGCCGCATCGGCGTCGCGCGACAGATGCGCCTCGATCTCGATCATCCGCGAACGGGGCAGTTCGCCGTCGAGATAGGCCTGGATCTCATGGTCGGGAATAGCGTTCGGATCAGGCGTCATCGGCACCTCGCACCAGCTTGAGGCGCAACGACGGGCGCGCGGGCTGCGCCAGCGGCTCCCGCATGGCACGCAGTGCCAAACGGGCGCGGCCGAGCCGCGACATCAGCGTGCCGACCGGCACCGAGAGAACTTCCGCCGCCTGGGCGTAATTCATGCCTTCGACGGCCACGAGATGGAGCGCGGCGCGCTGATCCTCGGGCAGGCCCTCGACCGCACGCCGCACCTGGGAGAGCCAGACCCCCTGCTCCTGGGTCGGAGCGCTGGCCTCGTCCTGCAGATCGGCCTCGCGCGCGACATGGGCGACACGAACGGAGCGCGCGCGGGTATCGTCGATGAAGCGGTTGTGCAGGATGGAGAACAGCCAAAGCCTCAGATTGCTACCGAGGCGAAACGAATCGCGCCTCTCATAGGCGAGCACCAGGGCGTCGTGCACCAGATCGTCCGCGTCGACCGCATTGCGCGTCAGGGCCAGCGCATAGCGGCGCAAGGCCGGCAGGTGGCCGACGATATCGAACGGGGCGGGCTTGCTCATCGTGCATTAACGGGTCAACCCTGCCATTTAATCCGGGAAGGCGGAAAGATTTTTCACACCCCCCTCGCCCGACGTGACGCTGAATCGCTGCCTCGGCAGTCCGGCGAAGAACAGGGCGAGCGCGATTCAAGGTGATGCCGCTGACGATTCCGGTCATGTCAGTCTCCCGCGATTGAGGAGGATGAGGAGGCCGTGGCCCGGGCCCTTCTGCCCTGCAGGACGCCCCAGCAGAGGCCCAGACAGGCGGCGGCCAGCGAGGCGAGAAGCACGCCCAGCTTGGCGGCCCCGAGAAGCGCAGGGTCGGCGAAGGCGAGCGTCGCGATGAAGATCGACATGGTGAAGCCGATGCCGGCGAGCAGTCCGACGAGCAGCACGCCGGCCCAGGTGACGCCGGGCGGCAGGCTGCCCCAGCCCACACGCACCACCAGCCAGCTGGCGGCGACCACGCCGACGGGTTTACCGACAACCAGCGCGAGGAGGACCCCGGTCATGACGGCGAAGGCGTCCGGCCGGCCGAAATCGACGCCATCGAGGCTCACGCCGGCGTTGGCGAGGGCGAAGATTGGCATCACGCCATAGGCGACCCAGGGGTGCAGCACCATCTGCACCCGTGTCACCGGCGGCGTCATCTCGCGCTGGGCGATGGCGAGGCGGCGCAGCGGCGGCAGCAGGCTCGCCGCCGCATCCGGCGTGCGGGCGGCCTTCTGGCGGATCTCCTCCAATGCGCGTGTCGCCGCATGGAGCGCCGGCTCACGCCCCCGCCCGGGAATGACCGGGGTGAGCATGCCGAGCATCACGCCGGCGAGCGTAGGATGGGCACCCGCCTGCAAAAGGCCGATCCACAGCACCGCGCCGGGCACGACATAGGCCCAGGCCGAACCGATACCCGCCATTTGCAGCGCGACGACCATGACGATGCCGGCCAACCCGACCAGCAGCCAGGCCAAGTCGATTCCGCCGGAATAGAACAGGGCGATGATGAGGATCGCCGCGATATCGTCGATGATGGCGAGCGCCAGCAGGAAGACGCGCAGATTGGAAGGGATGGAGCGCCCCAGGATCGCCAGCACACCGACGGCGAAGGCGATGTCGGTGGCTGTCGGCACCGCCCAGCCCTCGATCTGGCCCGGCGGGGCGTTCAGCGAGACGTAGATCAGCGCGGGGACGGCAACGCCGCCGATCGCCGCGGCAACCGGCAGGACTGCCGCGCGCAGCCGGGACAGCGCCCCTTCATGGATCTCCCGCCGGATCTCCATCCCCACCACGAGGAAGAAGATGGTCATCAGCGCGTCGTTGACCCAGAAATGCAGCGTTTGCGACACCATGATGCCGCCGATCCCGAAGGTCAGCGGCGCGTGCCAGAGGTCGTGATAGCTCTGCGCAAAGGGGGAGTTCGCCCAGATCAGCGCAATCGCTGCCGCACACAGCAGGACGAAGCCGCTGACGGCCTCGATATGCAGGAAACGCTCGGCGGAATGAAAAGCCCGCTCGGTGGCAAGGCGCGCACGCGCACTGGTGCGGCGATAAAGGCGTCCGGGCATGCACGCAGGTCCCGCGCGGCGGCCCGACCAGCGCATACCTGCCCCAGCTGCGGGATGCAGCCGGCGACACCCTGCTGGCTTTCTAGCGAATGAAACGACCCGATGGCAAGCCCCAATGGCAAGTCTTCCATGGCAGGCGCGCACCTCGGGATCGGCGGCGGCACGCTGATCAAAAGGGGGCGAAAGGTAACGGGGGTGTACCGATCAGGTGATCTCGGCGCGTTGCTCGCCGAATACCGCGCAACGAACCGCAGACCTCCCGGTTAGTGGGGAGTGCGGGTGCCGGCCCGCCACGCAACATGTCTAGGGAGGGCGCGAATATGGCACGTAAAACCAAGGAAGCGACGCTGTCGAAGGCCAAGATCCACGACCAGACCCTTCTCCGCGGAGCGGGTGGCGAGTTGCACCAGATCGCTGAGGGCGACACGCCCGTGCTGACCACGGCCCAGGGCGCGCCCGTGGCGGACGACCAGAACACGCTTCGAGTGGGCGCGCGCGGCCCGGCGCTGATGGAGGACTTCCATTTCCGCGAGAAGATGTTCCATTTCGACCATGAGCGCATTCCCGAGCGGGTCGTTCACGCCCGCGGCTATGGCGCGCATGGCTATTTCGAAACCTATGAATCGCTGGCTAAGTATACCCGCGCCGATCTCTTCCAGCGCCCCGGCGAAAAGACGCCGGCCTTTGTCCGTTTCTCGACGGTTGCCGGCTCGAAGGGCTCGTTCGACCTCGCCCGCGACGTGCGCGGCTTCGCCGTAAAAATCTATACGCAGGAAGGTAACTGGGATCTCGTCGGCAACAATATCCCGGTGTTCTTCATTCAGGACGCCATCAAGTTTCCCGATATCATCCACTCGGTGAAGCCCGAGCCCGACCGCGCCTTCCCGCAGGCGCAGTCGGCGCATGACAATTTCTGGGATTTCATCTCGCTGACCCCGGAATCGATGCACATGATCATGTGGGTCATGTCCGACCGGGCGATCCCGCGTTCCTACCGTTTCATGGAAGGCTTCGGCGTCCACACCTTCCTCTTCCTGAACGCGAAAGACGAATCCACCTTCGTCAAGTTCATCTGGAAGCCCAAGCTGGGCCTCCAGTCGGTGGTGTGGAACGAGGCGGTCAAGATCAATGGCGCGGACCCCGATTTCCATCGCCGCGATCTGTGGCAGGCCATTCAGTCCGGCGATTTCCCGGAATGGGAACTGTGCGTGCAGCTGTTCGACCAGGACTTCGCCGACAGCTTCGACTTCGACGTGCTCGACCCGACCAAGCTGATTCCGGAAGAAGTCATCAAGCCGGTGCCGGTCGGCCGGCTGGTGCTGGACCGCATGCCGGACAACTTCTTCGCCGAGACCGAGCAGGTGGCGTTCATGACGCAGAACGTGCCGCCGGGCATCGACTTCTCCAACGATCCGCTGCTGCAGGGCCGAAACTTCTCCTATCTCGACACCCAGCTGAAGCGGCTCGGCAGCACGAACTTCACCCATATCCCCATCAACGCGCCCAAATGCCCCTTCGCGCATTTCCAGCAGGACGGGCATATGGCGATGCGCAATCCGGTCGGCCGCACCAACTACCAGCCCAACTCACGCGGCGAGGGCCCGCGCGAGGACCCGGCGCGGGGATTCCGCTCCTATGCCGAGGCGATCGACGCGCCGAAGGTCCGGCTGCGGGCGGAGAGTTTTGCCGACCATTACAGCCAGGCGCGGCAGTTCTTCAACAGTCAGACCGGGCCGGAACAGAAGCACATCGCCATGGCGCTGACCTTCGAACTGAGCAAGGTGGAGGACATCGTCATCCGCGAACGGATGGTGGCGCATCTCCTCAACATCGACGAGGCGCTCGGCGCCACCGTCGCCGACAAGCTGGGCATCGAGAAGCTGCCCAAGCCGGCGGATGCCGCGATCACCCCGCGCGACGACCTGCCGGCCTCGCCCGCCCTCAGCATCATCGAAAACGGCCCGGAAAGCTTTGCCGGCCGCAAGGTGGGGGTGCTGGTAAGCAATGGCTGCGACGGCAAGCTGCTCGCGGCGCTGCAGGCGGCTCTCGCGGAGGAAGGCGCTGTCATGGAACTGGTCGCGCCGAAAGTCGGTGGCGTCGAGACGGCCGATGGCAATCGATTGCCGGCTCATCACATGATCGATGGCGGGCCTTCAGTGCTGTTCGACGCGGTGGCGCTGGTGCTGACGGAGGAAGGCGCCGGGAGGCTGACCGGGGAAGCGGCAGCGCGCGATTTCGTGGCGGACGCCTTCGCTCATTGCAAGTTCATCGCCTTCACCGGCGGTGCCGTGCCGCTGCTCGCCAAGGCGGGCGTCGCGCCGGACGCCGACGAAGGCCTGATCGCACTGGAAAGCGGCGCTTCGGTCGACACTTTCATCGCCCGCTGCCGCAAGCTTCGCCTGTGGGCACGCGAGGCCAGCGTGAAGCTCTGACGCGGCAGCGCGGCGGCGCCCGACCATCGGCAAACTGGCCGGACCGGGCGCCCGCGCGCTCCTTCCGGCTTGTGGACGGGGCGAACCTTCGCCCCGCTCCGCTGCTGCCGGTTGGAACCCGCCTCGGCCCGACACGTTCGTAGCCCTGCCCAAGGGAAGGTCCATGCCCCAAAGCCTCGCGTCCCGTTTGTCCCTCGCTGCCGAATTGAGCCAGCGCGCCGCCCTCGCCGCGCCGGCGCCGCGGTGCATTGCCGTCGTGCCGGCACGGGACGAGGAGGATCGGATCGAAGCCTGCATGGCCGCTCTGGGCCAACAGAGGCTCACCTCCCCGGTTTCCCGGCATGGCGGGTTTGGCGTGGTCGTGCTGGCCAATAATTGCCGGGACGCGACCGCGTCGCGGGCCCGTGCGGTACTCGATGCCGCCGGCGTACCGCATCGGGTCCTGAGCGTCGATCTGCCGGAGAGCCTCGCCAATCCGGGCTTTGCCCGCGGCCTCGCCTTGGATGTGGCTCGCCTGTGGCTGGAGACCCACAACAGCGCGGGCGCGCTGTTGACGACGGATTCAGACACCCGCGTGCCGGCCGACTGGGTGAGCCGTAGTCTGGCGGCGTTGCCGGCCGATTGCGGGGCGGTCGCCGGCCGCTTCGAACTCGACCCCGCCGAGGAGGCCGCCCTGCCGTTGCATGTGCGGCAGCGGCGCCGGACCGACCACGCCTATGAGGCGGCACTGCTGGCATTGGCCGCACGGATCGACCCGCTGCCGCACGATCCCTGGCCGAACCACTGGACCGCCTCCGGCGCGAGCTTCGCTCTCACCCTTGCCGCGTATCGGCAGATCGGTGGCCAGCCTCACGTCGACACCAGCGAGGACCGCGCCCTCGCCGCGGCGCTGGCGCGGCACGACATACCCATCCGCCACGATCCCGATATCGTAGTGACGACCTCGGCGCGGCTGCTTGGCCGGGCGAGCCAAGGCTGCGCCTCGACCTTGCGCGACCAGTGCGAGGCGCCCGACCTGCCCGGCGACGAGACTCTCGAACCCTTGCCCGTGGCGCTGCGCCGCATGCGGTTGCGCGCGGGCCTGCGACGGGCAATGGCCGGCGGGCCGCCGGACAGGGCATGGGAGAACCGGCTGGCGCTGCCGCCCGGCACGCTCGACGGCGTGGGCCGGCGCTTCGGCGAAGCCTGGGCCCGCGCGGAGGCGCTCAGCCCATGGCTGGTACGCCGTCCCCTGCGCCCCTCGCAGATGGCAGGCCACCTCAACGCCGCTCGCCGGCTGCTGCGGGCCTTCGATCGCGGCTCAGACGCTGCCGAGAAGATCGAGCCGATAATCCTCGGTACGCTGCTGCGCCACCACGTCGAGGAAGCCGCGTGCCGCGGCGATGAAGCGCTCGGCTGCCTCGTCGCCTGAAAGCGGATAGTCAGTCTCGCGAATCCAGTGGACCAGTTCGACCTGCCCTCCGGGCGCCAGCGAGCCAAGCACGCGCTCGGCGAGCCGCACGACATCGGCAGCGTCGAGATAATAGACGACCTCCGACAGCAGGATCAGGTCGAAGCGGCCCGGCGGCCAGTCGTACGGTACGCGGGCGGTCATGAAATCCACATGGGCCAGTGCCGCACACCGCTGACGCGCCCGGTCCAACGCCGCGACGGCCGGGTCGAGCGCCACCAGCCGGTCGCACCGCGCCGCGAGCCTGTGGGTGAGCACGCCGATGGAGCATCCGACCTCGAGCGCGCGGGCGTAGCGGGCGCGCGGCAGGGCTGCGAGGGTCGCCGCGTATTTCGCATGCTCATACGCGCTCGTCTCGAAAGACCAGGGATCAGGCGACGTGTCGTAGAGCGCGTCGAAATAGGAGGTGGGAAGCGTACCGTTCATGATGCTGCCTCGATGTACACTTCGTGCGGGCTATCGAAGCGGGCGATCATGTCGGGCGTCAGGGTGAAGCCCTCGGGATCATCGGCGATGAGGCCGCTCATCTGCGAGGCGTGCGCGGCAAGGGCGTGGCGCTTGGCGGCCTGATGGGCGGTGATCCGCACTCGCACGCCGTGGGGCCGATGGCCGCCGAGTTCCGTGTTCGGCGGCAGCGTGAGGCCCCAGATCGGATACTCCCACAACCTCACCCCCACTACATATGCGCAGGCTTGGCGGGCGAGGGCGAAGCTGGCCTGGTGATCACAATGAGGATCGTGCCGCCACGTCACGGTGACCACATCCGCACCGCTGACCAGCGCCGCAAGGTGCTCGATCGCCTCCGCCGCCGCGCGCCCCTGCGTCGGCACGGCGCTGTCCGGGAGGTCGAGGAAATGGACGTCCCTTGCCGCGACGCCCATTCTCCCCACAGCTTCGAGAGCCTCCTCGCGTCGAAGCGCGGCAAGGCGCGGGGCGGCGAACCGGCGCGAACGCGGATGCGAGGCGGCACCGTCGCTGACGATGACGACGGCGACCGGAAGGCCCGCCGCACGGCAGCCGGCGATGAGCCCGCCGCAACCCAGGCTTTCATCGTCGGGGTGGGGGGCGATCACGACCAGCCGGCGTTTCACGAAATCCGCTGGCTCCACAATTGGGAAGGCGGCCATTGCCGCCAACGTCTCTTCCAGGGTCATCGCCACGGTCCGTCCGCCTTGGTACGCAGGGCATAGGCGGCGCCTTCGCACAGCGCCCGGTCCGGTGCCGGCTGGCGCAGATAGGTCGCGAGGTCGCGGCCGAGCCGTTCGAGCGGATGGGTGCGCAGATAGCCGGAAAGCCCCACCGAGCGCTGAACGCGTTCCAGCGTGTCCAGCCCGCAACGTTCCACGGCGCAGCGCGCAAGGTTCACATAGGCAACGGCGCGCTCGCCCGCCTCTTCCGTCCGCGCCACATCCGCGTCCTCGGCGAGGCGGGCGGCGCGCTCGACCCACAGCCGCGCCGTTTCGGCGGCCATCAGCGCCTCTCCCATCCGCGCCAGCTGGTGCGGATCGCCATCGCGGCCGCGCGCGACCAGAAAGGCCTTGGCCTCGTCGACCAGCCGCTCGATGGCCCCGAGCTGCACCGCACAGAAACGCCACGCCCCGGCGGAAAAATGGGGCTGACGCTCATAGTCGCCCGCCCCGCCGACAAGGTCGTCGGCCGTGACGGCGATGCCGGTGAACGCGAAGCTGCCCGTTGCCGAGGCCCGCATGCCATGGGCCTGCCAGGCGGACAGGTCGGCACGCGACGCGCCGTCGAGCGGCGGCAGCACCATGACGACCTTGCCGGCCTCGTCCCGTGCCGTGATGAGCGGACAATCGACATGCCCGGCGCCCGACGCGAAGGTCTTCGTGCCGACGAGTTCGAGCCCCCCGGCCGTCGGCGCCAGCCGTACGGTGTCCTGAGCCTCGGTGTTCCAGACGCCGAAAAGCGCCCCGCTGGCGGCTCGGGCGCGCGCCCTCTCCTGCTGCCCGCGCGTGCCGTAGCGGAGGATCAGGGACGCCGCGTTGACATGACCTTCATACAGCCGGCCGAGCGGCAGGCTGGCATGGCCGACGATGCGCAGCGCCTCCATCAGCTCCTGCGGGAAGCCAACGGCGATTCCCGGCTGGAACCCGTCGCCGAACGGCACCGACAGGCCGCCAATCGCCGCGAGATCGGCGATGTCGTCGGACGGGAAGGCCCCGTCATGGTCGAGCGTCGCGGCACGCACGGCGGCGCGGGCCGCCAGCGGGCGCAGCGCCGCGAGAAAGGAGGCGACTGTGCGGAATTTCCTGCCGCCTGTACTGTCGAGCATGTGGCATCTCCTCCCCGGGCTCGGGCAAATGTCCGAGCCGCGCCGAAGTTCCGCGCGCATGCACGTCGCGGCGATGGCCGAGCCGCCGACCTTCAGTGCCGCGGCGACGACCTGGAAGGTGCGCGCGCGGAAGATCAGCGCGATCGTCACGCCGCGCTCAACTGCATTTGACACGCGCACCAACCCCGGCTCTTCAAGAGGTTGCCGAACACATCTATCCTGCCGGGTCGATGGACCGATTTATCGAAATGAAGGTCTTCGTTCGTGTGGTCGAGATGCGGAGCTTCCGCAGGGCCGCCGAAACGTTGGGCCTGCCTGCGTCAACCGCGAGCGACGTCGTCAAGCGGGTCGAGAAGCGCCTCGGCATCAAGCTGCTCGAACGCAATACGCGCAACGTCGTGCCGACGCTGGATGGCGAGCAGTGGTACACGCGCTGCCTGCGGATCATCCATGAGCTGGAAGACGCCGAATCCAGCTTCGACCTCAGCAGGCCGGCCGGTCGCCTGCGCATCGATGTTCATGGCGTCTTTGCGCGGCACTTCCTTCTGCCGGAGCTGCCCCGCTTCATCGCCGCCTATCCGGACATCGAGCTCATCCTGTCCGAAGGTGACCGGCTGGTCGATCTCGTCCGCGAGGGCGTGGATTGCGTCGTGCGGATCGGCGTGCCGGCCGACGCGGACCTCGTCGCGCGTCCGCTCGGTACGCTGCACGAGGTCACGGTCGCGTCTCCGTCCTATCTCGACGCCCACGGCGTCCCCGCCTCGCCGGACGCCCTTGAGGGCCACAGGATGGTCAGCTTTCTCTCGTCGGCAACGGGCCGGGCGATGCCGCTCTATTTCACCATCGGCGGGAAGGAGGTGGAACGCACCCTGGCCGCCAGCCTGACGACGACGGGAGCGGCGTCGATGGTCGGCGCCGCGCGGCTTGGGCTCGGCATCATCCAGGTCCCCCGCTATCATCTCGCGGACGATCTGCGGGCCGGCCGTCTCGTCGAGATCCTGGCCGAGGCGCGGCCGTCGCCCTCGCCGATCAATGTCCTCTATCCGCGCCATCGCCAGCTCTCGCCACGCGTGCGCGTATTTCTGCAATGGCTCGGCGAGATCGACTTTTCCAACTGAAGCCGGCCTACGCGCAGAGATCGCAGAGGCTGCTCCGGCACTGTCCGGAATTCACGAATTCTGGCTCCGGACACGGTCGCGTTGTCCGGGTTTTCTCTCGCGCCAGTTCTCCCGGATACCCATGCGCCGGCGATGCCTGCCCGTGAAGGGCAGATCGATGCGTGGGGCCGGGACTGCGAGCAGGGAGCCCTCGATGCACGATCAATCTGGTGGTGAATATCCGAAGGAGCCGGGAGGGCATGGCCTGAACCGGCGCCAGGCCATTATCGGCGCGCTGGGGATCGGCGTCGGCGAGGCCGCATTCCCGTTCGCCGGAACGGCCTTCGCCCAGGCGACGCCGCCCGCCATCGGCTTCCACGACACCGTCGATCTGTCGTTCTCGACCAACGGCCAGACGGTCGCCGCGACGGTCGATCCCCGAACGTCCCTTCTCGATCATCTGCGCGAGACCCAAGGCCTCTTCGGAACCAAGAAGGGCTGCGATCACGGCCAGTGCGGCGCCTGCACCGTGCATCTCGACGGCAAGCGCGTCGCCTCCTGCCTGACGCCCGTCGTCCAGTGCGACGGGCGTCGCGTGGAGACCGTCGAGAGCCTCGAGATCGACGGCCGCCTGCATGTCATGCAGCAGGCCTTCATCGACAACGACGCCTTGCAGTGCGGCTATTGCACACCGGGGCAGATCATGGCCGCGATCGCCTGCGTGCGCGAGGGACATGCGGGCTCCCGCGGGCAGATTCGCGAATATATGAGCGGAAACATCTGCCGCTGCGGCGCCTATGAGAACATCGTGGACGCCATCGTCGACGCGCGCACCCGGATGGGGGCGTGACCGATGCAGCCTTTTTCCTATTCTCGCGCCCGAACGACTGACGACGTGCTCGCAGCACTCGCCGGCGGTGCCCGCATCATGGCCGGCGGCACCACGCTCTACGACCTGATGAAACTGGACGTCGAGCGGCCGCACCGCGTCGTCGACGTGAACGGGCTCACGCTGAACGACATCGCGCTGGACGGCGACACGCTCGTTCTCGGCGCCCTCGTCCGCATGAGCGAGGCGGCCGGGCATGATGGGCTGCAGGCCCAGTTTCCGGCTCTGCACGAGGCGCTCTGGCGGGCGGCCTCGCAGCAATTGCGCAACATGGCGACGCTTGGCGGCAACCTGCTGCAGCGCACGCGGTGCAGCTATTTCCGGCATGGCGAGCCCTACGCCTGCAACAAGCGTCGGCCCGGCTCGGGCTGCGCGGCGCTCGACGGCCTCAGCCGCTCCCATGCCTTGTTCGGCGGCTCCGACGCCTGCATCGCGACCTATCCCGGCGATTTCGCCACCGCGCTGGTCGCCTTCGATGCGGAACTCGACGTGCTCTCTCCCTCCGGCACGCGGCGCATCGCCCTTGGCGGCCTGCACCGCGAGCCGGGGCAGGACCCTGAGCGGGACACCCATCTTCATCCGGACGAGTTCATCGTCGCGATCCGCGTCCCCCGCAGCAGGGCCGCCCGCGCCTCGACCTATCACAAGATCCGCGACCGCGAATCCTATGCCTTCGCGCTCGTCTCCGCCGCGGTCGGCCTCGACATGGAGGGCGAGGTCGTCCGAGACGCGCGGATCGCGCTCGGCGGTGTCGCAACGCGGCCCTGGCGGGCGGCCGAGGCGGAGCGTGTGCTCGTCGGCCAGCGGCTGACGCCAGCGACGGCTCGCGCGGCCGGAGAGGCAGCCTTCGCCGGAGCCGCCACCACGCGCCACAACGCCTTCAAGGTCGAGCTCGGCGCGAGAACCGTCGCCGATGCCCTGATGATCGCCAAATCGAGGAGCTGACCCGTGGTCGACGGCACCTTTCCCAGCATTCCGCGCATCGACGCCCGCGCCAAGGTCACCGGCGCGCCCATCTACGGCGCCGACCGCAAGTCCGACGGCATGCTCCACGCCGTGTTTGCGGTGAGCACCATCGCGAAGGGGCGCCTGACCAAGCTCGACACGGCGCGCGCCGCCGCCCTTCGCGGCGTACGGCTCGTCGTCACGCACCGTGACGCCTCGGAACTGCAATCCCCCGGCTTCCTGCTGGCGGGCGGATTCGCGTTCCAGAGCCTGGCGCCGCTCCTGCAGGATAGGATCGCCTATCGCGGCCAGCCGATCGCGATGGTCGTGGCCGAGACGATCGAGGCCGCGCAGCATGCGGCCTCGCTGGTCGAGGCATCCTATGCCGAGGAGACGTTCGCGGCCTCGATCGGCAGCGCCGGCGCGACGTTCCTGCCGCAGAGCCAGTCCCCGCTCCCGCAGGAGATGTTCCGCGACATCGTCGTCGGCGACGCCGTCGCCGCCTTCGAGCGTGCGGCGGTCACGGTCGATGCGCATTACCACAGCCCCCCGCAACACCAGAATCCGATGGAACTGGTCGCGACCGTCGCCGCATGGGACGGCGAAAGACTGACGATTCACGAGGGGACGCAGAACGCCGGCGCGGTCAAGTTCGGCGTGGCACGCGCCCTCGGCGTCGCGCCCGACCAGGTCACGGTGATCTCGCCGCAGGTGGGCGGCGGCTTCGGGCAGAAGAACTCGATGCAGATGCAGACCGCGCTCGTCGCCTGGGCGGCGCGGCGGCTCGGAGCCCCGGTGAAGATGGTGGTCCCGCGTGCGCAGCTCTTCAACAATGCGAGCTTCCGCGCCGAGGCGGCCCAGCGGGTGCGGCTGGGCGCGGACGCGGACGGCCGTCTCGTCTCGGCGCTTCACGACGTCGACGCGCAGACGTCGCGGCACGACCTCTTTCCGCTGGAGCATGCCAACGCGGCCGTGAGACTGTACGGCATCCCGCATTTCCGCGGCCACCACCGCATCGTCCAGACCGACGTGCAGACGCCGGGCTACATGCGGGCGCCCTTCGAGCACTGCGCGTCCTTCGCCCTCGATACGGCGGTCGACGAGATGGCCGTGAAGCTCGGGCGGGATCCGGTGGCATTCCGCATGTCGCTCGACACCGACATCGATCCCGTCACCGGGCTGCCGCTGTCGTCGCGCCATCTGAACGAGTGCCTGAGCCGCGGCGCCGAAATGTTCGGCTGGTCCGGACGCACGCCCGCCCCCCGGTCGATGACGGCCGACGGGCAACTCGTCGGCATGGGCGTCGGCTGCGGCTGCTACAAGGCGGCGACCGCCCCCGCGGTGGCGATCCTCCGTCTCACCGCCGACGGACGCGTCTCCGTCTCGGTCGGCGTCCATGAAATGGGCCAGGGCATCCGCACCGCGCTCGCCAACGCCGTCGGCCGGAAGCTCGGCATCGATCCGAGCCATGTCGACGCCGTCATCGGCGACACGCGCGGCGCGCCGCAGCACCTCACCGCCGGCTCCTGGGGCACGGCGACGGCCGTGCCCGCCGCCGTCGAGGCCGCCGAAAAGCTGCTGGCCGAACTCGGCCCCGATCCCCGTCAGGCACTGGCGGCACGAGGCCTCGACGTCTACGAGGTCCGGATCGAACGGAACCCCGCCGGCCAGCCCGAGCAGTTGTCGAAGCGCCTGCATGCCGGGCTCCCCGCACCCTGGGGACCGGCCTACGGCGCGTTCGTCGCCTATAGCTACGTCGCCCATTTCGTCGAGGTGCGGATCGAGCCGACGACCCGGCGCATCCGCGTTCCGCGCGTCGTGAGCGTGGTCGACTGCGGCAGCGTCGTCAGCCCGCGCACAGCCGAGGCCCAGGTGAAGGGCGGCGTGGTCTGGGGGATCGGGGCGGCGCTGCGCGAGGAGAGCGAGGTCGATCCCCGCTATGGCGGGTTCCTCAATGCCGACATCGCCGAATACGTCGTTCCCGTGAACGCCGATATCGGCCGCACCGAGGTCGCCTTCGTCAACCGGCCCGATCCCAGATTGAACGCCTCCGGCGTGAAGGGTCTGGGCGAAGTCGTCATGACCGGCGTCGCCGCCGCCATCGCCAATGCGGTCTGGCACGCCACGGGCCGCCGGCTGCGCTCGCTGCCGATCAGGGTCGAGCATCTCCTGTAGCCGCCCATCGCGTTCGGGCGGGAAGGCGAGATCCGGGCAGCCGTCGGCCGCTGCCCCCGCTCGGGATGCCACGCCCGCGACGGGGAAGGCGCGAGAGCGCCTGTCCCGCGCGTCCACCTCAAATGGCTCGGGCTCTCCCGGCCATGACGGCCACGAAGGCCGCGAACAGGGCGCACACGGCGGCGGCGAAGAAGGCGAGACCGTTTGCCGACCATTCCATGGCGAGCCCCGCCGCGATGGGCCCGAGGAACGCCCCGAGCCCCCACATCAGGCCCATGGCGGCGTAGATCCCGATCAGCTCCGACCCGCGGAAGCGGCTGCCGACCACGGCGAGCATCAGCGTGTAGATGCCGACGAAGGCCCCGCCCCACAGGAAGAGCAACAGGTAGGTGAGCCAGGGGAGCCCAAGAGCGAAGGGCCAGACCAGCGCGCCGAGCGCCGCCGCGATGGCGAGAGCCATCACCAGCCGGCTCCGATCCATCTTATCGCCGAGCCAGCCGATGGGAAGCTGCAGCACGATGGCGCCGACCATCATCACCGTCATCAGCTGCGTCGCCTCCGCCTCGGGCCAGCCGAGCTGCATGGCGTAGATGGCGAGGAACGACAGCCCCGAGGTCTCCAGCGCGGCATTGAGCATCGTGGCGGCGATCGCCACCGGCGCGAGATGCAGGAACCTCAGCGGGCTTCCGACAGGGGCCTCGCCGGAATCCGGCGCCTCCACCTTGGGCGAGGTGACCAGGAAGACCGCAAGAAGGGCGATGCCGGCGCCCGCGAAATAGGGCAGATAGCCCGAGGTCCCGACGAGCGACAGGATGAAGGGCCCGGCGGCGAAGCCGATGGACAGCGCCGCCGTATAGGCGGCCATGACGCGGGCGCGTGTCTCTTCGCGGCTCAGGCCGTTGATCCAGGTTTCCGAGAGGACGAAGAGAATCTCGGACGCCATGCCGAGCAGAAGCCGCAGCAGAAACCACAGCGTGATGAAGGGCAGCAGCGGAAAGGCCGCGAGGACCACGCCCGCGACGACGAGAGCCAGCAGGACGAGGCGGCGCATGCCGAAGAACGGGACGATGCGCGGCAGCAGCAGCGCCACGATGATGACGCCGGTCGCATGCATGGCGGCATTGGCGCCGATCACCCCCTCGCCCCAGCCCTGATCGGCGAGGCCAAAGGCGATCAGGGCCGCGCTGAGGCTGTAGGTCAGCCCGAACATGCTGGCCGTGGCGATCACCGCCGCCTGCGCGAGAAAGGAGGAGCGGCCGGGCGTCGGAAGGGTCAAGGGACTGCGCCTTCCCGCTTTGACGCGCCCGCCAGTCCGAGGCGCCGGGCGAAACGGGCGAGGCTCTCGAACCGCGACGCCTCGCGCCGCTCCACGAGGCGTGCGAGCGTGCGGGCATAGTCGAGCACCAGGCCCGGCGTCCAGGTGCCGACATTGGCGCGGGCCCGTATCAGCGCGCCCACCCAGATCTCGGGGTTGGTCAGCAGCATGAGCAGCTGCAGCCACGGCGTGCGCGTGGCCAGCGAACCCTCCAGCGCCGCGTCGAGGGCCTGCGCCACCACGATCGAACAGTTGCGGTTGGTGAGGTTGTAGGTGTCGTCCTGCCGATAACGGGCCCAGAACGCTTCCAGCTGGCGGGGACTGTAATTGTGGAACTCCACCCGGCCGTCGGCCTCGCACCACCCCGCCGCCTCCTCGGCATAGGAGGGCTGGAAATGGCCCGGCACGTCGTTCTCCGCCGTGCTGCGCAGTGCGCCGACGAAATCCTCGCCGGAGCGGTCCAGCTCGACCGCCGGATAATGGCTGATATACAGCGAGGGCGGCATCTCCAGCGAGGCGTGGCCGGTGGAGATCACGCCGTCGGCGTTCACCGCCGCGACATAGCGGTCGAGCAGGAGGCGGCGGTGCGGCACGTCCGCGGAGCCGGCCGGGGTCCAGACATGCACGATCATCGGAAAGGCCACGGTCGCGGTGGCGGCCTCGGCGTGGTCCGGCGAGCTTGAATACCAGCCGCGCGTGGCGAACATCGGCAGATGCAGGATCGTCGAATCCTCGTCGAGCGTCCGGAACAGCAGGCCGAGCCGCATCAGCAGCCATCCCCTGAAGGCGAAGATCAGGCCGACGCACAGGGCGACGCTTCGCTCGAGGGGCAGCGGCCAGCCGGAGAGGAAGACGAGCGCGAAGGCGAGTTGCACCGATCCGTAGGTCACACGCCACCGCAGGTCGGGCAATCTCAGCAGCAGCCCGACGCCGATGCGCCCGAGGCCGTCGGCGATGAACACGACGCAGAACAGCGCCGCGAGCACGTCCTCGGCATGGGCCGGCCAATGGATGGCAAACGCGCCGGTGGCGATGAGGCAGACCGCCCGCACGAGCGCCACGAGGCCGCGCACGCTGCGCATCTGTCCGAAGAACTGCAGAAGATTGCCGGCGCCCATGAACAGGAACACCACGCCGATCGCCCTTCCGGTGAGAACGACGAGGCCGGCCGGAGCGTGGAAAGCCAGGTAGACTGCGCCTGCCATGAGCAGGGCGCCGATGACGCACAATACATACCACCGCGCCCGGAAGGCACGCGTGCCAATCAGCAGGAAGGACAGTTTCAACATGGCGGCGGAAACTCCGGAGCGTGGGCGGCGAGCGGCGGCACTGTCGCCGATTGTGGAGGGCGCCGCCGGGTGGACGTCCGTCGGGGCAAGGGCGACCCGCCGCGTCGGGACGGCCGCGCGGCGGTGGGCGCGGCCCGCCGGCGCACCGCCTGCCTTGACGCTGGATCGACGACAATGCTTGAGTGGCCCGGCTCGGATTTCCGCGGGCACCCATTGAGGCGGAGGGGCGGCCTTGCAGCGCCTGTCATCACGTATTTTCCGGCCGCACTGGATCGTGGCCGCCCTGCTGTCGGCCGGCACGCTGACGCTGATGCCTTCGGCGCAGGCGCAGACATGGGCCACTTGCGTCGAGGCCATCGCCAAGACGCAGCACGAGCTGAAGCAATCGGCGGGAAAGGGTCCGGCCCAGCCCAAGACCCAGGACCAGAGCGTCGCGGCGCAGGATTCCCATCAGCCCACCCCCTCCTCGCTGGCAGAGGCGGGACTGACGGAACCGACGACCGGGGCCGCCGGCGCGCTGAACGAAGCCCTGAACCTGCAGGCGGCAGGCGACGAGGCCGGCTGCCTGAAGGCCGTCGCCAGGGCGCGGTCGCTGGCGGGGCTGAAATAGGTCCGCGCACCGCCACCCTCAGAAAGCCACGCTGAGGCTGCCGCCGAAGGCCTGGTCGCCGCCGGTGGCGTACCAGGTGTCCTGGTAGAACAGGGATGTGCGCAGCGAAGGCGTCAGGTTCATGTGCAGCGTGGCGCTGATCGTGTTCTGCACGACATAATTGCCGGCAATGTAGTTGCGGTTCTCCGGCAGATAGGTCACCACCGCATAGATCGGCTCGAAGGGGTGAAAGACGGCGGTCAGCGACCAGCCGCTCACGGCCTGCGGCTGGTAATACTGGGTCTTCGTCACCTCGGTGGCATTGTCGAACTCGCCGAAGGCATAGCCGATCTGGAGCTGCGGCAGCCACGCGGCGGGCCTCAGGCTGACGCGCGGCTGAAGCTGGTAGAAGGTGCCGAGCTCGTATTTCTCCACCGTGACGTTGGCGCCGAGCGCGATCCTCTTCTCGCCTCCCAGGACGATCGGCAGCGTGTATTGGGGCGAGATGTAGGTCGCCCATTCATAGGTGTAGCGTGTGTGCACGCCGACGCCGGCCATCACATTCACGCTGAAATCCTCGGTCGGCTGATAGCCGAACCCGCCGACGAAGTTCCACAGCTCTATCGACGCCTGCTGCTGGTAGAGCTGCTGGCCGAGCAGCGTCCACTCGTCGGTCAGCTTGTAGGCGAGCTGGGCGCTCTGGGTGTAGAGGTCTTCCTGCGGCGGGCCGCTGGTCCAGGCCTGCACGTTGGCGGAAAGCGTGAAGGGCAGCGGGCCTCCCTGCCTGCTCAGATTGACCTGCTCGCTGAGCGCCTGCAGATAGCGCGAATTGCCGAAGAAATTCGTCATCGGCGGCACGGCGGCGCTGGCCGATTCCGTGCCGCAGGTCGCGCACTCCTGCGCGCCCGCCACCGGCACAGCCGCCAGCGACAGCCACGCCGCCAGCACGCCGGCACGGCGCCATTGCCGGGCAACGCCTTGACCTGCCTCGCCCGTGCGGTGCGGCATGGCAGGACCTAGCGTTCACTCTTGGAGGGGAAGTACCATTTACCGTCCTTGATCGGCAGGAACGAGCCGTCATCGACGCCGACCTCGGCAGCGATGAGGTCGTTGGCGACCTTGTTCAGCGCCAGCAGCAGCGCGCCGTTCTTAGCGGTGTCCATGGCGAGGTTGTTCATCTCGCCGGGGTCTTCCTGCAGGTCGTAAAGCTCAAGGTCGTTCTTCGCGACGAGGTCTTCGAGCGTGGTCGGGGTATTGAAGTCGGTCTGACCGAAATAGCGCGAGAAGCGGTAGCGCCCGTCGAAGACCGAGCGGATGCCGACGCGCTCGGCAAAGTCGGGGTCGTTCTTCAGATAGGTCTGGATCTTCTCGCTGTTGGTAACGTCGCCGGAGAACGTCATCTTCACGAAGTGCTCCGCCCAGGTCACGTCCTGATAGGAGAGCATGTTGTAGTTGAACAGCGAGGCCGGGCGCACCGCGTCGACCTTTGCCGCCGCCGGCGCCTTCAGCAGGCCGGAGAAATCGTGCCCCTTCAGCCCGTCGGCGGCCTTGGCCTGCGCCGCCGGGTCCGCACCGGTCAGCGCAATCAGCGTCGGGGCGAGGTCCAGTTGCGAGGTGATCGCCTCGCAGGTCACGCCGCCCGGATAGGCCGGATGATAGACGATGAGCGGCACATGGTTCTGCTCCTTGTAGGTGCAGTTGCCCTTGCCGCGCATCTGGTGATGGCCGGCCATCTCGCCATGGTCCGCATTGAACACGACGATGGTGTTCTCGTGCATGTTGTTGTCCTCAAGCGCCTTGAGGACATGGGCGATCTGCCGGTCGCAGTCGCGGATGCAGTTGTAATAGTAGTTGCGCAGGACGTGCCAGCGGCGGTCCTCGTCCGGCCAGGCGCCGACCATCATGTCCTGGATCTGCTGGTAGATGGCGTGCGCCTTCGGGCGTCCCGGCGCGTCCAGCGCCTGGCTGCGGTTGAACGGCAGCGGCAGCTCGTCCCAGCGCTCCTGATAGAGCGTGTCGTCGGGCGTGGGGAAGATGTCGATGGCGGCGCTCTTGCCCTGCACCACCTGACCGGGCAGGTCCGAGTTGATGTACATCACGTCGTGCGGGTTGACGAAGTTGACGGCGAGGAACCAGGGCTGGCCCTTCGCCCGCAGTTCCTCCCCCTCGCGCCGCATCCAGCTGGCCACGCGGTCGGCGGTGAAGCCGTCGAACGTATAGCCTCCGAGACCGCTGTCGATCAGGTCGCCGACGCCGAAGAACCCGTCGAAACCGTAGCTCTGGATGATCTGGCGGTAATCCGCCATCGGCGCGTCCACCGCCACCTTGGTCTGGTCGAGATTGGCACTCATGTGCCACTTGCCCTGATAGGTGGAGTGGTAGCCCAGCTCGCTCATGCGGTGGCCGATCGTCTTGATCGACGTCGACAGGTCGGGCTGCCAGAGATAGTTCAGATTGTCGAAGACGCCGGAATGCTGGATATGCTGGCCGGTATAGATGACGGACCGCGCCGGCGAGCACACGCACGATGCCGCCTGGTGGTTGGCGAAGGTGATGCCCTTCTTCTTCAGCATCTCGCGCGCGGGCACCGGGAACGGCCATTCCGGGAAGAAGTGCTCCTGGTCCACGAGGTTGAACAGGATGTTGTAGCCGCCCGGCGGCGAATCCGGCGCCTGTATGGCGTGCGCCGGCACCGCCGCGGTCGCGGCCTCCGCCGCGGCGGGCGCAATGCCGGGCAGCAGGTTCGCGCCGAGGATCGTCGCCGTCCCCTTGCCGAGCAGGTCGCGTCGGGAAATGCCGCTGGGCGTATCGTCTTGGGACATCGACATGGGCCTTATAAATGCGCAAGCGGGAGGTCGTCGGGTCAGGAGAGCGAGGCGCAGGGCCGTCTCACCAGAAGCTGCACATGCGCTGCCAGTGACGGTGCTCGCGCGGGACCCGGTTTGCCTCGCAATCCTTCCGCGCCTGGCCGTCCAGCGCCATCATGCAGGACTTGCCCTCGCGCAGATGCTGGCACCAGCCGCGATCCCCGCTGTCGTTGAAGGACATGAAGCAGGACTTGCCCTCCACATAGGCCTGGCAGAAGCCCCGCTCGCTGCCGTCGAAGGCCATGAAGCAGTTCTTCTTGGTGCAGATGTCCGGCAGCGACTGGGCCAGAAGGGGAGCGGTGGCGACGCCGACGAAGAGCACCGCAAGGGCGAGGAGGCGTTTCATGAGAGGGCCTTTCAGATGACCTCTGCGGCACAGGCGATGACCGCCGGTGGAACCGAGCGAGGGGGCGCGTGCGCCCCACCCGCCTGTCTCGGGAAGGGGAGTGACGGCAGGCCTCACGCCTGATGCCGGACAATCCCGTTCATCATCCCCAGCTCGACCCTGGTCTTGTGGATCTCGTGCGGATCGATCTTGAGAATGTTCTGGTCGAGCACGATCAGGTCGGCGCGCTTGCCGACCTCGATGGAGCCCACCTCCTTGTCCATGCGCAGCTGGTGGGCGGCGCCCATCGTGTTGGCATGGATGGCCTCCTCCACGGTCAGCCGTTCGTCGGCCGGGTTCAGCACCGGCGCGTCCTTCAGCCCGACCAGCTGCCGGGTGACGCCCACCTGGATCGATTTGAGCGGCTCATAGGTGGAGTAATAGCCCGCCGCCGGCCAGTCCGTGCCGAAGGACACCCGGCCGCCCTGGTTGAGGATCGTCTTGGTGCGGTAAAGCTTGTTGCCGCGCACCTCGCCGTAGCGCGCCACCATGTTCTCCAGCGTGTCCGGGTCGGCCGACGACCAATAGGCCGAGAACTGGGCGGTGACGTCGAGCTTGGCGAAACGGGGGCTGTCGGCGTCGTCGACATAGACCAGATGCGCGATGGCGTTGCGCCGGTCGCGCGGCGGGTTGGCGGCGATGGCCTTCTCGATCGAATCGAGCGCCACCCGCGCCGTGCGCTCGCCGCACGCATGCACATGCACGTCGAAGCCGGCGGCATCCACCATGCCGATGAGCTGGTGCCACTGCTCTTCCGTGAAAGGGGAGCCGCCGGTCGAGTTCGGCATGTCCGCATAGGGCTCGAGCAGCCACGCGGTATAGCCCCCCTGCGACCCGTCGCCGACGATCTTGACGATGTCGACATGGACAAGCTCGGTGGCGATCCGCTTGTTGAGCGCGCTCATCTCCGCAACGACGTTGTCGATCGGCAGCGACTTGACGGAATAGGAAGCGGAAACGCGGAACGGCAGCTCGCCCCGCTTCTCCGCGTCGGCATACAGCTCGATGATCGCGCCCTGGTCGCTGCCGACCGGCGGAACGCCCGCATCGAAAACGGTGGTGATGCCGGCCGCGGCGGCCTTGGGCAGCCAGGATTCCAGCAGCTGGCCCATCGCCTGGGCGGAGATCGGCTCCACCGCGTTGACGACGCCGAGGACCGCGTTGACCTCGAGGACATAACCCGTGGGATCGCCCTTTTGGTCGCGCACGTAATAGCTGAAGCGCGGAATGGGATCGGGCGTGTCGCGGTTGACCCCCGCCATCTCCAGCGCCTTGGAATTCGCCCAGAGGCTGTGGCCGTCAATGGCGAAGAAGAAGGCCGGCCGGTCCGGCAGGATGGCGTCGAGTTCGGCCCGGTTCGGGCCCTCGGGCGGAAACATGTCGACGCGCCAGCCAAAGCCACGGATCGGCCCGGTCGGGTTTTCCTCTGCGTATCGCTTAATCGCCGCCAGCACGTCCGCCAGATTGGCGAGCTGGAGATCGAGCCCCGACGTCAGGAAGGCACCGAGGAAGGGATGGGTATGGCCCTCCACGAAGCCGGGCATCAGCAGCCGGCCCTTGAGGTCGACCACCTTGGTCTTCGGCCCGACCATCGCCAGGGCTCCGGCCGCGTCGCCCACATGCACGATCGTATTGCCGCGAACGGCCACCGCGTCGGCCCAGGGCGCGGACCCGGCAACGGTGTAGACGGGACCGTTGTGGAAGACGAAGTCCGCCGAGCCATCCGCAGCCGCCGTAGCCTCCTGCGCGCGGACCTCCGTCGCAAAGAAGCCGGGCGCCAGCGCCGTCGCCGCCGTCATGGCCGCGCCCGCCCGCAGCACCGAACGCCGGCTCACCGCGCGGCCGCGCCCGAACGCCTCGAAATACGGCGCCCAATCACATGCTGTACACATTCCCAACTCCCCCGACGCGCATGCATCGCATGCACGAAACCGCCACGGCCATCGCCGCTGCCCCGTCTTGCGCCCCGCGAAGGGCACTCATCCTCACCCGACACACGCAGCAGCGCATAGACTCCGGTGACCGCCGGAATCGGCAACGAGGTCGCGTTTATTCAATATATATAAATTTGAGAAAATTATTCCGAGATATGAATGCTCGTTATTCTCTTTCTACGGAACCTGAGAACAAGATGAAAACCTATTATGACTGGTGAGCCGCCGCAAGAGGATTTGCCGAACACCACAGGTATCCAGCTCCGCTGCCAGATTATTGCGGATACGCTGTATCCGGCATCCCTGAACTGTCCGGCGCGACCCGGAGTTTCGCGCAGCGGGCGCAAAGGGATCTCCGCCAACGGAAGCGCTCACGGCACCCGTCCGGCGAGCGCGCGCCGGGCCGCCGCGACAGCGATGGCCGCGAGCATCATCGCGCCCGCCACGACGAAGGTCAGCCGCATCCCCGCGGCGATGTCCGCCCCGCTTGCGCGGGCGAAATCCTCCGTCCCCACGCCGAAGGCGAAGACGGCGCCCATGGCCGACGCGCCCGCGATCAGACCGATATTGCGCGACAGGCCGAGCAGTCCGGAAACCGTGCCCCGCCGGTCACCGGCAATGTCGGCCAGAACGGCGGTGTTGTTCGCGGCCTGGAAAAGTTGATAGCCCGGCGTCAGCACCAGGATGGAGAGCACATAGCCGGGCACGCCGATCCCCGTCGGCAGGAACGCCAGCAGGAACGCGCCGGCCGCCAGCAGGCCCAGGCCGATGGCGAGCATGCGGCCGCTGCCCCAGGCGTCGACGAGCCGACCGGACGGAACACCGCTGAAGATGGACACCAGCGGGCCGATCGCCATGACGACGCCGACCTGCGCCGCCGGCAGACCGAGCCCGCGGGAGAGATAGAAGGGGCCGACCACCAGCGTCGTCATCATCACCGCGGCGACGACGACGTTCACCAGCAGGTTTGGCGCGAGGATCCGGGTCGGCACCGACCGGAGGCCGACCGCTGGCGCCCTTGCCTGCGGGCGCCGGGCGGGAAGCAGCGCAATCGCCAGACCGAGCGCCAGGATCGCCAGCGGCACCTGCACCCAGAAGATGCCCCGCCATCCCGCCGCCGGGATCAGCAGCCCGCCGAGCGAAGGGCCCAGCGCCGTACCGAGGGCGGACACCGTCCCGAGCAGGCCCATGGCGCGTCCGATACGCGCCTCGACCGCGCTTTCGCGCATCAGCGCCATGGCGAGCGTCATCAGGAAGGCCGCCCCCATGCCCTGCAAGGCGCGGGCACCGATCAGCAGCCACAGGGTCGGGGCGAGAGCGCACAGCAGCGAGGCGAGCGCGAACAGGGCGAGCCCGGCGACGAGCATCGGCTTCAGCCCATGACGGTCGCCGAGCCGGCCGGCGATCACCACGCAGACCGTCAGCGAGGCGAGATAGGCCACCGCGACCATCTGCACCTGCACGAAGGGCGCGGAAAAGGCCTCGGCCAGCGTCGGCAGCGCGATGTTGGCGATGCTGGTGCCGAGCGCCGAGAGCAGCATCGCGAGTGCCAGCGTCGCCGTGATGCCGGCCTGTCCTTTCTTCGCTTTGCCTGAATGCGACCGTTCCATCGTCTCGACCCCTTGCTTCCAATCTCGATGGAGCGCAGGCTGCCACTTCAAGTCGACTTGAGGTCAAGCATGAAATTCCTGGACATCGGCGAGGTCGCGGCGAAGAGCGGCAACACGCCCTCGGCGCTGCGCTACTACGAGGAAGCCGGCCTGATCGCGTCGGTCTCCCGGCATGGCCTGCGGCGGCAATTCGCGCCCGAGGTGCTGTTGCAGCTCAAGCTGATCGCGATGGGCAAGTCGGCGGGCTTCTCGCTCGACGAGATCGCCGGCATGTTCGGCGGGAACGGCATGCCGGATCTCCCGCGCCCGGCCCTTCACGCGAGGGCGGACGAGATCGACCGGAAAATCCACGAACTGACGGCGCTGCGCGACACGCTCCGCCACGTCGCCGAGTGCCCCGCCCCCTCGCACATGGAGTGCCCCACCTTCCGCCGCCTGGTGGATCTCGCCGGCAAGCGCCGGGGAAGGCGGGTCGAGACGGAAAAGCCGAAAAGGCGCGCCCCGCCCGCATGACGCGCCCTGTCGCAGCGTCCGTGCGGCACCAATCGCGCATGAGGACGCCTTCCCGGAGGGAGCGCCCGCAAATCATCCGATGGCGCTGGAAACCCCGATGGCAGCCGCGCTATACGGACGCCATGACCATCCCGACCGACGATGAGCTCGCCACGCTCGGCACCGCATTCGACACTTTCGCACGCCGCTACAAGCTGGCCGATGCGCTGGGTCCGGAGAAGCCGCTGAACGAGCTCGACAAGCAGGTGCTGCTCTACATCGCCGAGCACGCGGGATGCGGGCCGAGCGATGTCGCCCGCTTCCTGGGAGTGGCGAACACGACGATCTCCTCGGCCACCGACCGGCTGGTCAAACAGGGGCTGATGGAACGGCATCGCCCGGAAGGGGATCGACGGGCCGTGGCGCTGCAGCTCACGGCGAGCGGCGTCGCGCGCGCGCAGGCCTATGTTGCCGCTCAACGCGAACTCTACCGCCGGATGCTGGCCCCCCTGTCGCCCGAGGAACGCAAGAGCCTCGTCACGCTCATAACGAAAATCGTATATCATGAAGATTGAATAATCCGAAGATCGCCATATTTCCTCCTCAGGCTGCATCGCATGGGTGCTTTGCCGCGATAGGAGGAAGGATATGGCGATCAGGATCAACGGGGCCGACACCCCCGTGCCCGACGATGCACGGGTTTCCCTTCTCGACCTGCTGCGGGAACGGCTTGAGCTTCACGGAACCAAGCTGGGCTGCAATCAGGGCGCCTGCGGCGCCTGCACCGTGCTCATCGATGGCGAGCGCGTCCTCTCCTGCCTGACGCTGGCGGTGCAGGCCAACGGGCGCTCGGTCACGACGATCGAAGGCCTGGGCGCACCCGGCGCGCTTCATGCGTTGCAGGACGCCTTCATCGAGCATGACGGCTTCCAGTGCGGCTACTGCACGCCGGGCCACATCTGCGCGGCGGAGGCGATGCTGCGCGAGGTCGCGGCGGGCGTGCCGAGCTACGTCACCGCCGACCTGGCCGCCCCGCCGCGCCTGACCCGCGAGGAGGTGCGCGCGCGCATGAGCGGCAATCTGTGCCGCTGCGGCGCCCATAACGGCATCGTCGACGCGATCCTCCATGCGGCGACGGAGCGCGCGGCATGAACCCGCTCAGCTACTATCGCGCAACCTCCACGGCCGACGCCCTCCGCATGACCGGCGACGGTGTCGCCCGGCTGCTCGGGGGCGGCACCAACCTGGTTGATCTGATGCGCAAGGGCGTGGAGCGGCCCTCGGCGCTGGTCGATGTCGCTGCGCTTCCGGCCGCCATCGAGGCGACGGCGGAGGGCGGTCTGCGGATCGGCGCCGCGGCGCGCAACAGCGCCGTGGCGGCGCATCCCCTCGTGCGCACGCACTATCCGATGCTGGCGCGGGCCGTCCTCGCCGGCGCGTCGGCGCAGATCCGCAACATGGCGACGGTCGGCGGCAACCTGATGCAGCGCACCCGCTGCCTCTACTTCCAGGATGCCGCCTCCCGCTGCAACAAGCGGAACCCGGGCAGCGGCTGCGATGCCGAGGGCGGGTTCAACCGCTACCACGCGATCATCGGAACCTCGCCCGCCTGCATCGCCACGCATCCGTCCGACATGTGCGTGGCGCTGGCGGCGCTCGATGCCCGCGTCCATGTGGCCGGCGCGGCGGGCGAGCGGGCCATTCCCCTCGTCGACTTCCACCTCCTGCCCGGCGACCGGCCCGACCGGGAAACCCTGCTGTCACCCGGCGAGATCATCCTCGCCGTCGAGATTCCGCCGTCGCCGGCTGCGCGCCACTCGGCCTATCGGAAGGTGCGGGACCGGGCCAGCTACGCCTTCGCGCTGGTGTCCGTCGCGGCAGGGATGACGGTGCGGGAGGGCAAGGTGGACGACATCCGCATCGCCTTCGGCGGCATCGCGCCAAAGCCGTGGCGCGCCTTCCGGGCCGAGGCGGCGCTGCGCGGGAGCGCCCCCACGCGGGACGCGTTCCAAGCGGCGGCGACCGAAGAATTCGCAGGTGCCACACCGCCGGCGGGCGCCACCTTCAAGGTCGAACTGGCAAGGCGCACGCTGGCGGCGGTGCTGACCGAACTGAGCGGGAGCGAGCGATGAGCCGCGTGCAGAATGTCGTCATCGAAACGGTGAAGACCGCGCTCGGATGGGTGCCGGCCCAATGGCTGCCGGGCGGCACGCCGGACCCTCTGATCCAGCGCCGCGTGGCGATCGGGCGGCAGGACAGCCGGCGCGACGGGGCCGCCAAGGTCATCGGGCAGGCGCGCTTCGCCGCCGAGGTGCCGATGGAGCGGCTGTGCTACGCCGCGCTGCTCCACGCCACCGTCACGCGCGGGCGGATCGTCCGGCTCGACACCGCCGCGGCCGAGGCGGCACCGGGGGTCGTTCTGATCGTCACCCATCGCAACATGCCGCGCATCGGCACGCTCGCGCTGGTCGGCGTGACGGATCTGACCGCCGTGGGCAATAGCAGCCTGCCGATCCTGCAGAACGACCAGGTCCGCTACAACGGGCAGGTCGTCGCGGCCGTGCTCGCCGAGACGCAGGAACAGGCAGACCACGCTGCCGCGCTGATCGAGATCGGCTACGCCGCCGAGGAGGCCAGGACCCGCTTCGACGACGCCAAGGCCGACGCGCGGACCCCGGCCTCGATCCTCATCGAGAGGAACCATGTCCGGGTGGGAAATGCCGGGCAGGAACTGGCGGGCGCGGCGCATCGCGTCGACAATCTCTATCGCACCCCCGGCCACAACCACAACGCGATCGAGCCGCATGCGGTGACCGTCGCCTGGCAGGGCGAGACGCTGCGGGTCCACGACACGACGCAGATGATCGCCCCCAGCGCCAATGCCCTCGCCAAGCTGTTCGGACTGAAGAAGCAGCAGGTCCGGGTCCTGTCGCCCTTCGTGGGTGGGGGGTTCGGCGGCAAAGGGCTCTGGGACCATCACGTCGTCGCCGTGGCGGCCGCGCGGCTCGCCGGTCGCCCCGTGCGGCTGGTGCTGAGCCGCGAGGGCGTGTACCGCATGATCGGCGGGCGCTCTCCGTCCGAGCAACGCGTCGCGATCGGCGCGGACGCGGACGGACGGTTCAGCGCGATCATCCATACCGGCTATTCCGTCATGCCGCCCTACGGCGCCTGCCCGGAGCAGTACACGCTGTGCTCGCGGGCGCTGTACGACGCGAAGAGCTTCGAGATCGTCCAGCACCATCTCGACCTCGACATCGTGCCCAACACCTATATGCGCGCCCCCGGCGAAGCCATCGGCACCTTCGCCATCGAATGCGCTGTCGACGAGCTTGCGCATGAGATGGGGCTCGACCCCATCGAACTGCGCCGGCGCAACGAGCCGGACCGGCACCCCCTCCACGGCACCGCCTTTTCCCAGCGCGCCCTGACGACAGCCTATGCCGACGGGGCCAAGCGCTTCGGCTGGGAGCGCCGGAGCGCCGAGCCCGGGGCGCGGCGCGAGGGCGAGTGGCGCCTCGGCATGGGCTGTGCGACCGGCAGCTTTCCCTATGCGCGCATGCCGGGCGCGAATGTCCGCCTCACGCTTCGCCGCGACGGTACGGTCAACATCGCCTGTTCGGCGCAGGAGATGGGCATGGGAACGGCGACGGTGCAGATCCAGCACGCCGCCGACCGGCTGGGCGTTCCGGTCGAGGCCATCCGCTTCGACATGGGCGATTCGGCCCTTCCCGCCGGGCCGATGGCGGGAGGGTCGTCGCAGACCGTCTCGCTGGCTGCAGCGATCATGGCGGCCTGCGAAAAGCTCGCGGGCGAACTCCTTCGCCTGGCGGGCAATGACAGCCCGGTCGCAGGCCTGAGGGCCCGGGACGTCCAATTCGTCGATGCCGGCATCGGCGGCATCGCTGACGCTTCACGGCATGAAAGCTACCGCTCGATCCTGACCCGTGCGGGCC
>JAEYTJ010000174.1 GCA_023434095.1 Pseudomonadota bacterium | reverse complement strand
CGATGTCGAGGGCGATGCCCCTGCCCTCGCGCAGCGCCCGCGCGGCCAGCAGCAGCCAGGCGTCTTCCTGCGTCGAGGTGGGGCCCGCCTCGACAAAGGCGGTGGCGACCCGCTGGCGGGCGGTTCGAGCGGTGCCGGTGAAGCCGGCTTCGGAGGCGAGCGTCGCCACGCCAGCGGCGTCACGCAGGATCGAGCCGAAATCCGGCCGGCCGGAGGTCAGCGTCTCCGAGACGTCGGGAAGGATCTCCAGCGCCGCGTTGAACACCTTCTCCGCCCGCCCCTTGTCGCCGAGCATGGCAAGCGCCGCGGCCAGCTGGCCGCGCGCCATGGCGCTGGTCACCTGGTCGAGCTTGGCGTCGGTGACATAGCGCAGGTCGCCCAGCGGTGCCCGGCCGTTGCGCGCCAGCACATAGATCGCGTAGGCCTGCCCATCGTCGGTGGCGCCGTCGCCGGCATAGGCAAGCGCATTACGCAGCCGGTCGAGCGCCATGGTGAAGGGTTGTTCGGGCACGGCATGGCCGCGCTCGCGGGCGCGGGTGAGGAAGTCGCTCACATAGGCGTCGAGCCACAGATCGTTGCCGCCGGCTTCCCACAGGCCGAAGGAGCCGTCCGAGCCCTGCCGGGCGACCAGCCGGGCGATGGCGTTGCGGATCGTCTCCGCCGGGTCCTTGGTCAGGCGGAAGCGCTGCGGGGGGCCGAAATCGCTGAGATAGAGCAGCGGCAGCGCCCGGCTGGTGAGCTGTTCGGAACAGGCGAAGGGATAGCGGTCGAGCGCACCGATCAGCGCCGGCACGTCGAAGGCCGGGTCCAGCCCGGCGGAAACGCTCACCCCGCCCCGCCCCGGCACCAGGTCGGCCAAGAGATCGGCGCTCAGAGTCAGCGCCGCCCCCGGCGCCAGCGTCTCGACGCTGCGGCGGGAAATGGCGGGATAGGCCGGGCGGACATTGAGCGCATAGTCGCGGACGATGGCGAGCCCGCCGGGGCCGGACAGCCGCACCGAGACCTTCGCCTCGCCAATGCCGGCCCCGTTCAGCTGCACGGCGAAGGACTGGCGCGAGCCCTTGGCGAGCGGCACCGTCTTCGGCGCGCTGGCCGCCGTCACTGGGCCGTCGGTGACGATCTCCAGCGCGTAGTCGCCCGCCTCGCCATCCACATTGTCGAGGGCCAAGTTGAGCGTCGAGCGGTCGCCGGCAGCGAGGAAGCGCGGCAGGGTGGCGGTGATGACCACGGGGTCGCGGATCACCACATCGGCCTGCGCGTGGCCCACCGCCGCGCCGGACCACGCCACCGCCATCAGCCGGCCCGTGCCGTCGAAAGGCGGCAGGGTGAAGTCGATGGAGCCGCGCCCCTGCGCGTCGAGCTTGACGAGGCCGGAGAACAAGGCGAGCGGCGGCTGGGTCGGCGGTTCGGCCTGCAGGCCCATATCCATGGCGTCGCCGCCGGCGCGCAGGCGCCCCCGGCTGCCGAGCATGCCGTCGATCAACTGCCCGTAGAAGTCGCGCACCTGCGTGCCGAGCGCCCGCTGGCTGAGATAGAAGGCATCCGGGTCCGGCGCCTTGAAGCCGGTGAGGTTGAGAATGCCGACATCGACCAGAGCGAGGGTGACATAGGCCTCGCTTTGCCCGTTGCCGGTCGCCTGCACCGGCACCGAGAGCGTCGTCTCCGGCCGGGCGAGCGACGGCGCTTCCAGCTTGACGGCGAGCACCCGCTCGGCGCGGTCGACGCCGAACCAGGCGAGGCCGATGGCGCGGCCGGAATTGCGGCCCGCCGCCACGTCCAGCGGCCGGTGCAGGAAGGCGAGCGCATAGGCGCCCGGCGCCCAGCCGGCGGCCACCTTGAACTCGACCGCGTTGTCGCCCGCCTTCACGTCGAGCGTCTTCGCCGCCAGCACCCCGTCGCCGACGACCAGCACGGTGGCCGAGCCGGCATAACGGCTGGTGAGGTTCACCTTCAGGCTGTCGCCGGCAGCGTATTGTGCCTTGTCGAGGCCGACTTCCAGCCGGTCCGGCGCGTCGGCGGTGGCCCCGCCGCCCCAGCCGGCATCGAACGGCACGGCGGTGGCGAGCGTGCCGTCGGTCACCTCCAGTCGGTAGCGGCCCCAGGCGACGGGAACGCTGAGCCGCGCCGGCGCGCCGCCGGTGAGGTCGAGCGTGCCGTCGGCGACCTTTGCCACCGATTCGACCGGCTCGAAATCCCAGCTGCCGCCGAGGCGGTACCATTGATAGCGGGTCTCGATACGGTACAGCGCCCATTGCGCGCCCTTCAGCGCCACCGGCTGGCCGGCGGCGTCGAAGCCCTGCACCTCGAAGCCGGCATTGGCGTTCTCGCCCGGTCCCGCCTTGTCGAACGCCGGCTTGACGCCGATGCCATTGCCGGCAGGACGGACCGGCAGCACCAGCGAGCGACGCACCGCCCGCCCGGCGCCCTCGTTCAGCCCGACGAAGATCTCCGCTTCCAGCGGCCTCGCGGTCGCCGGCAGTCCGGGGAGCAGGACGGAGAGGCTGGCCTTGCCCTGCGCGTCCGTCACCGGCGCCTCGGCCAGCGGCTGGCGCACCGGGGTGAAGCCGTCATCCGCCCGGCCGAAACGCCAGCCCGGCAGGCCGGGGCGCGCATCGGCGACCCGCACCTCGACCTCGGCGTCGATGTCGAGCCCCGCCGCCGGCGGGCCGAACAGCCAGCGCCCGTCCGCCGCCACCGTCACCGGCGCGTTCGGGGCGATCTCGGTAGCGGTGGTGGAGAGGTCGAGGGCCAGCCGCTCGGGCACATAGTCTTCGAGCAGGAAGGTGGTGGCGCCCACCGGCGCGCCGCGCGGGTCGACATAGGCTTCGACCCGCCAGGTGCCGGTCATGGCATCGCCCATCAGGGGATAGGTGAGCGTGCGCCCGCCCGCGCCCTGGTCGGCGACCAGTTCGCGGCGCTCCTCCACGCCGTCGGGACGCTTGAAGATCACCGTCAGCGGCACGCCGGCCGCCGCCGTCACCTGCGGGCTGCGCAGCAGCGCGGTGACGTGCACCTGCTCGCCGGAGCGATAGACCCCGCGCTCGGTGGTGACGAAAGCGTCGAAGCGCTCCGGCGCCGCGCGCCCGCCGACGCCGCGATCGGTGAGGTCGAAGGCCTGGTCGGCCAGCGAGAGGAAGGCATAGTCGCCCTCTTTGGCCTGGGCGACGATCACCGCCGGCGCGAAGCCCTCCGTGCCGCGTATCAGCCCGGCATCGAAGGCGGCGCTGCCGCTGGCATCGGTCCGTGCTGTGGCCAGCACGTCGTTGGATTTGGCGAGAAGGCGCAGCTCCACCCCTTCCAGCGGCTGGGCGGAGCCGAGCGCGCGCACCAGCACCGTCAGCCCATTGCTGCCGGACAGCGCCGTGAGGCCGAGATCGGAGACGACGAACCACTGGGTCGCGCGCGACTGCCATTCGTCGTTCGGGTCGGCGGCATCCCCGCCCGGGCGGGCGGCGAGCACATAGACGCCGGGCGCCAGCGTCTTCACCGCCTCGTCGACGGGGAAGGAGGTGGTGACGTCCTCGTTCAGCGGCGAGGCGGTCTCCAGCTCGCCCTTGAAGATGAGTTCGGCCTTGCCGTCCTTGAGCTGCTGCAGGTCATAGCCGCCGAGGTCGCGGCGGAACTCGCCGTCGATGGCGGTGGGAATCAGGCTGCGGTCGCCGATCCGGTACAAGTCGACCGCCACGCGCGAGGTATTGACGGAAACCACGGGAATGCCGCGCGGGCCGGTGCGCGGCAGAACGTAGTTGCGCCCGGTGAAGCGCACGCCCGGCTTGCGGTCGCGCACATAGATGGTGAGTTCGGAGGTGGCGGCGAGCGGTTCGGCGGAAATCGAGGACGGCAGCCCGGCGCGCAGCGTCACGTCATAGCTCTCGCCATGCTTGAGCCCCTCGACGCAGAGCTGGCTCTCCTCCGCCGTCACCGCCGGCTTGTCCACGGGCCCCTGCGGCCCGCGCAGCGTCACATAGGCGGAATAGTCCTTGCCGCCCTTCACCAGCGGCTCGGAGAACTGCACGCAGATGCGCGGATTGGAGGCGTCCGAATCGACGCTGTAGTCGAGGATGCGGAAGCCACGCTCCTCGCGCAGCTTGTCATAGAAGGCGCGCTGCTCGGGCACGTCGACATAGGTGAGGCCGGTCGCCAGCGCGTCGAGCGCCGGGCGCCAGATCGAGCGCTGGTCGTAGAGATGGCCGATGGCGAACAGCGCCTCCGCCTGCTGGGCCCGCGTCGTCGCCGCGCGATAGGCGAGGAAAGCCGCCGCCTGCGCGCGTTCCAGGAAGGTGTCGGCGCTCTCGTCGTCCTTCGGCTTGATGCGCGACAGGGCGCGGGAAAGGCGCTGCCACAGTCCGGCATCCGCAGGATTCGCCTGGGCGAGCCGGCCGTAGAGATCGGCGGCGGTGCGCGCATCCCCGGCGGCGAGCGCGGCGTCGGCATCCTTGCGCAGCTGGGCGGCGGGCTTGGGCAACGGGCCCCGCTCGCGCTGCAGCAGGGCCTGCAGACGGCGGGCGGCCTCGACCAGTTCCTGCGGCGCATAGGTCTTCGGTAGCGCATCCGGCGCCGGCTTGGCCGCAGCCGCGGCCGCCGGCTTGGCGGGAGCCGCGGCGGCAGGCTTGCCCGGCTTGGGAGCCGGGGCCGGAGACTGGGCCGACGTCTGGGCGTGCGCCGGGCCGGCGAGGGCGAAGGCGAGGAGCGAGAGCGCCGTCCCCTTTCCGAGCCATGAAAAGGCCGAACTAAACGGGTTCATGACACCTGCTCCGCAACTTGACTGCCAACCGACGCGGGCGACGATAGGACGAATCCGGTCACGTCGCCATGACGCCGCGCAACCGGTGTGGATGCCCCGCCGCGCCGGGCGCGACGGCAGGGATGTCACACTGCCGAGGATTGCCGTGCCGGCGCCATTGAATCGCCCGTCGCGCTTAGGTATACGGGCCGACATCCATTCGGGGGCCTGCGACGCGGGAGCGCCGGGCGAACCCATTCAACTGTGGCCGGACGCGGCTGCCGAGATCAGAGGCCTTTCATGTCGACCACGTTCGAGACCGTTGCCAACATCATCGCCGAAACGTGCGACATCCCGCGCGAGAACATCACGCCGGAAAGCCACGCCATCGACGATCTCGGCATCGACAGCCTTGACTTCCTCGACATCGCTTTCGCGATCGACAAGGCGTTCGGCATCAAGCTGCCGCTGGAAAGCTGGACGCAGGAAGTGAACGAAGGCAAGGCGACGACCGAGCAGTACTTCGTTCTCAAGAACCTCTGCGCGCGTATCGACGAGCTGATCGCCGCCAAGTCCGCCTGATCCGGCGGAAGGACGACGTACAAGCGGGACGGGTGATGCGCCTCGAATATTTCCAGATGATCGACAAGGTGGTTGAGCTCGACCTCGAGGCTCGCACCTTGCGGACCGCCAACACCGTCCCGTGCGAAAGCCCGATCTTCGAAGGCCACTTCCCCGGGCATCCTTTGCTGCCGGGCGTGCTGCTGTTCGAGATCATGGCGCAGAGCTGCGGCATGCTGCTGCTGCGGCTCCACAATTACGACCGCATGGCGTTCCTCGCCTCGGTCGACAAGGGCAAGCTGCGCACCTTCGTGACGCCGGGACAGGTGATCGAGGTGTTTGCCCGCCTCGACCATGACGGCTCGGGCTTCGCCCGGCTCAAGGCCGAGGGGCGCGTCGAGGGCAAGCTCGTCTGCAATGCCGACGTGACGCTCAAGACCATGCCCTTCCCGGCTCCGGAGCTGCGCGGCTATCTGCTCTCCACCGCCGAGCGCATCGGCATGCCGATGGGCGACGCCGTGATCGACACGGCGGAACGCGCAGGAAATCTCTCGCATGTCTAATCGTCGTGACGTCTGGATCACCGGCATCGGGCTCGTTTCCTCGCTCGGTGAAGGGCCGGAAGCCCATTGGCAGGCGCTGTCGTCCGGCGCCCGCCCGGTGATCGATGAATCGGGCTTCGCGCCCTACGTCGTGCATCCGCTCGCCCCGATCAGCTTCGACGCGCAGATCCCCAAGAAGGGCGACCAGCGGCAGATGGAGCCCTGGCAGCGGATCGGCACCTATGCCGCCGGCCTCGCGCTGGATTCCGCCGGCATCAAGGGTGACAAGGACATTCTCGCCACCACCGACATGGTGGTCGCGGCGGGCGGCGGCGAACGCGACCAGGCGGTCGACGGCGCCATCCTGACCGAAATCGAAAAGCAGCCGAACCCCGAGGTCTTCCTCAACGAGCAGCTGCAGTCGAACCTGCGCCCGACGCTGTTCCTGGCCCAGCTGTCGAACCTGCTGGCCGGCAACATCTCCATCGTGCACGGCGTCACCGGCTCCTCGCGCACCTTCATGGGCGAGGAAAGCTCGGGCACCGACGCGGTGCGCATCGGCTGGTCGCGCATCGCGGCCGGCACCAGCGAGATCGCCCTTGTGGGCGGCGCCTACAATGCCGAGCGGCGCGACATGCTGCTGCTCTTCGCTCTCAAGCGCCTTGCCATGCACGCCCCCTGGGCGCCGGTGCTGGCGGAGCCGAAGGGCGTGCCGACAGGATCCGCCGGCGCCTTCCTGGTGCTGGAATCGCCCGAGCACGCCACGGCGCGCGGCGCCAAGCCCATCGCCAAGCTCTCCGGCGTCTGGTCCGAACGCGCCCGGCGCAACGAGCCCGGCGCCGTCGAGGCGGTGCTGGACGAGCTTCTGAAGACCGCCGGGATCGGCAGCGCGGGCGAAACCGCCGTGCTCTCCGCCGCCAGCGGCGCACCCGAGCCCACGCAGGCGGAAGCCGCCGTTCTCGCCCGTTCCGGCCTGCCGGTGCGCTCCGTCACCGACCGCGTCGGCCATGGCCTCGAAGCGCAGATGCCGGTGGCGCTGGCGCTGGCCGCGCTCTGCGTCGCCGAGGGCAGGCTGTTCGCGCCGCTGGCCGGCGAAACGCTTGAAAAGCCTTTCGATGGCGCGCTTTCCCGTGCCATCGTGACCGCAGTGGGGCATTGGCGTGGGGAAGGCGTCGCGCTGGTCGAGCGCGCCGACTGAGCCACCAGGCGGAAGCACCCGCTTCCGAGGAGCAGATCATGGCTTCCTATACCGACAAGGCCGGCCGGCCGATTGTCGTCGTCACCGGCATGGGGCTCGTCACCTCGCTCGGCCAGGGCAAGCAGGACAATTGGGCGAAGCTGACCTCCGGCGCGTCCGGCATTCACCGCATCACCCGTTTCCCGATCGACGCGATGCGCACCACCATCGCCGGCACGGTCGACTACCTGCCCAAGAGCAAGAGCACCGCTCCCGATCTCTCCGAGGAGCTGGCGACGCTGGCGGCGGAAGAGGCGATCGCCGAATCCGGCATCGGCGGCAAGGGCACGTTCCCGGGCCCGCTGTTCTGCGCCGTGCCGCCGATCGAGCTGGAATGGCCGCAGCGCCGCATCCTCGCCCAGGAAGCCGCGCCCAACGCGCCCGTCTCCTATGACGACCTGTTGCGCGCCGCCGAGTCCCATGGCCACGACTCCTGGCACGAGCGCTTCCTCTACGGTTCGATCGCCGACCACCTCGCCGACCGCTTCGGCACGAAGGGTCAGCCGATCTCGCTGTCCACGGCCAGCGCCTCCGGCAATACCTCGATCCAGCTCGGCGTCGAAGCCATCCGGCGCGGCGACTGCGAGGCGGCGCTCTCCATCGCCACCGACGGCTCGGTGACGGCCGAAGCGCTGATCCGCTTCTCCCTGCTCTCGGCGCTGTCGACCAATAACGAGGTGCCGGAAGCCGCCTCCCGCCCCTTCGCCAAAAACCGCGACGGCTTCATCATCGCCGAAGGCGCCGGCGCGCTGGTGCTGGAAAGCCTGGAGCACGCGCTGGCGCGCGGCGCCAAGATCCTCGGCGTGGTCGAGGGCGTCGGCGAGATGGCCGACAGCTTCCACCGCACCCGCTCCTCGCCGGACGCCAAGCCGGTGATCGGCTGCATGCGCAGCGCGCTGGCCGACGCCGGCGTCGACCCCGACAGCATCGACTACATCAACGCCCACGGCACCTCGACGCCGGAGAACGACCGCATGGAGTTCACCGGCATGAGCGCCGTGTTCGGCGAGCGCCTGGCCGGCATCCCGATCTCGTCCAACAAGTCGATGATCGGCCACACGCTCACGGCGGCCGGTGCCATCGAGGCGGTGGTCTCGCTGATGACCATCGCCAATGGCCGCATTCCGCCGACCATCAATTACGAGCTGCCCGACCCGGCCATCCCGCTCGACGTGGTGCCCAACGTCGCCCGCGACGCGACGGTGACGCGGGTGATGTCGAACTCCTTCGGCTTCGGCGGGCAGAATGTGTGCCTGATCCTGACGGGCGCGCCGGCGTGAGCCAGCGTGTTCTCGTCACCGGCGGCGGGCGCGGCGTCGGTGCGGCCATCGTGCGCGCTCTTGCGCTCGCGGGGTTCGACGTCGTGTTCACCGTGCGCACCGCGGAGGCCGAAGCGCAGGCGCTGATCGCCGACATCGCGGCCGAGAAGCCGGATGCCCGCGTCGAGGCCCGCGCGCTCGACCTCGCCGACAAGAACGCGGTGGAAGCCTTTGCCGCCGTTCTCGCGGAAGAGCCGACCTATTTCGGCTTCGTCCACAATGCCGGCATGAGCTACGACACGCTCGCGGCGCTGGTCGACCAGCACCGCGCCGAACAGCTCATGCAGGTCAATTACTGGTCCTTCGTGAAGCTGGTCGGGGCGCTGGTGCGGCCGATGACGCGGGCGCGGGCCGGGCGCATCGTCGCCATCGGCTCCATCGCGGCAGATGTCGCCAATGCCGGCAACGCCATCTATGCCGGCTCCAAGGCCGCGCTGGCGGGCTATTGCCGCACGCTCGCCATCGAGAGCGCGCGGCGCGGGGTGACGGTCAACGTCGTCGCCCCCGGCTTCGTCGACACGGCGATGCTGGCGCCCTACGCCGCCTACCGCGCCAATGTCGAGAAGCAGATCCCCGCCGGCCGCTTCGCCGCGCCGGAGGATGTGGCGGGCGTGGTGTCGTTCCTGCTCTCGCCCGGCGCCGCCTATGTGACCGGCGCGACCCTGCCGGTGGATGGCGGGCTCACCGCCGCACTAGCCATACAGCGCTGATTTCGTTATCCACCCTCGTCCTTTCGCGGACGGCATCGACGCGCGCCCTGTTCCCGTATGCACGGATCGCGGCGCGCGTCCTGCCGCCGCCGTCTGTCCGGAGTTGTTCATGCGCGCGCTTCAGCTGGTCTCCGACCGCGAACTCATCCTCACCGACCTGCCCGCCCCCGGCGCGCCGGAACCGGGCGAGGTGCAGGTCAGCGTCAAGGCGCTGGCGCTGAACCATATCGACGTGTGGGGCTGGCGCGGCATGGCCTTCGCCAAGCGCAAGATGCCTCTGGTGGTGGGCGCCGAGGCCGTGGGCGAAGTCACCGCCATCGGCGAGGGCGTCACCCGCTTCAAGCCGGGCTCCAAGGTCGCCATGTACGGCGCCCTCACCTGCGGCCAGTGCAAGATGTGCCGGCAGGGCCGCGACAATCTCTGCGAGGAAGTCGCCGGCGTCATGGGCTTCCATGTCGACGGCTTCGCCCGCGACCAGCTCAACATCAAGGAACGCCTGTGCGTGCCGATCCCGGACGGCATCTCCTGGACCGACGCCGCCACCGCGCCCGTCACCTTCTCCACCGTCGAGCACATGCTGTTCGACAATGCGAAGCTTGAGCCCGGCGAGACCATCCTGGTCCACGCCGCCGGTTCCGGCATCGGCACGGTGGCGATCCGCATGGCCAAGGAAATCGGCTGCACCGTCATCACCACGGCGGGCGACGACGAGAAATGCGCCAAGGCCAAGGCCCTCGGCGCCGACCACGTCATCAATTACAAGACCGACCGCTTCGAGCACGAGGTGCGCAAGATCACCAAGAAGAAGGGCGTGGACGTGGTGTTCGAGCACGTCGGCGCCGAGACCTGGAACGGCTCGCTGCTGTCGATGAAGCCCGGCGCGCGCCTCGTCACCTGCGGCTCGACCTCGGGCGTGTCGGTGAACATGAACCTGATGCAGCTGTTCCAGCGCCAGTACCGCATCATCGGCTCCTTCGGCGCGCCGATCCGCGCCATTGCCGACGGGCTGAAGCGGATGGAGCGCGGGGTCAAGCCGGTGATCGATTCCGAATTCCCGCTGGAGCAGTTCGGCGCCGGGCTGGAGCGACTGGAAACACGCCGCGTGTTCGGCAAGGTCGTCATCACCTTCTGACGGCCGGAGCCCGATGACCGCCTCCCGCCCCTGGACGACGCGCCTGCGCGACGCCGCCCTCTCGGCGGGCGTGTGGGCGCTGATGCGCGTCATGCGGCTGCAGCCGCCGCGCTTTGCCTCGTGGAATGGCGGCTTCTGGGCGCGCAGAATCGGGCCCTACACCTCCATCCAGCGCGTGACGCTGAGGAATCTGCGGCTCGCTTACCCCGAGAAGACCGAGGCCGAGCGCGAGGCGATCGCGCGGGGCATGTGGGACAATCTCGGCCGCATGGCGGGCGAGTTCGTCCATCTCGACCGCATCTGGCAGTACAATATGTGGGAGCCGGCCAAGAGCCGGATCGAGACCACCGGCGTGTCGAACTTCGTCGCCATGCGGGTCGACGGCAAGCCGGCGCTGGTGTTCACTGCGCATCTCGCCAATTGGGAACTGCCGGCCATCGCCGCCGCCGCGCAGGGACTGGACAGCGCGGTGCTGTTCCGCGCGCCGGACAATTCCTTCTTCGCCGACCTGCTGTTCGAGGCCCGCAGCCGGGTGATGGGCAATCTGGTCGCCGCCTCGCATGTGGCGGTGTTCGAGCTCGCCGCCGTGCTCGACCAGGGCAAGCATCTCGGCATTCTGGTGGATCAGGCCCGCCGCGGCGGCCCCACCGTGCAGTTCTTCGGCCAGCCCTGCTCGGCCAACCCCACCATCGCCCGCCTCGCCCGGCTCTATGAATGCCCGGTGCACGGCGTGCGGGTCATCCGCCTCCCGGAAGGCCGCTTCCGCATCCAGTGCACCCCGGCGCTCGACCTGCCCCGCGACGCCAGCGGGCGCATCGACGTGGACGGGGCGATGCAGATGATCACCTCCGTCGTCGAAGGCTGGGTGCGCGAATATCCCGAGCAGTGGACCTGGTTCTACAAGCGCTGGCGGATGTAGGGTAGCTGGCACCGCCAGAGGCGGGCCGCACGGAGCCGTCCGTTCCCCGGACAAGCCGTGGGCCCCCCCGCGCCCCGCCGGGGGGCAGCGCAGGAAGCCGCCGCAGGCGCCCATATTCTCTTCCTGCTGAATTTGCCGAAGACTTTTCCGCTAGGTCCCGGCGCGCCTTCCGCTGACGCTGCAGGCGTCCGGGACACGAGGGCCGCCATCATGCTGAGGTGCACAGCCCGGCCTCGAAGCACGCAGGACCTTTGCGCCTGACGAACATCCTTCGAGGCGCTGCGCGCACCTCAGGATGACGGTCATCGCGAATGAATGAGAGAATTGGCGGCCCGACGTCTCGGCACCTTCAAACAAAAAGGCCGGGCGCTGGGCCCGGCCTTTCGTATCAGCTGAAAACGCTGCTCGCCTGAAACTCACTTGCCGCGCTTGAAGTCGTTCCAGGTGCGGGTGACCACGCGCTGGACCTTTTGCGGGTAGGTGGTGACGGTGAACAGCTTCTCCTGCGTCTCCTTGTCCGGGTAGATCGCGGGATTGTCGATGATCGCCTTGTCGATGAACTGCTGCGCGCCGAGGCTGCCGCTGGCGTAGGAAATGAAGTTCGCGTTCTTCGCCGCCACTTCCGGCTTCATCATGTAGTTGATGAAGGCCAGCGCTTCCTCGGGGTGCGGGGCATCCTTCGGGATGGCGAAGTTGTCGAACCACATCAGCGCGCCTTCCTTGGGGATGACGTACTCGATGTTGATCGCCGGCTTGCCAGTCTTCTCGGCGGCTTCCTCGGCCCGGGCCTTGGCCTGGAACACGTCGCCGGACCAGCCGAGCGCGATGCAGATGTCGCCGCCGGCCAGCGCGTTGATGTAGCCGGAGGAATCGAACTTCTTCACGTATTTGCGGATCGGCGCCAGCAGCTTGCCGGCTTCCTCGATGTCCTTCGGGTCCTTGGAGTTCGGGTCCTTGCCGAGGTAGCGCAGCGCGGTCGGGATCACCTCTTCCGGCCCGTCCAGAATGTAGACACCGCAATCCTTCAGCTTGGCGAGCAGCTCCGGCTTGAAGATGATGTCCCAGCTGTTGAGCGGGGTGTCGCCGAGGCGTTCCTTCACCTTGTCGACATTCATGCCGATGCCGGTGGTGCCCCACATATAGTTCACGGCGTACTCGTTGCCGGGATCGTAGACGGCGAGGCGCTCGGAGATCAGCGGCCACTGGTACTGCAGGTTCGGCAGCTTGGCCTTGTCCAGCTTCAGGAACACGCCGGCCTGAATCTGGCGCTGCAGGAAGGAGCCCGTCGGCACCACGACGTCATAGCCGGTCTTGCCACCGAGGAGCTTGGTCTCCAGCACCTCGTTGGAATCGAAGACGTCGTACCGGACCTTGATGCCGGTTTCCTTGGTGAATTCCTCCAGCACCGATTCGTCGATATAGTCGGACCAGTTGTAGACGTTCACGACCTTGTCCTGCGCCGCTGCCGGCGCAATGGCCAGCGCGGTCAGCAGACCGGCCGCGATGGTGGTCAGGAGGCGCGACATCCTATTCTCCTCGGAAAGTGTTGTTCGGCTAAGGTTCAGAACCCTATCGTACCAAGGCTAGAGCGTCGGCGGGGTTTGCTCAACCCGGAGTTTGCCCAACCTCTGGCCCTGCTCACCAATGCGGCTACCTCACAGATAGGTTTCGTATTCGAGCGGGTTGATCCGCCGCTCGAAGGCGAAGAGCTCCGCCTCCTTCATGATGGCGAACACCCGCTGATATTCGGTGCCGAAAGCCCGCCCGACGAAGTCCGAGGCGCCGAACAGGCGGATGGCCTCGCCCATGTCGTAGGACAGGTGCGGCGCCTCCTGCTCATAGGCGTTGCCGGTCAGCGGCGGCGGCGGCTCCTCCCCGCGCTCGATGCCCTCCAGCATGCCGGCGAGGATCGCCGCCAGCACGAGGTGGGGATGGGCGTCGGCGCCGGCGATGCGGTGCTCCAGCCGGCGCGCCTTGGGCGGGCCGTTCGGCACCCGCACCGCCACCGCGCGGTTGTCATAGCCCCAGGAGACGCTGGTGGGCGCGTAGCTACCCGGCACCAGCCGGCGGAAGCCGTTATAGCTCGGCACATAGAGCACCGCGGTGTCGGCCATGGTGGTCAGCAGCCCCGCCGCGCAGTGGCGCAGCAGGCGGTCGCCCGCCTCGCCGGCACCGAAGGCGTTGTGGCCCTCGCCGTCGGTCAGGCTCACATGCACATGCATGCCGGAGCCGGCGAAGTCGAGGAAGGGCTTGGCCATGAAGCTCGCCCGCACCCCGTGCTTGCGGGCCACACCGTCGATCAGCCGGCGCAGCAGGATGGCGTCGTCCGCCGCCGCCATCGGGTCGCGCCGGTGATAGAGGTTCACCTCGTACTGGCCGGGGGCGGCCTCGGAGATGACCGTATCGGCCGGCAGGCCCTGTATGCGCGCGGCCTCGCGGATGTCGTGCAGCAGGCCGGCATAGGCGTCGAGGTCGGACATGGAATACATGTTCTGCCGCGCCGGGCCGCCCGACGAGGCGGGAAACACCGGCTCGGGCACCCCACCCGGCCCGGGGGCCGGCTTCATGAGGTAGAACTCAAGCTCGAAGGCGACGCAGGGGGTGAGGCCGAGCGCGGCGAGCCGCTGCACCTGCGCCTCCAGCTTGTGGCGCGGGTCGAGCTCCCAGGGCCGCTCGCCGCCACGGCCGTCCGGCTCGTACATGGAGAGCACCACCTGCGCCGACGGACGCGGCGACCATGGCACCGGCTTCAGCGTGCCGGGTACCGGCCGGCAGATGCCGTCGCGGTCGCCTGTCTCCATATGGACGCCGGTCTCCTCGACCTCGCGCCCCCAGATGTCCAGCCCGAAGATGGAGAGGGGAATGGCGACGCCGTCGCCCCAGATCTTGCCCCCTGCCCCGCCGGGAATCCATTTGCCGCGCAGCACCCCGTGGGTGTCCGGCAACAGCACCTCGACGATCTCCGGCGCGCCGTGGGCGGCGACATAGGTGCCGAATTCGTCGATCTGCGGAACGGTTTCGCGGGCAGCCGCCGTGGCGTCTCCCACGGCTTCGGGCAATGGCATGATCCACCTGGTAAAAGCCGACACGTCAATTCTGGTCACGGCGCAGGGGGCGCGGTCAAGCCGCCTCACGCTCCCGCGCCGGCGCCGGGCCGGCCCCCGGGCCTGCCGGCCGCACTTGTGCCACGCGGCAAGGCTTGACGCACGCAAAATGTGATCACATTGTGCGCCGCAGCTTCATAACTCTGGCGAGAGTGCGCGTCATGACCCTGCCGAAAACCACCGCCGAGCTGCGTGCGCTCGATGCCGCCCATCACCTCCACCCGTTCAGCGACATGAAAGCGCTCAACGCGGAAGGCTCCCGCATCGTGGTGAAGGCGGAAGGCGTCTGGCTGACCGATTCCGACGGCAACCGCATCCTCGACGGCATGTCCGGGCTGTGGTGCGTCAATGTCGGCTATGGCCGCGAGGAGATCGTCGAGGCGGTGGCGGCCCAGCTGCGCGAGCTGCCCTATTACAACACCTTCTTCAAGACCACCCACCGCCCGGCCATCGAGCTGTCGGCGAAGCTCGCCGAGCTGACCCCGCCACAGTTCAACAAGGTGTTCTTCACAGGCTCCGGCTCGGAATCCAACGATACGGTGATCAAGCTCGTCCGCCGCTATTTCCAGATCAAGGAGAAGCCGGAGAAGAAGATCATCATCTCGCGCCGCAATGCCTATCACGGCTCCACCGTCGCCGCCGGCAGCCTCGGCGGCATGGCGCCGATGCACGGGCAGAGCG